>NZ_LPWE01000004.1 GCF_001723355.1 Methyloceanibacter stevinii | reverse complement strand
TGCAATGGCAATGCGGCTGGATGTTCTTGTCAGTCCCCCAAACATCTCCATGTCCTTCCCCCGTTTCTTGGCCGTTCCGCATGACACGTGAAAATAGCGAGTCGCGGAAATCTCCCCGCCTTTATACGTCGTGAGGCCGCGACGATAAATCGCGAAACAGCCAGTTCGGGCCGATTTTGAATCTCTTGTGACATTTTAGTCCCGGTCTTACCAAGTCTCGGCTCGCGCGCGCGCGTCTCCTATCGGCCGCTTAGGAAAGCCTTAACCCTAATGCCCTGAAAAATAACGGCTTGGGCGCTCGAAAGCCCGTGGTGGATTGGGGGGACGATATGGCAATCAAGCTATCCGAAATTGGCAGATCACAGGGAGAACAGGCAAATTTGCCTGCCAAGGAGCCCGGTGTCGCCAATGTCTGCGGGCACGCCGCCGAGCACATGGCCAAGGCCCGCATGGCCCTGGATGGCGAGTCGTTCGACGCGGGCCGCGCCCTCGAACATCTCGACGAAGCCATTTCCTGTCTGCAGGGGCTCTCGCGCCGGGGAAAGGCGCCAAAAGCCAAGGACGGCAACACCGTCGTGGCCTTCCAGCCCGCCAAGGACCGGCGCTCGGCTTAAGCCCGTTCGCCCCAGAATGCCGGCTCGGCCTGGGACAGCCGGCCGCCAAGGCGCACTGGCGCGATGGCCCGGGCAAGCCCTGTCGCGTCATCCACATCGATCGCGACGCCGCAGACCGTGGCGTCGCCCTTGGACGGCGCAAAACGGCGCGAGGGTATTTTGCTCAGGAAGCGGCTGATCGGCTCGTCCTTGTCCATGCCGAGCACCGAGTCGAAATCCCCGCACATACCGGCATCGCTCATATAAGCGGTCCCGCCCGACAGAATCTGATGGTCCGCCGTCGGGACATGGGTGTGCGTGCCGACGACGGCCGTCGCCCGGCCATCCACGAAATGCCCGAGCGCCTCCTTCTCGGATGTGGCCTCCGCGTGAAAATCGATGAAGATCACATCGGCGCCCGTCTTGAGCGGGCAGGCCGCGAGCTGGTCGTCGATGGCGCGGAACGGGTCGTCCAGGTCGCCCATGAACACGCGGCCCATGGCGTTGACCACCAGGACATCGGCGCCGTTGGCGGCCTTGAAGAGGCCCGCGCCCTTACCGGGCGTGCCGGCCGGGAAGTTGAGCGGGCGCAGCAGGCGGTCGTACCGCTCGATGAACACGAGCGCCTCGCGCTGGTCCCAGACATGGTTGCCGGTGGTGACCACATCGGCCCCGGCATCCAGCAACTCGTTGAGGATCGTCTCCGAAATACCGAACCCGCCGGCTGAGTTCTCGCCATTGACGACGACGAAGTCCGCGGCGTAGCGCTCGCGCAATTTCGGCAGGGTCTCGAGGACCGCCACACGCCCGGCACGGCCGACGACATCGCCTAGAAAGAGAAAACGCATGAAGACGGGCGCATCCGAGCTGATTTCATCCTGCGGGGGTCAATACAGAATTGTCGTGCGGGCCGCCACCCCGAGGAAGCAAAACCCTCCCGGTCGAGGGAGGGCAGCGCCAGCGGGAAGTCCCGCCAGTGGTTGCGGGCGGGCCGATCGGGAAATGGGGGCCGCGGTGGCCGTCGGAGCGAAGATCCCGGGTGTCCCTACTTAAGTAGGTGGGCGCCGAGTGACAGAGACCACGATCTCCGTCAGGGTCAACTCCCATGGAATCTTATAGGGCCCTGGAATAAATGCTCCTAACGCGCCCCGCAGCCCGGACCCATTATAATAGGGAGTGCAACGGCCTGGGAACAGGTGTCGGATAGACGCTGTCTCACCAAGCCCCACCGGCCACAGAGAACTAGCCCCGGGACCTAGTGTCCGCCGCCGGGATTTTCCGTGAGCCGTGAATTGAGGCCCTCGAGCCGCACGGCCGCTTCGCCGATCTTGGCGAAGAGCTGGGACTCGATCGACCGGGCGTTCTCATCCGATTCCGACTTGTCGCGCCGCGCCTCGGCGAGCTGCGCGCGCAAGTTCTCCACATCGGCCCGCAGCGCCCACAGCTCGTCCGTGACGACGAGGGCAGCCATGAGAATGAGACGGTCGTCGCCCACTTGGCCGAAATTCCGCCGCATCTCCTCCACATGTGCACCGATATACTCGGCAAGTTCCGCAAGGTGGCCTTCTTCGCCCTCGTTGCATTCCAGCCGGTAGGTCCGGCTGTTCAACGTCACAACGACTTGCCCCATATGCTGCTCCTAGCCTCCTGCCAGCCCGTCGCGGACCTACCCCTGCATCGCAGGGGCCATGTCCTTCAAAGCGCCCACGACAGCGTCGAGCCGGTCGGACACTTCCTGGTTCGCCGCCTTGAGGCGCCGCACGCGGGTGCGCTCGACCTCCAGATCGGCCAGAAGCTGGTCGCGCTCGTCGGTCAAAAACTTGACCTGTTCGCGCAGTTCCAGGATCTCCGCCGACTGGACCTGGCCCTGGTCGTCCGCAAGAACGCGGGCCAGATTTCCCTCAAGCGCGTCCAGCGCTGCATCAAAACGCGCGAGGGGGTCGCTTGGGTCCAATTTCATCATGGTTTGCGCCATCACGTTCGCCCTCCCAGCCAAGCGCCGTCGATTCTCGCGAAAGCCAGCTGTCTTAAAAGCCATGTTCTGCATATGGAACAGTCGGCTGGCGAAATAAGTGGTGACGCCATGTTCAATCGGAAACGGCGCGCCGACAAGCCTCTTCTCACGCAACCCTGTGCAAAGTTTGACAGTCCGGCGAGGCCTATGATTTGAGACAAGCCTCGCGACCCTTCTCCCCGCAACAATCGACACCCCTGCGCAGACGCCGATCATGTCCAAATTGAAGCCCCGATGCCGCCTTTACCTTCAGGTTGCAGCACCGTTCACAGCCAGGCAGAGCGAGCAACTTTCCCAGGCTTTATCGGAGCTTTCGCCCGCTTGCGTTCTGATCTGCGGCAGCGGCGAACCGCTTGACCCGGCCGTCCTCGACGGGCTGATCGACAAGATCCAAGGGGCCGGCGCCGCCTGCCTGATCGAAAGCAGCATCACCGCGGCCGAGGACCTTGGAGCGGACGGCGTCCACATCGCCGCGGACGAAGAAATTTATGCCGAAGCCCGCAAGACCCTGGGTGAAAGCGCCAATATCGGCGTGGCATGCGGCCTTGGCCGGCACGAGGCCATGGCCCTGGCCGAATCGGGCGCGGACTATGTGGCCTTCGCCGCCCCGGACGCGGACGACTTCGACGCGCTGTCGGACACGGTCGCGTGGTGGTCGGAAATATTCGTGGTGCCGTGCGTCGCCTGGGACATTGCGGATGTGCGCGAGGCCGTGGCTCTGACCGAGCGCGGCGTCGACTTCATCGCGCCCCCGTCCTCGATCTGGGACGGCGACGATCCCCTCGCGGTCTTGCGCGAGATCGACGCAGCCATTGGCAGTATTCGGAGAGAGGCATGAGGAAATTCCGTACCGGACTGGTCGCGCTGACGCTCGCTGCCATGGCCCTTACCGGCCTGGCGGTCACGGCCCACGCCGAAGAGAGCGCGGCCTATGTGGCCTTCGCCGCCGGCAAGTATCAGAAGGCCCTCGAGCTTGCGAAGAAGGAGGCCGAAGCAGGCTCCAAGGAAGCCTACACGCTGATGGGCGAGATGTACGCGGGCGGGCTCGGTGTCCCTCAAGACTACACTGAGGCCGCGAACGCCTATGCCCAGGGCGCCGATCTCGGCGACACCAACGCACAGCTTTCGCTCGGCCTCCTGACGGCCAAGGGGCTCGGCACGCCGAAAAACGCCCGTATCGCGGCCAACCTCTTCGAACAAGCGGCCAACAGCGGCAACCCCGCCGCCCAGTACAATCTCGCGCTGATGTACCTGCAAGGCGAGGGCCGCGAGGCCAGCGAGGCCAAGGCCGCGGAGTGGATGGAGAAGGCGGCCGAGAGCGGCAACGCCCAGGCCCAGTACGATCTTGGCGCCTTCTACCAATTCGGCCGCGGGGTCCCGCTCGACGAGAAGAAGGCCGCCGAGTGGACCGGCAAGGCTGCCGACGCCGGGCTGTCCCCGGCCCAGGTGGAATACGCCACGATGCTGTTCAAAGGCCGGGGCGTGGAGAAGGACGAGGAGAAGGGAGCCGCCCTGTTCTCTCTCGCGGCCAAACAGGGCAACCCCGTCGCCCAGAATCGCCTGGCGCGCTTTATGCCAACGGCCTCGTCTTCCCGCTCGACCTGGTGGAGGCGGCCAAGTGGCATCTGATCGCACGTGACGCCGGCGCAGTGACTTCACCCTCGACATCATGCTGACCAAGCTGACCCCGGAGCAGCGGGCCCAAGCCGACCGTTTCGTCGACGCCTATGAGGGCGCCACGGTCAGCGAAGTGAAACCGCTCGGCGAGCCGCAGCCTGCCGCCGCCCTTGACAGCGGCCAGGAGCAAAGTCTTAAACCCAGTCCAAGTTCACAGACGGTGAGCCCCCAGAACGCGGCCCCGGAGGGCGCGGCCGGCACGACACAGCCCAAATCGCAGACCACGACACACCCGAAAGGGACCCAATAGGCACACCATGAAGATCAACGGCAACGAGATCAGGCCCGGCAACGTCATCACGCACAAGAACGGCCTGTGGGTCGCGGTGAAGACCCAGGCTGTCAAACCCGGCAAGGGTCCCGCCTACGCGCAGGTCGAACTCAAGAACTTGATCGACGGCTCCAAGCTCAACGAACGCTTCCGCGCCTCCGAAACGGTGGAGCGGGTCCGCCTTGAGCAGAAGGACCACCAGTTCCTCTTTGCCGAGGGCGACATGCTGACCTTCATGGACCTTGAATCCTACGATCAGATTCAGATCGCCCGGGACCTTCTCGAGGACCGCGCCGCCTTTTTGCAGGACGGCATGACGGTGATGGTGGAAAGCCATGAAGGACGCCCCATCGGCGTCGCGCTTCCCGACCAGGTCACGCTTGAAATCGTCGAAGCGGACCCGGTCGTGAAGGGGCAGACCGCGGCCTCGTCCTACAAGCCGGCCATGCTCGAAAACGGCGTCCGCGTGATGGTGCCGCCGTTCATCGAGGCGGGCGAGAAAATCGTGGTCGATACGAACGAAGTCGCCTACGTCCGACGCGCCGACGCGTAAACACGCAGGCCCCGCCCGGTAATCGGGCCAACATCGCACGCTCAATAAGAGGCTTAAGGAGCCCCATGCCCGCATCCGCGTTGATGAACGTCATGACCGGCGCTGCCCGCAAGGCAGGCCGCAGCCTCGCCCGCGACTTCGGCGAGGTGGAGCATTTGCAGGTCTCCGTGAAAGGACCGGCGAATTTCGTTACCGCCGCGGATCTGCGCGCCGAGGAGATCATCTTCGCCGAACTCTCCCGCGCCCGGCCCGGTTACGGCTTTCTGATGGAAGAGCGCGGCGAGATCAAAGGGCCCGACGGCACTCACCGCTGGATCGTCGACCCGCTCGACGGCACCACCAACTTTCTGCATTCCATCCCGATCTTCGCCATTTCCATCGCCCTCGAACGCGACGGCGAGCTCGTCGCCGGGCTGATCTATAACCCGGTCATGAACGAGACCTTCACCGCCGAGAAGGGCCAAGGCGCCTTTCTCAACGACAAGCGCATTCGCGTGGCCGCACGTTCCGAACTCGCCACCTCGGTGATCGGCACGGGCATTCCCCATAGCGGACGCCCCGGGCACGAGCGCTTCCTTGGCGAAGTCGAGACGGTCATGGGAACGAGTGCCGGCGTCCGCCGCACGGGCTCGGCGGCCCTCGACCTCGCCTGGACCGCCGCAGGGAGGTTCGACGGGTTCTGGGAGAACAACCTGCACGCTTGGGACATGGCGGCCGGCATCGTCATGGTGAAAGAGGCCGGCGGCTACGTCACCGACACGAACGGCAAGGACAAGATCTTCGAAACCGGCGGCGTCGTCGCGGGCAATGAGACGATCCACATGAAGCTCCTGAAGCTTCTGAAGGCCGCGAATGCCAAGGCCCCCTCGCCTGCGAAAGCCGGCTAGCGCGGCTTCAAGCCTGCCGGCATGTAGAATTGCTAGGTCTGCCGGGCGGAACTCCGCCTTTAGCTTGCCGTTTTGCCTGTCAAACTAATCGGGTACTCTCGGTTTTGAGTGAAACTTGCGCGAATCGCGCGAGCCCTTCGAGCACAGGATGCATGGCTGGACGCCATACAAGGACCCCAGCAAAGACCAATGGCACGCAAGACCTATCGGACTAAGCTCTCGCGCCCGCAGATCTTTCTATGGCGTATGTCGCTGTTTCTGGTTCTCGCCGTCCTGCTCGCGATCATCCTCGATGGTCAGACCGGCCAGCTCCGGATCAGCTTCATGGCCAATCCGGGCCTGAACGGGCTCATCATCGGCGTGCTGATCGTCGGCTGCGTCTATGCCTTCCGCCAGGTGCTGCGGCTCTATCGGGAAATCAACTGGGTCAATAATTTCAGCATCACGGATGCGAGCACGACCAAGACCAATCCGCCCGTGCTGCTCCTGCCCATGGCGACCATGCTGCGCGACACGACGGGGAATCTGAGCCTCGAAACCGGATCGGCACGGACATTGCTGGATTCGGTCGCCTCGCGCCTGGACGAACAGCGCGAGACCACGCGCTACCTCGTCGGGCTCCTCGTGTTTCTCGGACTGCTCGGCACGTTCTGGGGCCTTTTGACCACCGTCAGTTCCGTGGGCAATACGATCGGCGCGCTGGATACCAGCGGCGGCGAAAGCGTGATGCTGTTCGATCAGTTGAAAGAAGGCCTCGCCGGACCCCTCTCCGGCATGGGCATCGCCTTCTCGTCCTCACTGTTCGGCCTCGCCGGCTCGCTCATTCTCGGCTTCCTCGACCTGCAGGCCGGCCATGCCCAGAGCCGCTTCTACAACGAACTCGAAGACTGGCTCGCCAACGTCACCGAGCTCCAGACCACAGATCCCGGCGACAGTGTGCCGCCGCAGTTGCGCTACGCGCTGATGGATATGCAGCGCTCGATTTCGGACCTCGGCGACCGCGTCGGCCAGGGAGGCCAGACCGAAGCCGCCGTACACGACCTCGCCCAAGGGGTCGACAAGCTGATCCGCCAGATGCGCGCCGAGCAGAAGGTCGTGCGCGAATGGGCCGACGAGCAGGCCCAGCAGCAGCAGGAGATCGCCACCGTCCTGCGCCAGGTCGCGGCCAAGCCCAAGGCGCCTACCGGCCAATGAGCGCGACGGGGCAGATCATGCACGCGAGGAAACGATAGATGGCTCTCGCCCGCGGCCGCCGCAGCCAATATCAGACCAATCTCTGGCCGGGCTTCGTGGACATGCTCTCCACGCTGCTGCTCGTGGTGATCTTCCTGATGTCGCTCTTCATGGTGACGAACTACATCATCACCCAGGCGTCGAGCGGCAAGGACACGATGCTGTCGCGTCTCAACCGTCAGCTTGCCGAATTGACCGAGCTTCTCGCCCTTGAGCGGTCGCAAAAGGATTCCGCCGAAGACAATCTCGCCGCGCTGCAGGCGACGCTCCTCGATACCCAGGCCCAGAACAAGCGCCTGACCGGCCTGCTCGGCGATGCGAGCGGCGCCTCGGACGATGCGGAAGGACGCATCGCCGCGCTCGGGACGCAGCTCGACGAGCAGCGCAACATCACAAATGACGCGCTCGCCAAGGTGGAACTGCTCAATCAGCAACTGGCCGCCTTGCGCCTCCAGCTCGCCGCGCTGAACGAGGCGCTTGAAGCCTCCGAAGCCAAGGATCAGGAGAGCCAGGAGACGATCGCCAATCTTGGCGAACGCCTCAACGTGGCGCTCGCCAGGAAGGCGCGCGAACTGGCGCAATACCGTTCGAACTTCTTCGGCGAGTTGCGCAAGACGCTGGGACAGCGCAAGGACTTCAGGATCGTCGGCGACCGCTTCGTGTTCCCCTCGGACGTACTGTTCGATCCAGGCTCGGCGACGCTGAAAACGAGCGCCTACGGCCAGCTCAATAACCTCGCCACGGCATTGAAAGAGATCGAGGGCAACATTCCCACCAACATCCCCTGGGTCATGCGCGTGGACGGACATACGGACATCACGCCGATCTCCTCGTCCACCTTCCCTTCGAACTGGGAACTGTCGGCGGCGCGCGCCATCTCGGTGGTGCGCTATCTCATGGCGCGCGGTATCGCACCCGAGCATCTCGTCGCGGCCGGCTTCGGCGAATTTCAGCCCATCGACAGCGGCAACAGCCCGACGGCGCTGGCCCGCAACCGCCGCATCGAGCTCAAGCTGACGGAACGGTAGGCCCTACTCGGCTGCGTCGGGTGCGAATTGCAGCGAGGCGAGCCGCGCATACAGCCCGCTCTTCGCGATCAGCTGCTGATGCGTGCCCTCTTCCACGAGTTCGCCCCGGTCGAAGACCAGAATGCGATCCGCATTCACCACCGTGGAAAGACGGTGGGCGATAACGAGCGTCGTGCGTCCGTCCATCACCTTGTCCAGCGCCTTCTGCACCAGGGTCTCGTTGGTGGTATCGAGCGCGCTCGTGGCCTCGTCCAGCAGGAGGATCGGCGCATCGCGCAGCACCGCCCGCGCAATGGCGATGCGCTGACGCTGGCCGCCCGATAGCGTGACGCCGCCCTCCCCGAGCTGCGTCTGGTAGCCTTCCGGCAATTCGGCGATGAAGCCGTGCGCGAACGCGGCCCTAGCCGCCGCCTCGATCTGGGCCCGTGTCGCCGTCTCCGCCCCATAGGCGATATTGGCGGCGACCGTGTCGGCGAAGAGCGCCGTCTCCTGCGGCACCATGGCGAAGCGCGACCGCAGATCGTGCAAATCCGCCATGTCCACCGGCACGTCGTCCACGCGGACCGTGCCCGATTTCGGATCGTAGAAGCGCAAGAGCAGCGCGAAGATGGTGGTCTTGCCCGCGCCTGACGGTCCGACGAGAGCGACGCGCTCGCCTGGCCTTACCGTGAAGCTCACCCCGTCCAAGGCTGCAATGTCGGGCCGCAGCGGATAGGCGAAAGACACGTCGTCAAATGCGATCTCACCGCGCCCTGGTTCGGGCATCGGCGTCGGATGGGGCGGCGACTGGATCTCGGATTCCGCCTCGAGCAACTCGCCGAGCCGTTCGGCGGCGCCCGCGGCTTGCGCGACTTCGCCCCAGACGTCGCTGAGCCCGCCGACAGCGGCGGCGGCGAAGACCGCATACAGCACGAATTGGCCGAGCGTGCCCCCGGACATCGAGCCGGACAGCACGTCCTGCGCGCCGTACCACAGAACGCCCACGACGGACAGAAAGACCAAGAACATGGCGATCGCCGTCAACCCGGCCCGGGCCTTGGCCCGGTCGTTGGCGGCCTCGAAGGCCCGGTCCATGGCGCGGCGGAAGCGGCTCGTGGCGGCGCGCTCATTGGTGAAGGCCTGCAGCACTTTCACTTGGCCGAGGCTTTCGCTGGCATAGGCCGAGGCCTCAGCCAAAGTGTCCTGGGCGTAGCGCGAGCGGGCCCGCACGGACCGGCCATAAGCGACGAGGGGCAAAACGATCAGCGGAATGGCGATGAGAACCGCCAGCGACAGTTTGGGGCTCGTCACGATCATCATCGCGACGGATCCGACGACCAGCAGCAGGTTCCGCATCGCCTGGGACACGGCGGTCCCGGCGGCAGCTTTGACCTGGGTCGTGTCCGCCGTCAGCCGCGACATCACTTCGCCGGAGTGGGACACTTCATAGAAGGCGGGGCTGAGGCCCGTGAGATGCTTGAAGACATCGGTGCGGATGTCCGCCACCACCCGCTCGCCGAGCCAGTTCACGCAGTAGAACCGTGCCGCGCTTGCGATCGCGAGCAGCGCGCCGACGCCGACAAGCGTGCCGAAATAGACATCCACCAGCTCGGGCTCGATGCCCGAAAAGCCGAGGTCGATCATCCGGCGCAGCGCGAGCGGCAGCGCCAGCATCGCCCCCGCCGCCACGACCAGGGAGACGAGCGCGGCCAAGAGCATGCCTTTGTGGCGCAGGAGATAAGGCTTGAGCTGCCCTAGAGGCCGCAGGGACACGCGCTTTGGTTTCCCGGTCTCTTCAGGCTCCAAGGCGGCTTCCGCGGACGTCGGGGCGGAGGATGGCGCGGGCGTCCCCGCAGGCTTCAACGGAACAGGTTGCAACAGAAATACCCAGCAGAACTTTGGTCCGGCGTCCGAAATGGCGCCAGTTCGGGGCGACTTTAAGCGGCTTGTCACCGCGCGCAAAGCCCCAGATACACCCCAAATCTCCGGGACATAAGCGCAAAGTTAAGCTGCGCGCGGCGGCTGAGCAGTCAAACCGGCGGCGAAACCGCGCCTAGTCGGCGGCTGGCGCTGCAAAAACCACGTCCTGATCGGCATTGTCGATCAGGTCGATCGTCGCGGACGCGGCCCCCTTCGGCAGGCGGATTTCCGTCTTGGAACCGAGCCGCAGCCGCAGCACGCCGTCGGTCAGGACGCCGGACCGGGACCAGGGCTCGTAATAGCTCTTGAGGACGCCGATCTCCTCCGCGCTCTGGGTTACCGTCTCCCCGCTGTCGAGCTTGAAGGTGATGCTGCGCACATAGGCGCCGTTGGTCGAGGCGCCCGCGTTCACGTAGAGAATGGCCGCGTCCGGCTGCGGCGCCGGTTCCGCCACGATGCGGTAGGCCTCGACGCCGGTGCGCCGCTCCAGATGGGCGATCCCGAAATAGTAGTCGTAGAACCCGACCGTGAAGATCACGGACGCCACCGTCAGCGCGATGGCCACGCCCTTGGTGAAGACGCCCCGGAGCGGATCGATGCCGACCACGTTGTCGAGGGAGTAGAGGCCGGGCCCGTAGAGCATGACGCTGACCGAGATCGCGAAGCCCAGCGCCGCCATGGTCCATTCGTCGAGGCATTCGAAACCCTGCCAGCCGAAAATGAGCATGAGCGCGATATTCAGAAGGGCCGCACCGACCGCCGACAGGCGCGTCAGGAAGCCGAAAATGAGCCCCAGTCCCGCGAGCGCCTCGCCGATGGTCATGGCGTAGGTGGCGAACTCGGCCAGCCCCGGCCGCGCCAGCACGAAATGGACCAACCCCTCGATCGGCGAGCCCGGCGCCGCCGCCACGAGCTTGTTCGCCACGTCCTTGGCACTGTCGATGTCGAGCTTGGCGGGGACGTTGTAGAAGCGCCGCCAGGCGGCGGAAAGGAAGACAAACCCCATGGAAATCGCGGAGGCCCGCAAGGCGAGCTGCTTCACATCCGCGAAACGATCATCCGTCTGGTCCATCCTTGTCCCTCTGGTTCCCAAGTGCATCCCGGCAATTCGGTACTAGAGCCCGGTTTTCCCGAATTCCAGTCACGAACGCGCGATCTTCGACGATGCCGCAGATGCTTGCTCTACCGGCGGTTCCGCGCTATAGGCTGCGGCCAATTCCGCTAGGACAACGATGATGCGACGCGGAGCCGCCCGGCAAGCCGGGGTGGCCCGAACAGACAAGGTTTTGAGCCATGAAGAAGGATATTCACCCCGATTACCACCAGATCAAGGTGGTCATGACGGACGGCACGGAGTTCCTCACCTACTCGACCTATGGCGCCGAGGGTGACACGCTGAAGCTGGACATCGATCCCAAGACCCACCCGGCCTGGACCGGCGGCGGTCAGCACCTGATCGACCGTGGCGGCCGCCTCTCGCGCTTCAAGAAGAAGTACGAAGGCTTCATCAAGTAGGATCTGGGACCCAAATCCCACGAAGAAAAAGCCGGCCTCTCAAGGCCGGCTTTTTTGTTGCCTGCGCCCCGGCAGGTGCCGGCTGTTCGCCGCCGTCTCCCAAAATTCCGAGGTTTGCGCGCCACACTAGGTTGGCACGATCCGCGTAGAGTGTCGCGTTGTTCACCGCTATGGTTCGCTAAGTCCGCATGGTCCCTTAGAACAGGCCAAACACGGGAGGTATCAATGTTGAAGCGACTGGCAATCAGCATGGCTGTGGCCGCTCTGGCGTCGGCAAACGCGATGGCAGAAGAAACCATCGACACCCGAGTCGGACCGCTGACCTTCACCCACGACTTCGAGAACGGTTATCCGTCCAAGGAAACACAGCAGAAGCTGTTCGATGAGATGGATTTCCAGCGGGCGACCCAAGCCTATATCTGGGCCATCCCGATCGTCAGCTTCGCGCAGTGGCAGAAAGCACATGAGGAGACCTTCGGCGCGAGTTCGGGCGACATCGTCCTCTACCGCGACACGCAGGACAAATACGGACTTCTGACCGCCAACACGACGACTCCGTATGCGCTGAGCTTCATCAACCTCGAAGAGACCGGCCCGATCGTCATCGATATGCCCGACGCGGACGTCCGCGGGGCCACGCACTCCATGTGGCAGATCGGAATCACGCAGATGACGGAGCCGGGGCGCTATGTCTTTTATGCGCCCGGAACGGAAGCCCCGAAGGTCGAGGGCGCCAAGGTCTTTGAAACTCCCACGAACAGCATCTTTTTCGGTATCCGCCTTCTCGCCAAGGACAAGGATCAGCAGGCGAAGGACCTTGCCGGGATTCAGATCTACCCGCTCTCCGAAATCGACGACGAGCACGAGACCAAGGTCACCGAAGTCAATCACAAGAAATGGCAGGGCTGGCAGCCGCGCGGGATCGGCTATTTCGAAGTGCTAGCAGACATCCTTGGACGCGAGCCGGTGGCGGAGCGGGACCGCTTCTTCATGGCCATGCTGAAGCCGCTTGGCCTCGAAAAGGGCAAGCCATTCGCGCCCGACGAACGTCAAAAGAAAATTCTGACCGAGGCGGTTCTCGTCGGAGAGGCAATGGCCAAGGCCAATGACTTCTTCAATCCCCGGCTGGAGCAGTCGCACTATGCCGACGGGTCTGCTTGGGAGATCGCAACGACGTCGCCGGTGGACCAGCGCTGGGAGAACTACGACGCACTCGATGGGCGCGCCGCTTGGTTCTACGAGGCCGTGACCAACGACACGGCCATGCAGTCGAAGACGCCGGGCCAGGGGCAAATCTATCTCGGGACGTATCGCGACTCAGATGGGGAGTGGTTGGACGGCGGCGAGAACTACACGTTGACCGTTCCCGCCGACGTGCCGGCGGCCGAGTTCTGGTCTCTCACGGTCTACGACGTGTCGACGCGCGCGCGATCGTCAACGAGCAGGTCGTCGCCGACAAGTCGTCGCGCATGGATCTCGACGTGAACGACGACGGCTCGGTAACGCTCTACATGGGGCCGGATGAACCCGAGGCGGGCACGACGAATTGGATTCCCACCGTGCCGGGCAAGGCGTGGTTCCCGTACTTCCGCTTCTACTCGCCGACCGAAGCCTATTTCGACCGGTCGTGGTTGCTGCCCGACATCGAAAAAGTAGGTTAAGGGCACAGACACAGTCGTCAGCTGGCGTCCGCTTCAAGAAGAAGTACGAAGGCTTCATCCAGTAGGATCTGGGACCCGAATCCCACGCAAAAAGCCAGCCCTTCGGGAGCCGGCTTTTTTGTTGTCTGCGCTCGAGCGCCCCAGGAGCGGCGACACCCCGCTTCCCCCGATGAGACGCAAGCTGTTACGGGATCCGGCTGCCGCGCTCCGTCTTGATAGAAATTTCCGTCTGTAATTTGCGCGCCCACGGTGGTGTCCTTTTCACCAGACTGGCGGGCCCTATCCGACCTGATCCCTTCAAGAACCCGCTGCGCCGGTCATGGGAGGAAAGTGATGAGGCACTTCACGGCAATCGTGGGTCTGCTCGTGGCGACGTTCGCTGCGCCGGGAATAGCGTGGGCGCAGGACACGGAAGCGGCGAGCAAGAAACCCAATATTCTAGTGATTTGGGGAGACGACATCGGCTGGCAGAACGTGAGCGCCTACGGCATGGGCACCATGGGCTACACGACGCCGAACATCGACAGCATCGGCAACGAAGGCATCAAGTTCACCGACCACTACGCTCAGCCCTCCTGCACCGCCGGCCGCGCGGCGTTCATCACCGGTCAGTATCCAATTCGCTCCGGCATGACGACGGTGGGGCAACCCGGCGATGCGCTTGGCTTGCAAGCGGCTTCTCCCAGTCTCGCCGAGGTCCTCAAGTCGGCGGGCTACCGGACCGGCCATTTCGGCAAGAACCATCTCGGTGATCGCAACGAGCACCTGCCGACGGTCCACGGATTCGATGAGTTCTTCGGCAACCTCTACCACCTCAACACCCAGGAAGAGTCCGAGCAGCGCGACTACCAGCGTTTCGGTGAGGCCTATGCCGGCAGTCTCGAAGATTACGAGAAGAAATTCGGCACCCGCGGCGTCATCCACTCGTTTGCGAGCGACACGGACGACCCGACGGAAGATCCCCGCTTCGGCCGCGTTGGCAAACAGACCATCGAAGACACCGGACCTCTAACCCAGGAGCGCATGAAGAATTTCGACGAAGGGGAAGTCATTCCCAAGGCGCTCGACTTCATGACGAGTTCGAAAGAGGAAGGGAAACCGTTCTTCATCTGGCTGAACACAAGCCGGATGCATCTCTACACGCGGCTGAACGACAAATGGCGCTACGCGGCCGAGGAGTACACGAGCGAAGCCGACTATCACGGCAGCGGAATGCTCCAGCACGACCACGACATAGGCCTGGTGCTCGACTTCCTCAAGCAGCAGGGTCTCGATGACAACACCATCGTCTGGTACTCGACCGACAACGGCCCGGAACATTCCTCATGGCCGCACGGCGCGACAACGCCCTTCCGCGGCGAGAAGATGACGACCTACGAAGGCGGCGTCCGCGTGATCTCAATGCTGCGTTGGCCTGGCACCATCGCGCCCGGGCAGGTGCTCAATGGCATCCAGAGTCACCAGGACATGTTCACGAGCTTCGCGGCAGCCGCAGGGGTGCCCGACATCGTGGAGCAAATGGAAACGGAGAAGAAGCAATACATCGACGGGGTCGACAATCTCTCCTACTGGACAGGCAAGTCGCCCAAATCCGCGCGGACACATATCTTCTATTATTACGAGAGCAAGCTGATGGCCGTTCGCATGGGGCCGTGGAAGTTTCACTTCTCGACGAAGGAGGACTACTACGCAAACGTCATCCCTCGAACGGTTCCGCTTGTTTTCAACATCCGCATGGACCCGTTCGAATCCTATTTCAGTAAGGACTCCTACGGACACCTCATGCAGAAGGTCTCGTGGCTAATCCAGCCGATGGGCGAACTGATGGCCCAGCATCTGCAGACCCTTGCGGAATACCCGCCCGTGCAAGGCGGCAAATCCTTCGACATGTCGAATGTGGTGGAGGAGTTCGTCAACAAGGCTAAGCAATAGACGAGACGATGCGTCCACCTCGACGACTGGGTTTCGGCGCCCTGAGACGCGCTGCCCTGATCAATTTAGGCGTCCGAGGCAAGCCCGTGGACACTGCCACGCGATCAATCCTCGTCGTTGTCGGCCCCGTGGTGCTTTTCGCTGAGGATAAAAGCCAACTCATCGCGCATGATGCGATTCAGCTCGTCGATATGCTTGGCTGCTCTGGCAAGGACGTCCCGAGCCTCCTCGTTGGAGGGAACGCGATCCGGCGATGCCAACAGCTCCGTATACCGCCTATGAAGCGCGCTATTCACCATCATCATTTTGGCCAGCAATGTGGCCTGCAAGGTCACAAGCTCTTCGAAGCTCAGCATGTCGGGAGAGGAATGGGCGAGACGTTCGTCTCGAAGTAGATGTGTCCACCAGTTCAACTCGACTCTCCTTCAGAACGGCGCCATCGCGCATTTCGAGGCGATGTGGAGATGCGGTACGCGTTTGAGCCGCCTGCCGACACTTTACCAAGTGTGGAGCGTGAAGGCCCGGTTCCTCTGTAAACCGGGCCTTCCGCTTGCGTCAGCGCCGTCCGCCCCTCGCCCATTCCAGCATCGAGCCACGTGAAGCGTCCGGACCGAAAACGGCCCGCGGGACGCTTGGCAGGACAGGTCTTATGTTATAACGTCACGCACTATTGTTATGATATAACACAAAAATGCGTGGGGGCAGTTATGGTTCAGGGGCCAAACAGGGGCATCGCGCTCCTGTGCGTATTTCCGTGTGGATTGGCAGTCGGTATGGGCGCGGCCACCGCGCAAGAAGCCGGGGAGGTTCAAGATGTCTATGAACTCCCCGCGATCGAAATCACGACGGCGAGTCCGGTAGAGAAGCCGAAAAAAGCTTCGAGCGGCGCCTCGGGCGCCTCTAGAGCGCCAAGCCCTGCGCGCAGAAGCACGCGGCCCGCCAGCCCTTCGAGACCCAGCACGCAAACGTCGAGCCGTTCGCGCACACCGGCGCAGCCCGCGCCCGTACAGACCGACGAAGTCTCGACATCGATATCCCGGCCGGCATTTCGATCGTGAGCGGGGCGGACAGCTTCGTTCCCGTGACGGTCGCGACCGAGAGGGAGATCCTTGCGAACCCCGGCGCGACGATCACCGACAGCTTGCAGAACAAGCCCGGCATCTCCGGCACGACCTTTGCGCCGGGCGCCAACAGGCCCATCATCCGCGGCCTCGACAGCTATCGCGTCCGCATCCAGGAGAACGGCATCGGAAGCCACGACGTATCGGCCATCTCCGAAGATCACGCGATCCCGATCGACCCCTCGGACGCCGACAAGATCGAAGTCGTCCGCGGTCCCTCGACCTTGCGCTACGGCTCCCAAGCGATCGGCGGCGTGGTGTCCGTCGAGAACCAGCGCATTCCGACGTACCTTCCCGAACATGGCTTCTCGGGCATGATCAAGGGCGGCGGCAACACCGTGGACGCGGGCGGCGACGGCGCCTTCAGCGTGACCGGCGGCTCAAATGGCATCGTGCTTCATGCCGACGGCTTCATTCGCGACTACGAAGACTACGAGACGCCGCTCGGCGAAGAGCTGAACAGCTTCGTGAACAGCAAGGGCGGCTCGGCGGGTATCTCCCACGTCTGGGACGACGGCTTCATCGGCGTGTCCTACGCGCGCTTCGAGAGCCTGTACGGCATTCCCGGCGAAGAGGCGGAGGAAGGCTTCTTGCCGCGGATCGATCTCGTGCAGGACAAGGTTCTCGTGAAAGGCGAGTGGCGGCCGGAATCGTCCGGCATCGAGGCCGTCCGCTTCTGGTTCGGCGCGTCCGACTACGCTCATGACGAGCTCGAGCGGCATAGCGCGGCCGGTCACGATCACGAGGAGGAAGAGCACGGTCACGACGAACATGAAGAACACGAGGAGCACGAGGAAGAAGAGGCTGGCGATTTCGAGATCGGCTCGGTCTTCACCAACGAGCAGCAGGAAGCCCGCATGGAGATCCAGCATTCGCCCGTGATGAGCCGCTACGGCGAGGTGCGCGGGGCGGTCGGCGTTCATTGGGATCATGCCGATACGGCAGGCTTGAGCTACGAAGGCGATTCACTCCTCGAGCCTGCGGACACCGAGAGCATCGCCGGGTTCTGGTTCGAAGAACTCGAAGCGTCCGACCGGTGGCGTTTCCAAACCGCGCTGCGGGTCGAGAGTGCCAGCGTCGACGGCTTCGGCTATTCCAGCATCGCCGATCCCGAAGCACCCGTGACCTACAGAGGCGATCGCACGTTCGTACCCGTGAGCGGCGGACTTGGCGCGCTGTACGACCTTGGCAACAACACGGTCTTGCGGCTGAACGGTCAAGCCGTCGAGCGCGCACCGGCAGCGGCGGAGCTCTTTTCGAAAGGCGCGCACCACGCAAGCAACACGTTCGAGATCGGCAATCCCTTCCTCAACGAGGAAAAGGCCCAAACGATCGAGCTGGGCTTGAAGCGGCCGGTCGGCAAGTTCCGCTACGACGCCAGCGGCTACTACACCAACTACGATGGCTTCATTTACCGGGAGCTCACGGGCCTTACCTGTGGCGTCGATCTCGATTCATGCGAACGGGAAGATCACGACGAACACCACGAAGACGGCCACGAGGAAGAAGGCCACGGCCACAGCTTCGACCAAGTGCTGTTCAAACAGCGCAACGCCGTGTTCTACGGCGTCGAGCTGCTCGGCGAGTACGATGTCGGGTCGGTTTGGCGCGGTGTCTGGGGCATCGACGGTCAATACGACTTCGTTCATGCCCGGTTCGACGACGGCGAATATGTGCCGCGCATGCCGCCGCACCGCCTTGGGGGCGGCATCTACTATCGGGACAGCAACTGGTTCGCACGCGTCGGCCTGCTGCACGCCTTCGAGCAGAACCAAGTCGCCCCGGAAGAGCCGACGACCCCCGGCTACACGCTGCTCAACGCCGAATTGAGCTATGTGGTCGCGAGCGCAGGGCCGGGCGTTCTTGCCCCAACGATGCGGATCGGCGTGAAAGGCGATAACCTCCTGGACGAGAAGGTGCTGAACTCTGCCTCCTTCAAGCGGCGTGAGAACGTGCTGGAACCAGGCGCGAATGTCCGCTTTTTTGGAAGCATGCGGTTCTGACACTTCGGGAGGATCAGGAGGAACAATGTCATGACCGAGACCAATGTCGAAGCGCACAAGGACCATCTGCGCTACGAGCAGGACCATCTGAAATGGTCGGCGGACCACATGCGTGCGCTGGCAATTCTCAAGCGCGTGGAGGCTCACATCTTCACCCATGAGGCCGAAATCGCTGCGCACCGCGCGGAAATCGCATCCCACGAAGAGACCATCGAGCATGGCGATGCTCACGCGCCGACACCCTCGGAAGGGAAGCACAGGAAGATGGGCCATACCCACGCGGCGTCCGGTCAGAACCACGACCGCCTCCTGACCGCGATCGCCGACCTCGAAAAGTTTCTTTGAGGGCGCGAAGGCTTCATCGCGTAGAATTTGGGGCAACGTCCCAGGCAAAAAGCCGGCTCTTCGGGAGCCGGCTTTTTTGTTGGTGGCAACGCCAACGACTATGCTTGCCATGATCCCACCGAAGGATGATTCGACGGCGCGGCTCGTGGCCGCCCTCACAACGAGAGGAGGCCTCCGATGCGCCTGAAGAAAGTGCCGAACTTCGGCGTCTTGCTACTCATTTTGTGCCTCTTGATCGTCGTTGCGCCGATCGCCACGAGTCCCGCCACGGCCTTCGGCATCGAGCTGCTTTTCAATGTCGTCTTCATTGCCGGCGCCTATTGGTTGGCACGGGGAGACAGCACGCGGTGGGTCTATCTCTGCTTGACGCTGGCGGCTCTCATCACACGTTGGGGAGCCCTTCTGACAGGGGCCCAATGGCTGCAAGTGACGTCGGCCACGGTCACCCTGGCCTGGTTCGCTCTCAGCATCGCGCTGATCTTTGGCGAACTGGCCCGGCGGCGTGACGTCGACGCCAACACGATCATGGGTGCCGTTGTCGCGTATCTGCTCCTGGCCGTCGCGTTCGCGTATCTGTACGGCATCATCGAACACATCCAGCCCGGATCGTTCGCCGGGCTTCCGGCGAACACCGATCGCGCGCACTTGGGCGACGCGCTCATCTATTTCAGCCTCGTGACCCTGACCACCGTGGGATGTGGGGACATCGTGGCCGTGTCGGGCCCTGCCCGGCCGCTGGCGGGATTGGAAGCAGCCTGCGGGACGCTTTACGTCGCCGTCATGATCGCTCGGCTCGTCGCGATCGAGGTTGCCGCCAGGATTCGCGGCGAAGACGGGCGCTGAACAGGCGATACTGCGCCTGGACGAGGCCCTCTGGTGGCACCGTTGCCATACGTAGGACAAGCCCGCAGTGCTCACATGGCGCGCCGGCCAATTCCTTGACCGAAGGTCGCCAGCGGGAAACTTTGCATTGCATGGCGGCGCGAACGGACCAAGTACGTTAGACTAGCGTGCCACTGCATCGGCACGTTCCTCCAATTGGAAGAAAATCATGCGCCTGCGACTGGGTTGCCGCCTCAGCTACCGGCTAACTGCGCCTACCCCGATGATCCTGCTCTTGTGCGTGCACTACTCACGCACGAGCGACCTTGAGCGGCCTGATCTGCTGACCACCAGCCCCGCGGTGCCCATCGAAAGCTATCGGGACGGCTTCGGCAACTGGTGCAATCGGCTGACCGCGTCCGCAGGCGAATTCTGTGTGTCGACCGACGGCATTATTCGCGATGCGGGCCTGCCTGACGAAAAGGACCCAACCGCCGAGCAGCACGCTGTCGAGCGGTTGCCGAGTGAGGTGCTGACCTTCCTCCTCGCGAGCCGCTATTGTGAGACTGATATTCTGTCTGACTTCGCGTGGCAGCAATTTGGGCAGGAGCCTCTCGGCTGGATGCGAGTACAGGCGGTCTGCGACTTCGTGCACAACCGTATCCGGTTTGGGTACGAGTTTTCCCGAGCCACGCGCACCGCGGTGGAAACACTGAACGAAGGAGTCGGCGTCTGCCGCGACTTCACCCATCTGGCGATCACGCTTTGCCGCTGCCTCAATATACCGGCGCGATACTGCACTGGATATGTCAGCGATGCCGGACAACCGCCGCCCTATCCGCCGATGGACTTTGCGGCCTGGATGGAGGTCTACCTCGCGGGACGGTGGTGGGTATTCGACCCGCGCAATAACGACGTTCGCTTGGGCCGAGTCCTCATCGCAAGAGGCCGTGACGCGGCCGATGTGCCGTTGACACACAGCTTCGGCCAGCACGAGCTGGTTGACTTCAACGTCTGGATTGATCACGCAGACGGCAGTGCGATTTAGTAAGATCCGCCAATTTCAAGACAAAGCAGCCGTTGCCCGAGGCAGCCCCGCGCACGACATCTTGTGGTTTTCGCCAAATGCGCCTATATAAGGCGATCGACATTTGGCCGGACAATTGGCCGTAGCGCTCAGGCGCACGTTTCAGACCCTCCCAAACATCGACAATCTCGCTTCGAGACGCGCCTTTGCGCGTCTTCAGGCACGACTGCATACACTTGGACGAAAGGAACCCCGATGAATACGGGAACCGTTAAGTTTTACAACGCCACTCGTGGCTTCGGCTTTATCGCGCCCGCCGATGGCGGCAATGACGTGTTCGTACACGCCACTGCGCTGGAGCGCGCCGGCATCACGCACCTGACCGAAGGTCAGAGCGTCACATTCGACACTGAGGTCGATCGCCGCAGCGGTAAGACCGCTGTGAGCACCATTGAGGCCGCATAGTCTTTTCAGACTAACGCCTTAGTGAATTAGAGCCGTCCCTTCGGGGGCGGCTCGTTAGCTTTGCCCGAACCTGTCCATTGGACTCCGAACCGACACAAAGGTCCGATATGAGAACGTCACTGACCACGCGCATGACAGCTGCCAAGCGTAGTGCCGAGTTCGTTCGCAGCCAAAGCCAACAGCGCCATGACAACTTGATGCGCGATCAGGAACGGGAACGCGAAGCGACCGCCAATAAGACCGCCCGCCTGCGCGAGCTTCGACTAGCGAAGGAAGCTTCCGAGAAGGAAGAGGCGGCTCTGAAGCCTGCGCCGGCCAAGCGCCCCAGACCGCGCCGATCGAAGCAAACGTGATCGAGATTCAATAAAGACGCCGAGGTGCAGATGGCTAAGCCAAACTACAATTTTCAGAAAGCAGAGCGAGAGCGAGCGAAGACTCGGAAGAAGCAGGAAAAGCTCAAGCGGCTTGAGGAAGAGACGGCCAAGCGCCAAGCGGAGCGCGTCGGTGAGACCGATCCGGATACCTCTACCGATGCAGGTGAACCCTAACCCGAAACGGCAGGCCATCGCGTTTGTCCCAGCCTGAAAGGCGCCCAACGCTTCCTTTCGCCCTGGCAGCACAGTCCGTGAATGGCCGTTGCAGTTTCGATTCCAGTCTTGGAGGAACCGTGGAACACCCTGGCTTTTTTGACCGCGGGAACCCCGTCTCACTCAGATGCGTCGCCGACGCGGTCGGCGGTGAGTTGAATAGTGCCGACGATGGCCTAGCTGAAGTCGATGACTTGCGCGCCTTGAACGACGCGTCCGCCACGCACCTCACATTTTGTACCGGTCCCAAATACGCCAAGGATCTCTTCGCCACCAAGGCGCGGGCCTGTCTCATCAAACCCTCCGACGTCAGCCTCGTTCCCGCAGACGTCGTCCCGATTATCACCGACGCCCCCCATCGCGCCTTTGCCATGGCGATAGGGCTTCTCTATCCCTCGTCGCTCCACCCCGAGGAGGACTCGCCGCACGCGACCATCGGCGGCCCGCTGGTGCACCCGACCGCCAAGATTGGCGAGGGTGTCACGATCGGGCCCGGGGCCGTTATCGGGCGCGAGGCGAAAATCGGTGCCGGCACCACGATTGCAGCGGGGGCCGTGGTTGGCTACCGCGTGTTCATTGGAGCCGACTGCTTTGTGGGTCCTGGTGCGTCCGTAACACATGCCTTGGTCGGCAATAGAGTCACGCTTCATGCCGGTTCTCGCGTCGGCCAGGACGGTTTTGGCTACGTCATGAGCCCGGAAGGGCATTTCAAGATCCCGCAAATTGGACGGGTCGTCATTGGCGATGGCGTCGACCTTGGCGCCAACTCGACAGTCGATCGGGGCTTCCTCACGGACACGAAGATCGGTGAAGGAACCAAGATCGATAACCTCGTTCAGATCGCCCACAACGTGGTGATAGGACGCCACTGCATCATCATCTCCCAAACGGGAATTGCGGGATCGGCCCAACTTGGCGACTTCGTGATCCTGGGAGCCCAGTCCGGCGTGGTGGAACACGTCAAGATCGGCGATGGCGCGCTGATTGCCGGCATGGCCCATGTGAAGGACGATGTGCCGAGTGGGGCCCGGATGGGTGGAACGCCGGCCCGTCCGTTCAACGAATGGGCACGCGAGATTGCCGCCGTGAGACGGCTGGGCAAGAAGCGCCAACAGTTGGACGGATCGAGCCCCCTGTAGAGTGGGAGTGCGCTCACAGGTCGATTAGGTTTTGCGGGTGCCCGTCCGGCCAAAATCCCACAGACCCGCCGCGACGTCTCCGAGCGCACGGCCCCCAAAAGGCGGGCCGGCAGCAAGCACTCGCTCCCCCTGACAACTCAAGCTGGCATACTCGGAAGAGCCGATCGTTGTCATAGCTCTGTCATAAGCTTGTGAGTCCGCCGGAAACTTCTTATGACCTCGCTTAGGAAAGCGGGGGCACGCACCTTATGCCAGTGCAGAACGGCGATGAATCAGCGGTCGGCTTGGGCAGCACCAAGAAGCCTTCTCTCGACAAAGACCTCCAGAAAATCGAGCAGTTGGAAGAAGCGACCCGGGCGGTATCCCGCGCTTGGCCTTCCGTTGGAATTGCTGTCCTTTTTCTCGGTATTGCGGGCATTTTTGCCAGTTTCCAGGCAGGGGCCGCGCATAGCAGCGTACTGATTATCGCCGCCGCGATCATCGGTGGTTATATGGCGCTGACAATTGGCGCCAACGATGTCGCCAACAATGTCGGCCCGGCAGTGGGGGCGCGCGCCCTCACCATGACCGGAGCGCTTGTCATTGCTGCGATCTTTGAATTTGCAGGCGCCATGATCGCCGGCGGCAGCGTTGTCCAGACCATTTCCAAAGGCATCATCGATCCGAATCTCGTTCCGAGCGGCGAAGTGTTCGTATGGATCATGATGTCCGCCCTGTTGGCATCGGCGCTTTGGGTCCATCTCGCCACCTATCTTGGCGCCCCGGTATCGACGACGCATTCAATCGTCGGCGGTGTCCTCGGCGCGGGGTTAGCGGCCGTGGGCGCAGAGGCCGTCGACTGGTTCGTGATGGCGTCCATTGCCCTCAGCTGGCTCACCTCGCCCTTGATCGGCGGCGTGATCGCCGCCGCGTTCCTCGCCTTCATCAAAATCAACTTGATCTACCAAGAGGACAAAATCACTGCTGCGCGGCGATGGGTGCCGGTCCTGGTCGGGATCATGTCGGCGGTGTTTGGGGCCTATCTGGTCATCAAGGGTCTGAAGCACGTCTGGAAACCGGGCCTGCCGGCGATCACGGCTATCGCGATCCTCATCTACGCCGCGGCCTATCTCGCGGCCAGGCCCTGGGTCCGCAGACAGTCGGAGGGCATGGAGAACCGCAACCAGAGCCTGCGGAAACTCTTTCACCTGCCGCTGATCTGCTCCGCGGCGCTTCTGTCATTCGCACACGGCTCCAACGACGTCGCCAACGCCGTCGGCCCCTTGGCGGCGATCGTCAGCAGCGCCACGACGGGAACGCTGGTGAGCGCCGTCGGGGTACCCTTATGGGTCATGGTGATCGGCGGGGCTGGTATCAGTCTCGGCCTGTTCCTGTTCGGTCCCCGCATCGTCCGCATTGTGGGCGATCAGATCACCAAGATGAATCCGATGCGCGCGTTCTGCGTCGCGCTCTCGGCGGCCCTCACGGTGCTGGTCGCCTCGCAGCTCGGCCTGCCGGTATCGACCACGCACATCGTTGTCGGCGCCGTGTTCGGTGTCGGTTTCTTTCGCGAGCACTACACGGCGCGCAGCCGGCGACGGCGGAACTATGTGAGGACGCATCGAAGGCACGCCAAGGGCCGGAGCCGCGCCTTGCTGCCGGATGAATTGAAGCACCGAAAGCTAGTGCGGCGGTCCCACTTCTTTGGCATCGTCGCCGCCTGGGTCATTACCGTCCCGTCGGCCGCGGCGCTTGCCGCCGTAACCTTCCTCTGCGCCGATTGGCTGCGCTAGGCGACGGACGCGCCATAGAGGCAAGCAGACACTTGATAGGTGCTGGCGACGGCCCTATTCGCCGTCCCGGCCGAAAGCGGCCTGGAGCCGCGAGAAATGCGCGCCGACAGGATGATGGGCATCGGCATCCGGCTGCTTGAAATCCATCATCTGGTCGAGCCGGACCACCTGTTCCTGCAGCTTCACGCTCTCTTCGATGAGGGCGCGCAGCCGCTGCGGCAGCGATTCGAGGTCGCGCACGGGGCGTGAATCTTCCACTGGGAGCTTGATTTTGCGCTGTTCCTCGAGCGCCTGCTCGGGGGTCAGCTCGCCCTCGGTCACGGCCCGGCGGATCAGGAGCCAGGAGGCGAGCTGCATCAGCCGCGTGGTGAGACGCATGCTCTCCGTGGCATAGGCTAAGGAGTGCGGCGGCTTGAGCTGGCGCGCCTCTTTGCGGCCGTCGCCGTCGAGATAGGCCGCGGCCGCCTCGACCAGCGCCATGCCCTCGCGGAAGACGCTCTTGAATTGATCGGAGCGCGCGAATTTCGCGCCAAATGAGACGGTTACGCCGTCACCATAGCTCGTATTTTCGGTCTTCCCCGCCATGTCCCCCGGTACTCCATCGCCCCTCTTATTGAGCGGCATACTATGCCATGGGCCAGCGCTGTCGTTACCTTCCGTTAGGAAAGGTTAAAACGCAAGCTGTGGCGAGCGGAGGGCAAAAAAAAGGAGCCGCCGAAACGGCGGCTCAGGAAGTTAACAGGGAGGCGTCAAACAGAGTGGAACAGGCCACTCAGATCCAGAGGACTGGATAACGATGACTTTACGGGTGAGTCCCTAACAACCGGTTAAGACTAAGGCCCTCTTTACCTAAAGAAACTCTGTCCGGGCCGGTCTAGCTCTTGAACGCGGCCTCCGCGGCGCTGCGCGAGGATTGCTTCTCGGCGAGCAAGGCCTCGACGCGCGCGATCTCGCCTTGCAGCGTTTCGATCAGCGCCAGCAATTCGCCCTCCGACAGCGTGGATAGTCCTGGCCGATCTCGTGGCCCTTCGGCTTTTTCGGTGTGAGGTCGTTGAGGTCCATGGTCGAAATCTCCGCATCTCGCGCCGGTCGTCCCACTTGTGCGACAGCGCTCATCCTAGCATCGCGCAGCCGTCTTCTCTAAGAGTGAAGAAGCAACGCAGAATGGGGACGAGAATGCTGCCAGAGACCATGACCGTGATCGAAGTCCGCGAGCCGGGCGGCCGGAACAATTGACGCCGGGAACGCGGCCCATGCCGAAGCCTGCCGCGGACGAAGTCCTCATCGCTGTTGCCGCCGCGGGCATCAACCGGCCGGACGTGCTGCAGCGCCAAGGTCTCTATCCCGCGCCCAAAGGCGCCTCCGAACTCTTGGGGCTCGAAGTCTCGGGGCCGGTCGTCGCCATCGGCGAGAACGTGACCCGTTTCAAGCCCGGCGATTTCGTCTGCGCGCTGGTCAATGGCGGGGGTTATGCGGAATACGCCGTCGCGCCGGAAGCAACGACACTGCCCGCTCCGCACGGCCTGAGCACCGTGGAGACGGCTGCGCTGCCCGAGACCATTTTCACGGTCTGGCACAACGTTTTCGAACGTGGCTGCCTCAAAGAAGGCGACTGGCTGCTGGTCCATGGCGGGGCGAGCGGCATCGGCACCACGGCCATCCAGCTCGCAACAGCGTTCGGCGCAAGGATCGTCACGGTGGGTGACGATGCCAAGGCCAAGGCCTGCGAAGACCTGGGCGCCGTCCGCGCCATCAACTATCGCAAGGAAAACTTCGTCGACGTCGTGAAAGAGGTGACGAACAAGCACGGTGCCGACGTGATTCTCGACATGGTCGGCGGTGACTATGTCGAGAAGAACATCTATGCCGCCGCTCTCGAAGGTCACATCGTGCAGATTGCATTCCTGAAGGGATCGAAGGTCGAAGTGGATCTCATGCGGCTGATGATGCGCCGGCTGACGTTGACCGGCTCGACCCTGCGGGCTCAGAGCGATGCGGCCAAGGCGAAGATGGCGCAGGTAATTGAAGAGAAAATCTGGCCCTTGATCGCCGCCGGCAAATACAAGCCGGTGATCGACACCGTGTTTCACTTGTCCGAGGCGGTGGGCGCGCACAAGCGCATCGACGACCCATCCCATGTGGGCAAGATCGTCATGATCACCGCCTAGAGGCCACGCGTCACGCCAAGGTCGCGGATGAACGCATCGATCATACGGTCGTGCCACGCCTCGCGCTCGCCGCTCTCGTGAAAGCCGAGATGCCCGCCGCTCCGGGCAAGGCGTATCTCGACATTCGGATTGCCGCGGTCCCCAGCATGGAGATAGGGCTCGGCCGGGATCCACGGATCGTTCGCCGCGTGGATCATCAGGGTCGGAATCGCGATGTCCGGCACAAACTGCGCACCGGCCGTGCGCGTATAGTAATCCTCCGCGCCCGCGAACCCGTTGCGGGGCGCCACCCAGCGGTCGTCGAATTCGAAGACGGTATGGGTATCCGCGATGGTTCGGCGTTCTTCAGGCGATAGCGCGCACGAGGCCAGCACATCGCGCTTCATCCGCTGAATGAGGAAGTGATGATAGAGCGCGTTGCGGGGCTGCAGGATCCGTTCGCAGGCCTGCGCCGGCTCGATCGGCGCCGACACGGTGGCGGCACCGGTCACGAAGGGCGGGGCGTCCGCACGACCCAGCCAGTTCAGCAGGACGTTCCCCCCGAGCGAGTAGCCGATCAGGACAACGCCGTTTCCGGTTAGCGACGGATCGAGCCCCTCGAGCACGCTCTGAACGTCCGGCGCGGAGCCCGCATGGTAGAAGTTATTGGAGAGCGCCTGTCCGGGGCCGGCCCCGCGCAGGTTGAGCCGCAGAACGATGCGCCCGCGGGTCAGATGGAACCGCGCGGAGGCCCGCATGTAGTCGCTGTCTTCGCACCCGGTGAGACCGTGGATGAGCACGACGAGCGGGCTTTGCGTGTCCGGCGCCTCGGGCTCGGAAAGCGTGCCCTTGAGCCGGTCGCCGCTTCCGTCCCGCATCTCGAACTCGACGGACTTGGCCCGGCCCGGGAGCGGCTCCGTCCGCCGCATGACAATATTGCGCAACGTCTGAAGATCGCCGCCCCACCAGGGCGCACGGTCCTCGAATGCGCCGCCCTGCGCGGCATGTCTGATCGGTTCGTCCAGCACAACACAGCAGGTCGTGACCAGCGCGCCCGATTCAAGACCTTCTGCCTGCACGGCCTTTCGACGCGCCCAGCTCGGCCATGCGGCGAGGGGCGAACCGCCACCGGTCGATTGCAGAGTGTTCAATGCCGGCTGCGCCCAGTCTTCCTTGGCCGTAAGTAACTATTTCCCAGACATAATTGGCCAATCATGCCCGATGCTCTTGTGTTATACGGAGCAAGAGTCGACAAAAATTCAGGTGCAACCTCACGAATATTTTGAATGGGGAAATAATAAAGCACCTACAGCGCAGATCAGGCTGCCACCGACCTGTGCTGACATAACAGAACGGGGAGGCAACGCATGCCAAGGATTGCGACGATATTTGTCTGCGCGGCGGCCCTGCTGCTGTCGGGCTGCAACGATTCCCAAGCGCCGAAGGGCGACCCTGGCCCTCAGGGCGAGCAGGGCGCGGCCGGTCCCAAAGGCGACGCCGGACCGAAGGGCGAGTCGGGACCAGCGGGACCAAAGGGCGAGCCTGGACCGAAGGGTGAGCCAGGGCCTAAGGGCGACGCCGGGGAAGCCAACATTCGCGTGGTCGTGGCCGACGGCCCAGGCCAATTCGCCAAATGCGGCGCCGAAGAAGTCCTGATCGCGGCTTGGTGCCAGGGCGGCAGCGAGCCGAGCGCGGCGCTGGTCAGCGGTTCGAGCCAAGCCTGGTGCAGCACCGCTGCCGGTGGAAGCGCGGCCGTGTCCTGCCTGGCGAAGTGAGCACGCCGTAAACGCAAGCTAGCGGACACGAAATTCCGCGCGTCCCGGCCTCCGGGGCGCCCGCGCGCCGTCGTCTGGAACCGATTGCCTATTTGGGCCCGTGCGCCTATATAGAATGCATTCCCCTCACATTGGGACGTTTGGCTCTTTCGCTGAAAAACGCGAGGGACGCGACGAAACCCCTTTAAGCAAGGTTTGAATGTCACTATGAACCGCACCCCATTGATGCCGAAGGCGACGGCCGTCTGGCTTGTCGACAACACGTCGCTGACCTTCGAGCAGATCGCCGAGTTCTGCCAGCTGCACGTGCTGGAAGTGAAGGGCATCGCCGACGGCGACGTGGCGCAGGGCATCAAGGGCATGGACCCGATCTCGTCCAGCCAGCTCTCCCGCGAAGAGATCCACATCGCCGAGGAGGATCCCAAGCATCGCCTGAAGCTCTTGGAGCCCAAGGTCGAGGTGCCCGAAGTCAAGACGAAGCGCGGACCCCGCTATACGCCGGTGTCGCGCCGTCAGGATCGGCCCAACGCCATTCTATGGCTTCTGAAAAGCCATCCGGAGCTGAAGGACAGCCAGATCATGCGTCTCGTGGGCACCACGAAGCCGACGATCCAGGCCATCAAGGAACGCACCCACTGGAATTCGCCGAACCTCGTCGCGCAGGACCCGGTCACGCTCGGTCTGTGCTCGCAGATCGATCTCGACGCCGCCGTGAAGCGGGCTGCGGCGCGGCTTGAGCGCGAGCAGAAGAAGGCCGGAAAGGCGCCTGAGAAGGC
Source organism: Methyloceanibacter stevinii (assembly GCF_001723355.1). Taxonomy (NCBI): domain Bacteria; kingdom Pseudomonadati; phylum Pseudomonadota; class Alphaproteobacteria; order Hyphomicrobiales; family Hyphomicrobiaceae; genus Methyloceanibacter; species Methyloceanibacter stevinii. Next base: position 125,875 of record NZ_LPWE01000004.1, on the reverse strand, counting down.
CGGCTCCCTGATCCCGACCGAGGAGACGATCGGTCTGACGGACACCCAAGGCGCGAGACCGGCGGAAGCGAGGGCCCCAACCCGTTCGCTCCGCCCCAGCCGTCGGAGGACGACATGGCCTCTTCGCTGGCACAAGAGGCCCGTGACGCCATGGCGGCACCCGAGCAGGTCGAGGAGACGCCGGACGCGGAATCGGTCTTCGCCAAGCTCAAGGACCTGAAGGTCGAAGGCGAGAGCACCGAAGCCGAGAGCACGGAAGCCGAGAGCACCGAGGGTGAGACCACGGAAGCTGAGGGCACGGAGGACAAGGACTCGTCCGACGGCTGATTGCAACGATCCGGGCGGGCAGCGCGAACGCACAAGCCCGTCCGCCGTCTGACTGTCTGCGCGCTCCCGACCCAGGCTTGATCTCCCTCAAGGCCGCGATACCACTCTGACGCGAGCATGCCCTTCGTCGCTCTTGATGAAAGGGAGGTCTTCATGAGCCCGACCGAAATGGGCGTTCTGGCCCTGATCATCGTTGCGTTCTGCGCATTCGGGATCACGCTCGCCATCTACTCGCACCGCTCCAGCTAGCGCTGAGGCTACCGGGCTGCACCGCGTGGACCTCGCCGTCCACGGAGCGCATTTTTTTGCCGGCGGCCCATAACGAGGAATTGATTCATCCGGTCCCCGTGGCTAGGGTGCGGCAACCAAACGCACCCAATCCACGATGACCATGACAAATCCGTATGACGCCGGGCTCGGCAAGACGCCCGCGAACTATCAGCCGCTGACGCCGCTCGTATTCCTGGAGCGGGCCGCCGCCGTTTATCCCGACCATACCGCCATCATTCATGGCGACGCACACATCTCCTACGAGACCTTTTACGCCCGCGCGCGCCAGCTCGCCTCCGCGCTCGCGACGCGCGGCATCGGCGTTGGCGACACCGTCTCTGTGATGCTGTCCAACACGCCCTCGATGCTCGAAGCGCACTACGGCGTGCCGATGACGGGCGCAGTCCTGCACTCGGTCAACACACGGCTGGATGCGGCCAACATCGCCTTCATGCTCGATCACGCCGAGGCCAAGGTCATCATCTGCGACACGGAGTTCGGGGCCGTGATGAAAGAGGCCCTCAGTCTCGCAAAGGTAAAGCCGCTCCTGATCGACTACGAGGACAAGGAACTCGGCGAACCGGGAACGCGGCTCGGCGATCTCGACTACGAGGATTTCGTCTCGGAGGGCGATACCCACTACGCTTGGGCCATGCCGTCGGACGAGTGGAACGCCATCTCGCTGAACTATACCAGCGGCACCACCGGTAACCCGAAAGGCGTCGTCTATCATCATCGCGGCGCGGCCATGATGTGCTACGGCAACACCATCGCCACGGGCATGGGTCAGCACCCGGTCTATCTGTGGACATTGCCGATGTTCCACTGCAACGGCTGGTGCTTCCCCTGGTCGCTCAGCATGGTGGCGGGCACCCATGTGTGCCTGCGCGCGGTCCGGGCCAAGCCTATGTACGACGCCATCGCCGACCACAAGGTCACCCACCTGTCGGGCGCGCCTTTTGTCATGTCGGTTCTGCTGAATGCGACCGACGACGAGAGGCGCGACTTCGACCACCAGGTCGCCTTCAACCACGCCGCCGCGCCGCCGCCGGCCGCCGTCATGGCCGCCATGGAAGAGGCGGGCTTCGCCCTCACCCATCTCTATGGTCTGACGGAGACCTATGGCCCGGCCACGCTCAATGCCTGGCGCCCGGCCTGGGATGACTTGTCCTTCGATGACCGCTCCAAGAAGCGCATCCGCCAGGGCGTGCGTTATCACACGCTCGAGGATCTGACCGTGATGGACCCGGACACGATGGAGAAGACGCCTGCGGACGCCGAGACAATCGGCGAGGTCATGTTCCGCGGCAATATCGTCATGAAGGGCTATCTCAAGAACGAGCAGGCCACCAAGGAAGCCTTCGCCGGCGGCTGGTTCCATTCCGGCGACCTCGGCGTCATGCACCCGGACGGATACATCCAGCTGAAGGATCGCTCCAAGGACATCATCATCTCGGGCGGCGAGAACATCTCGTCCATCGAGGTCGAGGACACGCTCTACAAGCACCCCGACGTGGCAAGCGCCGCCGTGGTGGCCAAGCCCGATCCGAAATGGGGTGAGACGCCGTGCGCCTTCGTGGAACTCCGCGAGGGCTCGAAGGCGGAAGCCAAGGACATCGTCGACTGGTGCCGCGAGCATCTGGCCCACTTCAAATGCCCGCGCTACGTCGTCTTCGTGGACCTGCCCAAAACGTCCACCGGCAAGATCCAGAAATTCAAGCTGCGCGAACTCGCCAAGGACGTTTGACGCCATGCCCCTCCTCCGCTTTGACCTCATCGAGGCCGCACCGACGACGAAATCCAGACGCTGCTCGACGCGGCGCACCGGGCGATGCTGGCCGCCTTCAAGGTGCCGGAGCGCGACCGCTATCAGATCGTCCAGGAGCACAAGCGCGGCCGCATGATCGTCGAGGACACGGGCCTCGACATCGAGCGCACCGACAAGGTGGTCATGGTGCAGGTCATCTCCCGCCCGAGGACGCGCGAGAAGAAGGAAGCCTTCTACCGGCTCCTGTGCGAGGAGCTGGAGCGCTCTTGCGGCATTGCTCCCTCCGACGTGATGGTCTCGATCGTCGAGAACACGGACGAGGACTGGTCCTTCGGCCTCGGCCGCGCCCAGTTCCTGACCGGGGAGCTTTAGTCTCCCTCGTTGCTCCCCGCGCTGTAAGACGCAGCCCGAATCGGCTTAGTCTCCGTTGGAGACGGACCGGGAGGGCGCCATCATTCCGCTCGAGGAAAGCTTCAACGCAATCGCGAATTACGTGGCGCTCGGCGTCGAGTTCGGCGCGGTGTTCGTCGTGGCATTCGGATCGGCGCAAGCGGTCATCGGCCTGTTCCGGGCGATCGTCTCCGGCACGGCGGATAGCCTTCGCGGCCGGGAAATCTGGCTGAAGTTCGCCACCTGGATCCTGCTCGCGCTCGAATTCGCCCTCGCCGCTGACATCGTCCGCACGGCTGTCGCCCCCACCTGGGACGATATCTGGAAGCTTGCCGTGATCGCCGTGGTCCGGACCATGCTGAACTACTTTCTGGCCAAGGACATCGCCGCCTTTACCAAGCTGGAACGGGACCCGCAGGACAATTCGCCCCAGAATCAGACCCCTGGCCCCGCTTCCCCCTAATCCGTTGGACCACCGGGCCAATTTATGTTTGAGTGGCAGGGATTTTATCGCACCGCACGGTGATTGCGGCGTGCGGCTGCCCGATTGGCCAAATTTCGGGCGGAATTGGGGGATAGACGCGTCACAAGGCCAGGGCGCGAATTTCCGAAGTTGCCCAAAGACTTGAGTTCCCCGGTGCTTGGGGGACGGCGCTTCACGGGATTGAGGGATGACAGACTCAACACGGATGAGCAACGGCCGGCGTTTCCAATTCATCCTGATCAAACCGTCTCATTACGATGAGGACGGGTATGTGGTGCAGTGGCTCAAGTCCACGATGCCGTCCAACTCCCTTGCCGCCGTCTACAGCCTGGCTCAAGAAGCCGCCGAACGCGGTGTGCTCGGCCCCGATCTCCCCATTGACGTCACGGCCATCGACGAGACCAACAAGCGCGTCAGGTTCGACGAGCTCATCAAGTTGATCAAGGACAACGGCGGCGAAGGTCTTGTGGGCATCGTCGGCGTCCAGTCGAACGAATTCCCGCGCTCTGTCGACATCGCCCGGCCGTTCCTGGCCGAAGGCATTCAAGTCATGATCGGCGGCTTCCACGTTTCGGGCTGCCTCTCGATGCTGCCGGAACTGCCCGACGACATCAAAGCCGCGCAGGAGCTCGGCGTGTCCATCTTTGCCGGCGAAGCCGAAGAGCACATGGACACGGTGATCCGTGACGCGGCCGCACACAATCTGCAGCCCATCTACAACCACATGACCGAGGAATTGCCGTGCCTGGCCAACGTGCCGGCGCCGCCCTTTCTTCCTTACGAATTCGTGGAGCGTACGGTCGGGAACTTCACGAGCTTCGATGCTGGCCGGGGCTGCCCCTTCCAGTGCTCCTTCTGCACGATCATTAATGTGCAGGGACGCAAGTCACGCTACCGCACACCCGATTCTATCGAGAAGATTCTGCGCCTCAATTACGAGCAGGGCGTGAACCGGTTCTTCATCACCGACGATAATTTCGCGCGCAACAAGGACTGGGAAGCGATCTACGACCGCATCATCAAGCTGCGCGAAGAGGACGGCATGGACGTCCGCTTCATGATCCAGGTCGACACGCTGTGCCACAAGATTCCGAACTTCATCGAGAAGTCAAAGCGTGCCGGCGTAACCCGCGTCTTCATCGGGCTTGAGAACATCAACCCGGCAAACCTGCTGGCCGCCAAGAAGCGCCAGAACAAGATCACCGAGTACCGGAAGATGCTGCTCGACTGGAAGCGCGTCGGCATCATGACCTTCGCCGGCTATATTCTGGCTTCCCGAACGACACGCCGGAATCGATCAAGCAGGATCTGGAGATCATCAAGCAGGAGCTGCCGCTCGACATGCTGGAGTTCTTCATTCTGACGCCCCTGCCCGGCTCCGAAGACCACAAGGTGCTGACCGAAAAGGGGGTCTGGATGGACCCCGACATGAACAAGTACGAGCTGGAGCACGTGGTCACGGGTCACGAGAGGATGACGAAGGAGGAATGGCAGGGCGCTTACGAATCCGCGTGGCGGATTTTCTACGCCAACGATCACCTCGAGACGGTCCTGCGGCGCGCCTATGCCAGTGGCGTCAATATCCGTTCGTTGATGCCGGTGCTGTTCTGGTTCAAAAACTCCGTCCCAGTCGAGGGCTTGCACCCGCTGCAATGGGGCGTCTTCCGCATCAAGCACCGGAAGCATCGGCGCTCCGGCCTGCCGATCGAGAACCCGATTACGTTCTACGCCAAATACGGGGCCGAGATCGCCCGCAAAGCGACCATGCTCGGCAAGAGCTGGTGGGACCTGAAACGCATCGTCAAGATGATCGAGGCGGACCCGCATGCCGCGGACTATAAGGATCAGGCCCTGACGGCGGTCGCCGAAGAGGACTCCGAGCATATGGGCCTCTACAACCAGAACGAGGCCGCGCGGGTCGCGGTGGAACGCGAATTGCGCGTCGCCAACAAGGCCAGCGTCCAGGCCAACGGCGCCGCGAAGGGCAACGGTACCGCGAAGGCCAACGGCAAGGGTCAGCCGAAACTGACCATGAAGCAGAACGCGAGCTTCGCCGCGCCGGATGCGGCCAACGAGAGCAGCTCGGCAGGCGAGAAAGCGCCGGCGGCTTAAAGGTAGCCGGATGATCGGATGAGCGCGTCCGAAGGCTTCCAGGAATTCCTCAAGGATCAGCTCGCGGGCTTCGGACCCGTCGCCATTCGCCGCATGTTCGGCGGGGCCGGCGTGTATGCGGACAACGTGATGTTCGGACTCATCGCCGACGACACGCTCTATCTGAAAGCCGACGATACGACAGCACCCGCCTTCGAGGCCGAGGGCATGCAAGCCTTCACCTATACGGCCAAGGGCGGAAAACCGATCTCCATGTCCTATTGGGAGGTGCCGCCGCGCCTGCTGGAAGACCCGGACGAACTCACCACGTGGGCCCGCGCGGCTCATGCGATTGCCTGCGCGGCGAAGAAGCCCGCGCGCAAGAAGACAGCCCGGAAACGAGCGACATGACTCATCGGACAATGCCCCACCGGACCGAGACCGCCCATGGCTGAGACAAACGACGCCGAAAGTTCGTCTGTCCGGCGCATCGTGACGGGCGAGGGCCAAAACGGTGAGCCGGTGTTCGCGAGCGACGGCGATGTCCCCGCGATCGAGACGCCGCTCATGCCGGGCGCGAAGTTCTTCAGCCTGTGGGGCGCGGATGTGCTCCCCGCGCTTCCCGACAACGGAGACGAGCCGCCCTTCCGCACCTGGTTTCCGCCCGCCGGCGGCTTCCGCTTCGAGCTCATCGAACTACCGCCGGAGAATGAGAACGCAGCGCCGCCTCCGGATATGAAGCAGGCTCTGAAAGAGACCGAAACCCGCCTGCCCGGCCTCATCCAAACCATGGACCCGAAGAAACCCGGCATGCACCGGACGACACGATCGATCTGATCTATGTGACGGAAGGCGCGTGCCTGCTCACGCTCGATGGGGGCGAACCCGTCGCGGTCGGCACCGGCGACAGCGTGGTGCTCAACGGGCAGCGCCACGCATGGCGCAACCCGCATGCATCCCCATGCCGGTTGCTGACCGTCTCACTCGGCGTAAAGCGCGAAGCTAGATCAGTTGCCGAAGGCGCGGTTGATGATGTCCGCAAAGCCGCCGCGGCCGAGGGGACGGCGCGTCTGTTGCTGCGGTTGCTCCTCGTAGTAGCCGCCCGCCTGACCATATTGCTGCGGACCCGCAGACGGGCCCAGCGCGTAGGCCTGGATCCAGCCCTTGGCGTTGCTGTTGGGATCGGTCACCTCGACCCATTCCCCGTTGCGGGAAACAACCTTCAAGTCACGCCCATAGGGAAAAGCGAACAGCACGGGCGAGTCCTCGGATGCCGTCAGGCGCATGCCCGAACCCGACACGATGATCTTCGCCCACTCCTCTTGCGGCTGACCGTAGGGGCCCCCGCCGTAGCCAGGCTGCTGACCCTGTTGCGGGTTCTGGCCTTGAGGATACTGACCCTGAGGAGACTGCCCTTGGGGATACTGACCCTGAGGGTACTGGCCTTGCTGGTACTGCCCCGGCGGGATCTGACCTTGAGGGTACTGTCCTTGCGGGTACTGCCCTTGTTGCGGGTACTGGCCCTGCGGAGGCTGACCCTGTTGCGGGTACTGACCCTGAGGATATTGGGCCTGGGGATACTGGCCTTGGGCGCCCGGCTGAGCCTGCCCCGGATAGGCCGGATAAGCCTGCTGCTGGCCGCCGGATCCATAAGGGTCTTGCCCGCCATTCATATTGGGGTTGACCGATGCTGTCCGGTCATAGGGCTGGCCCTGACCATAGGGCTGCTCTTGCTGACCGTAGGGCTGGCTCTGACCGGAAGGCTGGTTCTGGCCGTAAGCCTGGCCCTGAGCATTGGGATCCTGTTGCGGCGCGTTGAAGAAATCCTGCGGCGGACCGTTGGGCCCGGCTCCGGGTCCCGGTGCCTCGACGACGCTTTCGCCTTGTTCGGTCAGCCAGGGCAATTGCTGCGGCGCAGGCTGATCCTGACCCGGCTGCGGCACGGCCGCGGCCTGCTGGTCGGGCGCCGGCGCATTTCCGCCGGTGTCCTTGGGCGCGGCGGCCTTCTTGGCGGCCCCATCGGACTTGGCGGCGTCTTTGGCCTTGGGCTGCGATTTGGTCTTGGAGGCCTCGGCCTCCTCTTCGATCTTGGCCGCGAGCGCCTGCTCATAGGCCAGCGCCCGCTTCTTGGGCGGGGGCGCCTTCGTCATCGTGTCGGCGATCGGCTCGTTGAACAGCATCATCCAAACCGCGCCGAGCGCGATGATGCTCATGCTAGCCGTGAAGAACAGTAGCTTCTTGATGGTCGTAACTCCCCTCTTCAACCGCATTTGGCTGAGAAAAGGCGGCAATTGCGTGTCTTAGGCCAGTATTCTGCCTTCGTTAACCCTAAAATTCCGTGAAGCGGCACGGGGCCGCAGCACCTACTTCTGGATAGTGTCCGAGCGGTTCTTGCATCGAAAACCGACCCGCCGGCGCTATAGTCTTACTTGCGATGACGTCCATGCCCGTTCCAACGCCCCTCACGCTCTCACGATCCATGACAGGCGACCGTTCCGTCTTTTGACGATCCGTCATTTTGACCAATCCGTCTTGGCAACTGCCGCCAATCGAGAGGTACACTCCGTAGATGTTGTCATATGTCGAACATGACAATGCCCAGGCCGTCGAAATCCACATCGGCGGCAAGGTGTCGACCGAGGAGTTCGACCGCGTCGCGGACAAGCTGGAAGCCTTCATTGCGCGCCATGGTCAGGTCCGCGTCTTGGAACAGATCTCCGACTTCGAGGGCATGGATGCCGCCGCGTTATGGCACGACGTGAAGTTCAGCCTCCGCCACCTCAAGGATTTCAACCGCATCGCCATCGTCTGCGACCCGCATATCCGCAATCTGTGGTCCAGCTTCGTAGCGCCCTTCATCACCTGCGAGGTCGAGCATTTCGCCCCGGACCAAATCGCCGAAGCCCGCGACTGGCTGATGTGGCCGGAAGGCGCCGCCGACATCTGAGCGCAGCATCCGCCCGCTGCGGGTCGGCTCGTATCTACCCTTGCGCGTCCGCCGGCTCCGGTGTGGACGGCACCGCGTCCGGCGTGATCTGGATGGACTGCAGATAGGCGATGATCGCATCCACCTCGTCGGGCTGGAAGACGAAGACGGGCATGTCCGGATGCCCGGACATGATGCCTTCGGCCAGCGATTCGGCCAGATCGTCGACGGGATAGTTTTCGGAAAGAACGCGGAACGGCGGCGCTTCCTTGTTGGGGCTCTCGCCTGTCACCCCGATCGCATGGCAGCGGCCGCAATGCTCGCTCACGATCGCCTCGCCCTTGGCCATCGCCTCGCCCTTGGCCGTCGGGTCTTCGTCGGCGCCGAGCGCTGGCAGAGTTGTGAAAACCAGCAGCGCCGTCAGCACGCCGCGTTCGAAAAAGCCGCCCAGTCCCAGCCGCATGGCCTCCGCCTCAAGTTTGATTCGAGCCCGGCATAGCTATAGCGCAGATTGCGCGGGCACCAGTGAGATACGTCAAGACGGGCCCGCGGTTCCACCCGCCAGACAATAAAAGGGGCCCGGACAATAAAAAACCACGCCGTAGCGCGGGGCTAGAGGGGCGTGGCAACAACAACTCCCAACCGTGCGGAGCACTGCGAGTTTTCCACAGGCCGGGCACGGCAATAATGCAATTCTCTCGATCAGGCCTCCGGGGACGGAGGCCGATGGCCTTGGGGCTGAAAAGCCTCGAGACCTCGTGAGGCTAACTGTGTCTCAGGCGTTCCATCTCGTCTTTGAGGTAGAGCTTCCGGCGCTTCAGTTCGGCGATTTTGAAGGCGTCCGCCGTGGGCCTTCCTTGTTCTTCATCGATCTTGCGATCCAAAGCGCGGTGTTTCTCTGCCAATTCATCGAGATGCGCTTCTAACGCCATACCGGACCTCCGAATTGAATTGTCGATGTAACTATTCTGACAAAGAGACCGGGCCTTGTCTAATCACGGCTGATTGGGCGGTCGTTTCGACGCAACCCTTAAGAATTGGACCGTCGGGACCTGCGATCCGGCGGACGGGCTCTTGCGCCAATTAAGGTTCGGAAAGATACTCCCGGCCACATGAACAAGGAGCGCCCGATGGAGAGCGAGGAGATCCGCGAGCTTCGGGCTGTACTGGGGAAGCTCAAACAAGAGCACCGCGACCTGGACAGTGCGATCAACGCGCTGGAGGAGTCGGGCCGCGCGGACGCATTGCAGCTCAAGCGACTAAAAAAGAAGAAGCTCTTTCTGAAAGACGAGATCATCCGGATCGAAGACGAACTGCTTCCCGATATTATCGCTTGAGCTTTCGGTCGGCCGCCGCCAGGACGGCAAGGCCCAGCAGCCCCGCAAAAATCTCGATACCCAGATAGATCAGCAGCAACAGGCTCGGCCGTCCATCGATCGCGAGGCTAATGAGCCGCCCGGCCGCGATGGACCAGGCGAAGCCGATCACCGTGATCACGGCGACGCGCTGCCATTCGGGCTTGAAGGCCGAGACGGCCCAAAACAGCCCCACGCCAAGATAGAGGCACATGACGCCCCGGTAGATATGGGTCTGATCCGTCCCGAGCTCCGGCATGGTCAGAAACATCGGCAGCGTCTTCGCCGGCGCGAGCCCGTAATTGAGCGCGATCGGCACGATCAGAAGCGCCGACCCACGCAGGAACAGCCGCATCAGCTTGTCTACTTTGGGCACAACAACGGGTTCGGACATTCGGCTCTCTCGCTCCGGATCGGAATCGCAGATCCCAATCATGCCGCCTTTTCCGGCGCTTGGCTTGTTTGTTTCTGCCTAGGCAAACATGGCGGGCTCGAAAAGCTTAAGCCTGATGCCAGAACCAGCCGAAACCCGCCTTGCCAACCCCCCTGGCCCGCCTATAATCGCGCGCTTTCCGCGATCCGCCTTCGGGCGGTTTTTTTGATGGGCGAAAGCATGAGCGAGGCGACCCCCTCCGTCGGCATCATCATGGGAAGCCGGTCGGACTGGCCCACCCTGAAAGCAGCCGCAAAAATCCTGGACGCGCTCAAGGTGCCGTACGAGACGAAAGTCGTCTCGGCCCACCGCACCCCGCAGCGGCTCTACGACTACGCCACGGGCGCGCGCGGCCGGGGCCTCAAAGTCATCATCGCCGGCGCCGGCGGCGCCGCGCATCTACCCGGCATGGCCGCCTCCATGACGACCCTGCCTGTGCTTGGTGTGCCGGTCGAAAGCAAATCCCTGAAAGGGCTAGACAGCCTCCTGTCCATCGCGCAAATGCCAGGCGGGGTCCCGGTCGGCACGCTTGCCATCGGCAAGGCTGGCGCCACCAATGCGGGACTTCTGGCCGCCAGCATCCTGGCCGTGTCGGACGCCCGCTTGGCGTCGCGACTGGAGGCGTGGCGCAGCGCCCAGTCCGACGCGGTCGCCGAGACCGTCGAGGATAATGACTGACGCGCCGCTGCCGCCCGGCAGCACCATCGGCATTCTGGGCGGCGGCCAGCTCGGCCGCATGCTGTCCGCTGCCGCCAGCCGGCTCGGCCTGAAGACACATATCTACAACGACACCCCGGACGCCCCCGCCTTCCACGTCGCAGCGAAGGGAAGCGTCGGACATTATGACGATCTGGACGCGGTCGCCCGGTTCGCCGGACAAGTGGACGTGGTGACGTGCGAGTTCGAGAACGTGCCCGCGGCCGCCTTGGAGGCGCCGGCGCGGCCACGCCCGGTCTTTCCGCCCGTGAAATCCTTCGAGGTCGCCCAGGACCGGCTGGCCGAAAAGGACTTCGTGAGCGGCCTCGGCATCGCCGTTGCACCCTATGCCGCCATCGACACGCTTGCGGACCTGAAGGAGTCGATCCTGCTTGTACCGCCGGCGGCCCTGCTCAAGACCCGCCGCTTCGGCTATGACGGCAAGGGACAGGCTTGGATCCATACGCTCTGCGAGGCCGAAAGTGCCTGGGAGTCCATCGGCGAGGCCCCGGCGATCCTGGAGGGCATGGTCCCGTTCGAGCGCGAGCTCTCGGTCGTGACGGTGCGCGGACGGGACGGAGCCTTGCGCTTCTACGATGTGGTCGAGAACGTCCACAAGGACGGCATCCTCGACACCAGCACGGTCCCGGCGAACATCCCGGCCGCGCTCGAGACGGAGGCGCAAGCAATCGCCGGCAAGATCGCCGAGGCGCTCGGCCATGTGGGCGTCCTTACCGTGGAGATGTTCCAGACCGGCGGCGAGAGCCCTGCCCTTGCCGTGAACGAGATCGCCCCCCGCGTCCATAATTCGGGGCACTGGACCCAGGATGCCTGCCTCGTCAGCCAGTTCGAGAACCACGTCCGGGCCATTTGCGGCTGGCCCCTTGGCGACGTGGCCCGCCACAGCGACGCCGTGATGACCAATCTGATCGGCAGCGACGCGGACAACTGGCGCCAATACGCCGCCGAACCCGGCACCGCAGTGCATCTCTACGGCAAGGCGGAACCCCGGCCGGGCGCAAGATGGGCCATATCAACCGAATTTCCCCTAAAACATAGACGCCGATGACACTCTCGCGGTCTGGACAACCCGCCGCAGGTTTGCTAGAGCACCCCCTGGATGCGTGATTCAGGCGATCCGCAAATGGGTTGCTGTGGCTTCGCTCCAATCCCAAAATCAACGCTAATTCGGAGATTAGAGACGCGTGCAAGTCGTCGTTCGCGATAACAATGTCGATCAGGCCCTCCGGGCGCTGAAGAAGAAAATGCAGCGCGAAGGCATCTTCCGCGAGATGAAGCTCCGTAACTATTACGAGAAGCCCTCCGAGAAGCGTGCCCGCGAGAAGGCCGAGGCCATCCGCCGGGCGCGGAAGCTGGCCCGTAAGAAGGCCCAGCGTGAGTCTGGCGTTGGCGGACGCCCCCGCGGCCGCCGCTAAGACCACTCTTCAGAAGTACAGCGCTGCCAAGAGCCGGGAAGATCCTTCCCGGCTTTGTCGTGTCTGCGCGCCTTGAGTTGCACGATACCGCCGAAGAACACGCGCTCAAGTAGCGCGAAGCGCGGTAGCGCCAAGAAAATGTCCCGAACCTAAACCGGCAGGCCATTTGCATCTGTCCCGCCTGGGCGCTGTTTGCGTCGGAAAACCAACAAACCGGGACACCACCATGACGACGATTGATCAAACGCCTTATGGCCGTTTGGAGAACGAGGGCCGCCTCTTCAATGCGGTCTTGAAAGCCCCCACCACCGACGGGGACCGCTTCGCCTATCGCGGCGATTTCGCTCTGAAGTTTCAGGAAAAACTCGCCGACGAGGCGCGGCCGCCGGAGTTCTGCATGGAGCAGATCCTGACCCTCTCCAACAAGGGCGATGAGCACATACCGGTCATGGCGGGTTACCTCCACAACTTCGAATATCTGCAGGACGTGGTCGACGTCATGGGCGACCTCCTGGGCCCCGACGGCAAGTACTTCATGTTCTGCAACAACGTGGACCTCAGCAAGACGTTCTCAGTCACCGTGGACGGCAAGAGCTTCTACGTCTTCCCGTGCGATGAATCGTCGGTTTGGAAGGAAATGCTCGAACTGCTCAGAATCGAAAAGAACGACGTGAAGAAGATGAGCACCGTGGACAAGACGGCCTATGTCTTGGACGCCGCCCTCAAATTCGACGACACGTTCGAGGAAATCAGCTTCGAAAAGGGCGTCGAGGAGATGGAGCCGGTCAAGAACCGCAACGAGAACCGCCCCGTCTAGCACCAGGCAGTCTCTGCCGGGTCCCCTAGACGCCTGCGTCCTCGCAGAGTGACACCTCGTCGTCTTCGTCGATGTCATCGCCGGCCAGTTCGACGCCGACGATGCACACATCGTCATCGAGCACGACGAGGTTCACCGGCTTCAGCGACTGCCCCACACAAGGACCGTCGATGCACTCGCCAGTGCCGGGGTTGAACAACGCGCCATGCTTGCCGCACATGAGGAGGCTGCCGTTGTCGTTGACGAAGCGCTCACCGCCGAAATCGAAGCCGACGCCCTCATGGGGACACTGGTTTTCGTAGCCGTAGACCTGCTGGCCCAGGCGGTAGATGACGATCGACCAGTGCTTCACCTCACCGTTTTCGATACGGCCCAGCCGAAAGTCCTTGGCGCGCTTGCTCGGGATCTCGTTGAGCCCGCATACGACATAGGGAACGAGCGGTTGGGTCGGCGCTATCTCGGTCATCGCGAAATCCTCATTTCTGACGGCTGTTGCGTGCTTCATCGCTGAGCCTTGCAAATTGGACGCCAGACGTCCCTCAGGTGGCGCGGTCCTCGGCCGGAAACCCGCGCACAAAAATGGCCGGCGCGGAGGTCCGTGCCGGCCATGGAGCCCACGAGGGATGATGAGAACCGAGCGCTAGCGCTCCGCTGCGGCGGCGGCCGGAATCTCCACCGGCCGGCCGGCGCGGGCCGCGTTTTGGGTTTCGACCGCGGGCACCGCTTCGGCGCCGAGACCGGCCAGGAAGTCGCGGACCCGTGCCCAAGCCCCCTGCTCGAACAGATCGTTGTGTCCGGCGCGCGGCACGACCGTGAGGGTCTTCGGATCGCTGGCCGCATGGAACACGCGGCGCGCCATATCGAGCGGGATAACCGCATCGCGGCCGCCATGGACGATGAAGAGCGGCACGTCCACGGAGCCGATGCGGTCGATGGTGCGATACTGATCGACCATGATCTGCTGCAGCGGCAGAAGCGGCCAGGCCAGCTTGCCCACGTCGACGACAGAGGTGAACGGCGATTCCAGCACCAGGGCCTCGGCCTCACGCTGCTGACAGACCTGGGTCGCGACGCCGGTGCCGAGCGACTCGCCGTAGAGCACGATGTCACGGGGCGGCACGCCGAGCCCGCGCAAGGCGTCGTAGGCGCTGACAGCGTCCCTCACGATACGTTTCTCCGAGGGACGGCCGGACGACCCGCCAAAGCCGCGATAGTTGACGATGAAGACGCCGTAGCCGTCTGCGGCGATGGCTTTGATCTTCCCCGCCCGGGCAGCGACGTTGCCGCTGTTGCCGGGGAAGTACAGGAGCGTGCGCTTACCCTGCGCAGCCGGGCGGTACCAGGCGATCAGCTTCTTGCCGTCGCCAGACTTGAAGACGATCTCGTCGACGCCCGTCAGGCCGGCTTCGCGCGGGTTGATGCGCGTGCGGTCCGGCACATAGAGGAAATAGCGATGAAGCAGCCGTGCCACGATGCAAAACAGCGCGAAAATCACGAAAAGAGCTAGAATAAGGTTCAACATGACCCTGTCTGCGCCTCTCTTATCTTTATTATTGGTCGGCCCGCAAAATACGGACCATGTATGAATGGCGCCTGAACGGGTCATTCATCCGATGGAACTCTCCAATGAGTTCCCAATACCAGAGTTTATGCTTGCCTAATGGCGTCTTTCGATCTCGGAGCTCCGCTTAACCTTTGGATAAGGGGCGCCTCGATCTCATGCTAGATGGTCCGGACGGTGGGGGAATCAATGGACGAAAGTCACACGCCGCACCGCACAGCCGCCAAGGCGCAGGTGGGTAAGGGACGATTGAAGCCGCAAAATGGGCGAATCCCGGCCGCACCTTGGCAGTTCTTCGTTGAATCCGAGACGGTTAACCGTATCGCACGGTCAAGGCAGAGCGGCCGCTGAGCGTTGGACTGCCGCGCTGTGACGGAATGCACAGCGCCTTTTCGCGCCATCACCTATCTTGTTGTCACTGACCAAGAGAGACGACCGGCGGCCTTCTGACCCTCTCCGCCCCCCGAGGTGGGCAGCAGCCGCCAAAAGCACTCGAACGGCCCCCGCGCTTAATCCCCCCGTAGCGCAAAGCCGTTTCGTCAGCAAAGGCCCGGAGTTTCCCCTCCGGGCCTTTGTCCTGTCCGGCCTCCAGAGTGGACCGCAACGCGGCCCCTGTTATCATCCGAATTCATGGGCGACATCGGCGACATAGAGCTCTTCGCCTCGCTCGGCGAGGAAAACGCCAAGCGCTTCGCCCCGGCGGTCACTTGGCGCACCTACCCGGCGAACGAACTGGTCATCGACATGGACGATGCGTCGAACGACGTGCTTTTCGTCGTCAGCGGCTCGGTGCGGGTCATCCACCGCGCCGACGACGGCAAGCAGGTCATTCTCGGCGAACTGGGAACCGGCTCCATGTTCGGGGAAATGGCGGCCATCGACGGTATCCCCCGCTCCGCAAGCGTCACCACGATGCAGACATCCCTTATCGGCTCCATGAAGGCGGCGGCATTCATGGACGTTTTGGCGCACGAACCGGAGGTGTGCCGCACGGTGCTCAACATGCTGGTGGGGCGCATCCGCTCCCTCAACCTGCAGCTTTACGAGCACGCCTACCTGACGGCCTCCGAGCGGCTCTACGCCGAGCTGTTGCGCCTGTCGCGCCCGCGCCCGGGCCATGATGGCCAGCGGAGCATCTCGCCCCCGCCGAACCAGCAGGACCTCGCCGAACGTATCGGCTCGCGCCGTGAGGTGGTCTCCCGCGCCCTGCGCGCGCTGGAGAAGGACGAACTCGTGGAAAAGACACGTGGGGCGCTGGTGTTGACCGATCCCGGCGCACTCAACCGGCGCATCTCCCTCGAGGCCTGTGGGTCAAATTCGACCAATAAGGCGCCGATGGCCGCGCGGCCATCGGCCTAGATCGCCTTGTTAGATCGCCTTGGCGATCTCTTCGGTCATCTTCTTGGCGTCGCCCAGCACCATCATCGTGTTGTCTTTGTAGAAGACCGGGTTGTCGATGCCGGCATATCCGGATGCGAGCGAGCGCTTGTTGAAGAGCACGGTCCCGGACTTCCAGACCTGCAGCACGGGCATGCCGTAGATCGGGGATGTGGGATCGTCTTCCGCGGCCGGATTGACCACGTCGTTGGCGCCGATGATATAGACCACGTCGGTCTGCGCGAACTCCGAGTTGATGTCCTCGAGTTCGAACACCTCGTCGTAGGGCACGTTTGCCTCGGCCAGCAGCACGTTCATGTGCCCCGGCATGCGACCGGCGACCGGGTGAATGGCGAACTTGACCTCCACCCCGGCCTCTTTGAGTTCGTCGGTCATTTCCCGCAAGGCATGCTGTGCCTGAGCGACGGCCATGCCGTAACCGGGGACGATGATGACCTTCTCCGCGTTCTTCATCAGGAAGGCCGCATCCTCGGCCGAGCCGAGCTTGACCGGCTTCTGCTCGCCGTCGCCGGCGGGGCCCGCGGTCTCGCCGCCGAAGCCGCCGAGAATGACGCTGATGAAGGAGCGGTTCATGCCCTTACACATGATGTAGGACAGGATCGCGCCCGAGGAGCCGACCAGCGCGCCTGTGACGATCAGCGCCGTGTTGCCCAGCGTGAAGCCGATGCCGGCGGCCGCCCAGCCCGAGTACGAGTTCAGCATCGAGATAACGACCGGCATGTCGGCACCGCCGATCGGGACGATGATGAGGATGCCAAGGAGCAGCGAGAGCGCCACGATCGCCCAGAAGAAGAGCGGCGTCTGCTGCTGGCAGAACAGCACGATGCAAGCGATCAGCGCGATCCCGAGCGCGATGTTGATGAGATGGCGGCGCGGCAGAATGATCGGCGCACCCGACATGCGGCCCGAGAGCTTGGCAAAAGCGATAACCGATCCGGTGAAGGTGACCGCGCCGATGGCCGCGCCCAGGGACATCTCCGACAAGCTCGCTACGCGAATACTGCCGGGCGACCCGATGCCGAAGGCTTCCGGTGCGTAATAGGCGGCAGCGGCGACGAGCACGGCGGCCATACCCACCAGTGAATGGAAGGCGGCGACGAGTTCGGGCATGGCCGTCATGGGAATGCGGCGCGCGATAACGGCGCCGATGGTCCCGCCGATGGCGATACCGGCGATGATCATGCCCCAGGACAGACCCGAGTCCGGGCGCGCCACGGCCAGCGTGGTGGCCACGGCGATGGCCATACCGGCCATGCCCATGTAGTTGCCCTGGCGCGAGGTCTCCGGCGACGACAGTCCCCGCAACGCGAGGATGAAGAGGACGCCCGAGACGAGATAGAGCAGTGCGACGAGTTCGGAGGACATGTTCTCAGATCCCCCCCTAGCGGTCTTTACGCCGGTACATGGCGAGCATGCGTTGCGTCACCAGGAACCCGCCGAAGATATTGACCGAGGCCAGGATCAGGCGGCGAAGCCCAGGATCTTCGCCAGCCAATGACCGGAGGACACGACCGCGTCTCCCGCTTCGACCGCGACCGCGAGCAGCGCGCCCACCACGATCACGGAGGACACCGCGTTGGTCACCGACATCAGCGGCGTATGCAGCGCCGGTGTCACGCTCCAGACCACGTAGTAGCCGACGAACACCGCCAGCACGAAAATCGAGAATTGCGACATGAAGTCGTGGCCGCCGCCTTCCGCGGCGTCCGCCGCGTAGGCCACGCCCGCCAGAAACGCATCGGAGGCAAGCGCCGCTACGGCAACGATGATCCCCGTTAGAAGGGTCTTTTTCGTCATGATGTCTTCCCTCCGGCAACCCGCTCGTTGACGATCGCACCGTCACGGGCAATCGCCGTACCGATGGCCAGTTCGTCTTCCCAATCGATGGCGAGCTCTTTGGTTTCCTTGTCGATGAACGGCTCGATGAAAGCCTGAAGGTTCCGCGCATAGAGGCTGGACGCGTTGACCGGCACCTGACCGGGCAGGTTCAACTGGCCGAAAATGCGCACGCCCTTGTGTTCGGCGGTCTCGCCGGGCTTGGTCAGCTCCGCGTTCCCGCCCCGCTCCGCCGCAAGATCCACGATGATGGAGCCCGGCTTCATGCTTTCGATCATCGCTTTCGAGATCAGCTTCGGCGCCGGGCGCCCCGGGATAAGCGCGGTGGTGATGACGATGTCCTGGTTCTTGACATGCTCGGCGACGAGCTCGGCCTGCTTCTTCTTGTAGTCGTCGGACATTTCCTTGGCATAGCCGCCGGACGTCTCGGCCTGTTTGAATTCCTCGTCTTCGACGGCAATGAATTTCGCGCCGAGCGAAGCCACCTGCTCCTTCACAGCGGGCCGCACATCGGTCGCGGTCACGATAGCGCCGAGGCGGCGCGCGGTGGCGATCGCCTGGAGCCCGGCCACGCCGACACCCATGACGAAGACGCGTGCGGCCGGCACCGTACCCGCCGCGGTCATCATCATCGGCAGCGCCCGCTCGAATGCGGCGGATGCATTGACCACCGCCTTGTAGCCCGCGAGGTTCGATTGCGAGGACAGGACGTCCATGCTTTGAGCGCGCGTGATGCGCGGCATCAACTCCATGGAGAAGAGCGACACGCCGGTCTTGGCAAGGGCCTCGAGACCGGCCCTGTCCGAGAACGGATCCAGCATGCCGATCAGGGCCGCGCCCTTCTTCATCGCCTTGGCAAGGTCGACGGACGGTCGCCGGACGGTGAACACCACGTCCGCATCGGAAACCGCGTCCTCGTCGGACTTGGCGATGGACGCGCCGGCCTCTTTGTAGTCGTCGTCGCTGAAATGGGATCGAAGACCCGCGCCAGACCGCACCGTGACCTTGGCGCCGGCTTTCACCAGCTTCTTGACGGTCTCGGGGGTAAGGCCGATCCGAGGCTCCTCGGAGCCTTCCGCGGGTACGCCAATTGCAATCATCTTGGCTCCCTTTGCTACGGGCGCACCCATCCACTATTGACGGTGCGCCGAGCGCTGTCGGGTTCTAGAAGAGCGGGAGGCCAGGCGCCTCCCATCCGTGGTTGGCCTTAAGCCTAGGTGAGGAAGAGGCCCATGGCCGCAACGATTGCCACACAGGCAAGCGTGCCCCAAAGGAACAGCCCACAGAAGAGCTTGTACGTGCCGAGATGCTCGGCGTAATCCATTTCCGGGTGGCCCTCTTTGGGATCAATGTGCATTCGGCTATCCCCCTAGATCTTTATCTTTGCTTGGCGACTGTTTCGCGCCACGTCGCGACATCGTCGCATCACCGGGAAATAGCAGACTAGAGGGCCTGCCGCAATAATCCTCAGGTGAGCAGGGCCCCTCGGGAACTAGTCCAATAGTACGATCATGTGCCCGTCCGGATCCCGGACGGCGGCCCCGTTTCCACCATCCGCGAGCCTGACGAGACCGTACGAAGAGGGTACACCGGTCGATTTCAGGGCCTGTACGAGCGCGTCCAGCCCCTCCACCCGGTGGACCTGCCGGACCGAGGCCACGTCATTCGCTTGCGGCGGCGGCAGGGGCGCGGGCCCCGGCGGCTCCCGGTAATGCAGCAGCTCCACATGGGGCGTCGGCTGATCTTGGGGCTGGAGCGCCACCACATCGACAAGGCAACCGGGAAGACCGTCGAGGAGATCCTGCCCTGCCCCCTGATTCAAGGAATGCCCCCCGATCCGCATCCCGAGCAGCCCGGTGTAGAATGCGAGGCTACGGTCGAGGTCGGTCACGACGATAGCGGTGTGGTCGAAGCCGCGAATGCGGGCGCGCCCGTCTGCCAGCGGGCATCGCCGACCCCATCCGGAAACGAGATCAACTCAAGCGGATGTCCCTCCGGATCGCGGAACTTGAACGCGGTCACGCTGCCGGTATTGGGCGGCAACAGCACGGGGGCACCCGCCGTCACGACTTCCGGCTTTAGATTCTCGAGCCGCGACCACACGGCCTGAATATCGCCCGCGACCAGGGCTACGTGCTCGAACCACGGATCTTCGACGCGCGCGGGGCCGGATACGGCGCCCCGGGCGGATCGAACGCCGCGAGCCTCAGCGTTTCCCGGTCGAAGCAGATATCGGCTGTCCGCATATGGGTACCGGCCTTGAGTCCCAGGAGCGCATTCCACCGCGCGTCCTGAGAGCTTTGGACGGGACCTGCGTCGAGCCCGAGCCCATCGCGAAAGAAGCCTATCGCCCGGTCGAGATCGGCAACCGTGATGTCGACATGGACAAGCTGCGTGACAGGCATGCGGCAACGTCCTTATCCAAAAATTCCCGGCCGGGCCGCCACGAAACGGGGGTCGTCCAACTGCACGAGCATGAGCGTCGCGGGCTCCTTGCCCACGGTGCCCGACTTGTGACCGTAATGCCCTTCCGCATCGGGCTTGGTGTGCTGATCGGCGCCGAAGGAAATCTCGCCCGGCCCCATCTCGACCCGCGTGCCGTCCGTAGTTTCCACGTACCAAGTCCCCGACAGCGGAATGATCCATTGCGGTTTGGGGTTCTCGTGCCAATCGCCCACCCACCCGACCGGCAGCACGCACACCATCACGTTCGCCTTCGACTCGCAGACCTCCGCGTTCCATTGCGGCGCGGCGTTCCCGCCCATGCTCTGCATCGCGAAATTCGTGAGCGCGCATCGGGTCTGCCGGGTCGTCCCATCGTCGCCCGTCCAAACATGCCAATACGAGAGGGTCGGTGCCGTCATGGAGTCAACGGCCCTCCGGCGCTCCGGCAACGGTCAAAACCTCCGGTGTCAGCATCGTCACCTCCTCGATCTCCTTTTCCGCGCTCTGGAAGAACCCGCTCGCGAGCATCACGAAGATCAGTCCGCCGACGAGACCGAAATTCTTGAAGAAGTCCCAGACATGCGGATTGCCCTCGCTGTCGGACGACCAGAACCGCGGATAGCTCCAGAAGTTGTGGAACAGGAGCGCGGTGATGGCGCAGTAGCCGGCAAGGACGAATGCGGCGATGCCGTCGTAGAAGCCGAACACGATCATCGGCGGCGTCAGCAATTCGACGGCCATAGCCGGATAAAGCAGCGCCGCGCCGCCCGGAAGCCAGCTCGAGGACGCCTGCTTCACCGCCGCCTCGTGATTGATGATCTTGTCGATAAAGCTGAACGGAAAAATCCAGACAATGAAGATGCGCGCCAGCACCGGCAGCGCATCGTTGATCAGCCACTCCATCGCCAGCCCCTCCTTCCGATGAATATCGGTTCCGGTGAATGTCGGGTCGTTGGCGAATCCTCGGGCATGTGGCGTGCGATCACAACCCTTGTCGCGTATTTGTCAGGAAACTGTCTCAGACGCATCGGCGCCGGGAAGCGGCACGCCCGCCAACGAGAAGGCCTCCGACTGGCGCTGCGTAACGGTACCCACATCGACGCCCGCGATGGCTTCGTCGAAGAGGTCGTGGAAATTCAGCGCCGCATTCAGATGCAGGAACACGCCGCCGAGTCCGATCGCGGCACGATCCATGAACACGAATTCGCGGGGTATGGTGACGGGCCCCTTGTCGCGTAGGGCCTGATGTACCTGAAAGGCTTCTCTTCGCCCGTACATACCCGGATCCACGTCGTCCGCGATCGTGCGCACACGATCGTCCAGCATCGGGCCATAGATAAATCGGGCCCAGATGTTCAGTATGTCGATGAGCTCGTTCGACAGGCCGGCGAAGCCCCATGTCTCGTAGGCATGCACGACCAAGGCCCGGTCTTCGCGCAGCAGCCCGTTGTACAGGTCGATCACACCCTGGATGAACTTGGGCGCGAACGTCCGCATACAGCCGTAGTCGAGCAGGTTGATCCCGGCAGCCCTGCCACCACCGTCCTCGAACACCGTGTAATTGCCGAGATGCGGATCGCCGTGAATGACCCCGTAATGGCTGAACGGATACCACCAGGCGCGGAACATGGCCTGCGCGATCGCATTGCGGTCTTCGAGCGGGCTGTCTTTGTAGTCGAGGAGCTTTCCCCCCTCGAGCCACGTCATCGTCAGCACACGGTCCGTTGATAGCGCCGGCAGCACCTCCGGCACCCGCACCGCGGCGTCGCTCGCGAAGATCTCGCCATAGAGGCGGGTCATCCCGGCCTCGCGCCGATAATCGAGCTCCTCGCGCAACCGATCCGACAGTTCCTTTAGCACTTCGGACGTCTCGACCGCGGGCCGCATGCGCCTGTGCACCGAGAACAGCATGCCGAGTTGCACCAGGTCCGCCTCGACGGCCGAGCGCATGTCCGGATATTGCAGCTTGACCGCCAGGTCCCGTCCGTCGTGAGCCACCGCCCGATGAACCTGGCCGAGAGAGGCCGACGCCGCTGCCTCGTACTCGAAGTTGGCGAACTTGCTTTCCCAGCCCGGGCCGAGCTCGGCGGCCATACGCCGCTTGACGAACCCGCGGCCCATGGGCGGCGCATGGCTCTGCAGCTTGCCCAGGGCCTCGGCATATTCGGGAGGTAATGCGTCGGGGATGGTCGCGAGCAGCTGCGCCACTTTCATGATGGGGCCTTTGAGACCGCCCAGCGCCATTGCGAGCGCGGCGGCCTCCTTCTCGGTCTCCGAATCCAGTCCGAACAAGCGCCGCCCTGCCATGCGCGCGGCCACGCCGCCCACATTCGCGCCGACACGGCCGTAGCGCATAGCCCGCGCGCTGAAGCGGTTCTTTTCGCGATCCGTGGTCTCCGGGTCGTCCTTCGGCGCATCACCCGAACGGTCGGACAAGTCGTTCATGAATTCCGTAACCCTTCCCCTATCAATGGGATACACCACATATAGGATCGCGAATCCCGACACACGATAGCCGATCCCAAGAACGTCACTTCCAGAACAAGATTTTCATGCCGTACTCAAAAATGCTCACGCCGCCATCATTGCCGGCTGTCTCTTCGCGGCAGCGGCCCTCGTTACCGGCGGGCTGGCGGAGAACTATCCGGCGCTCGACATCGTGAACAACGGTCTGCTTCTGCTTGCGGTTGGCCTTGCCGTGCTCTTTCTCCTGAGCCTCGCCTTGCGCAGCCGCATGCTGATCGTCACGACCGGCGCGCTTCTGGCCATCGCACTCGCCACGTTGATCCCGAACCTTTCCGGAACAGCTGCAAACGCGCCGGAGAATGCCGAGCGGTTCTTGCGCGTGGCGACGTTCAACATGTGGGGCAAGGGCGATCTGCATCTGCAAAAGGTCGAAGCGTTTCTCGCGAAGACCGAGCCGGACGCGTGGTGCTGGAAGAGATCCGCTGGAAGCACGAGGGGTTCCTTCGCGACATGCAGGACGTCTACCCCAACCAAGCGGGCAAGCACGGCCTCGTGATCCTGTCCAAATATCCCATCGTGGACAAAAGCCGCCTGGATCGTCCGGGCCAACCCTATTGGCAATCGTTGATCGTGGCGTGGGCAAAGCTCGATGTGGATGGCCGCGAGGTCAACATTGTCGGCGCCCACATGTCGCGGCCATTCTACGCGTCGCAACAGAAAAACGATTACGACCACCTGACGAAGTTTGTGCAGTCCCTGACCGGCCCGGTCATCGTCGCGGGCGACTTCAACGCAGCGCCGTGGACGCACAAGGCCCACAAATTTTCCGCGACGACCGGTTTGGGCAGATTCAACACGTTCGTGCCCACGTGGCCCGCGCGTTGGAAGGCTCTGCCCCTGGTGCCGGTGCTGCCCATCGACAATGTGTTCGTTTCGCCGCAACTGACGAAGATCGATCTGTCGGTGGGGAACCGGCTCGAATCCGACCACCTGCCCGTGGTCGCCGATATCGCTTTCGTGGACTAGGATGTGGACCGTTCGGCCCCGTTGCACTTGAAGGAGCCCATGATGCTTTCGATGCGTCCTCTCATCGTTGCCGCAACGTTGGTCATGAGCGGGTTTGCCGCCGGCATGCCCGCCCATGCGGCCCCGGACGCGAGCCCTGCGATCGAGATCTGGAAGTCGCCCACCTGCGGCTGTTGCCAGAAATGGGCCGACTATCTCACCGAGAACGGATTCGACGTCTCGGCGAAGAACACGACCCAGGGGATGCTCAATCGCATCAAAGCCCAAGCCGGCATCGGACCGAAGCTCTCCTCGTGCCACACGGCGCGGATCGACGGCTACACGATCGAGGGTCACGTCCCCGCCGACGACATCAAGCGGCTTCTCGAGGAGCGCCCCGACGCCATCGGCCTCACCGTCCCCGACATGCCGCTGGGTTCGCCCGGCATGGAGCACCTGACGGCAAGACGGAGCCCTACGAGGTTCTTCTCGTGAAGAAGGACGGCAGCACGGAAATCTTCGCGCAGCACTGACGGCCTGCCGTGCCGGGCTGAGCTGCCGAGCCCCTAGCTCTTGACGAATCTATCGAGCGCTTCGCGATAGGAGCGCATGGCATCGCGCGCCACTTCGATCTCGGCCTCCAGCGCCTCGGAATCCGGCGACCGGGGCCGCTGCTTCGGGCGCGCGCGGAAGCGATCAGCAGCGCCAGCACCACCATCGGCGTCAGGAAATCCGTCACAAGGATCGGACCCGCGTTGCCTGGTGTCAGGTTGTGTAGGCCATGATGTCGTGCACATGGCCGATGCCCGCGCCAACCAGGAAGCACGAAGCGGCAATCGCCACGGCGACCCGCGCATAGAACGTCGTGAACGCCGCATAGAGGCTCGCAAGGCCAAGCCCGAGATTGGCGTAGCCCACCTCGAACTGGAACGGGCTCGGCGGCCAGCCGATCGCGGCGGCGGACTGGGCGGGAAACATGACGTGACCGATGAAGGCCCAAATCCCGAGCAGCCCGAGCGGGAAGATGAAGACGTAGCGCAGGGCCCGGTCGAGCACGAACCAACGCAGCAGGGGCCGGGGAGCGCGCCACAGCGCGATACCCCAGCAGGCTAACGCGGCAACCCAAGCAAGAAGGGGAACCAGCGCAACCTGACTCATGTCTTCTAGGCCTCCGCGACCACCGCCCGGTCCATCTCTTCGAGCTCGTCGATAAAGCCCTCGATCACCTTGAGACCCATGGACCAGAAATGGGGCTCCGATGCATCAAGACCGAAAGGCTTCAAAAGTTCCCTGTGATGCTTCGTGCCGCCCGCGGAAAGCATTTCGAGATACCGCTCGGCGAAGCCCGCATCGGCTTTTTCGTACACAGCGTAAAGCGAATTCACCAGGCAATCGCCGAAGGCATAGGCGTAGACGTAGAACGGCGCGTGGATGAAGTGCGGGATGTAGGACCAGAAGGTCTCGTATTCCGGCTTGAGCTCGATGGCCGAGCCCAGGCTCTCGCGCTGGACGTCCATCCAGATCTCGCCGAGGCGGTCGCTGGTCAGCTCGCCCTCGCGGCGCTCGGCGTGCACCTGCCGCTCGAAGCTGTAGAACGCGATCTGCCGCACAACCGTGTTGAGCATGTCCTCGACCTTCGCGGCGAGCAGCGCCTTGCGCTCGCGGGGGCTCGGCGCCTGATCGAGCAGCTTCCGGAAGGTCAGCATTTCGCCGAACACGCTTGCCGTTTCCGCGAGCGTCAGCGGCGTCGGCGCCATGAGTGCGCCCTGCTTCCCTGCCAGCACCTGGTGCACGCCATGGCCCAGCTCATGGGCCAGCGTCATCACGTCCCGCGGCTTGCCCTGGTAGTTGAGCAGAACGTATGGGTGTGCGCTCGGCACGGTGGGATGCGAGAAGGCACCCTGCTGCTTGCCCTCGCGGACTGGCGCGTCGATCCAGCCATCGGCGAAGAAGCGCCCGGCGATCTCCGCCATGCGCGGCGAGAAATCGCCATAGGCGGTGAGCACCGTCTCCCGTGCATCGTTCCAGCCGATGACCTGTTTGGGCTCTTCGGGCAGCGGCGCATTGCGGTCCCAATATTTCAGCGTATCCATGCCGAGCCATTTGGCTTTCATGGCGTAGTAGCGATGCGACAGCTTCGGGTAGGCGTCGCGCACGGCGGCCACCAGCGCATCGACCACGTCCCGCTCCACGCGGTTGGACAGGTGGCGGCTATCGGCCACGTCCTCGAAGCCGCGCCAGCGATCCGAGATCTCCTTGTCCTTGGCGAGCGTATTGGTGATCAGCGTGAAGAGCCGGATGTTGTCCTTGAACACCTTCGCGAGCGCCTTGGCGGCGTGCTTGCGGTTCTTCTCTTTCGGATCGAGAAGCAGGTTGAGGGTCGGCTCCAGGCTCAGATCCTGACCGTCCACGTCGAAGCGCAAATTGGCCATGGTCTCGTTGAAGAGCCGGTCCCACGCCCCGCGCCCGCTCACCGCCTTTTCGTGGAAGAGCTGCTCCAGCTTGTCCTCGAGCTGATAGGGCTTCTCTTTCCGCAAATCCTCGACCCAGGGCCGGTAGTGGCCGAAAGACGGCGTGGCGAGCGCCTTTTCGATCGCCGCATCGTCGAGACGGTTCAGCTCCAAGGGGAAGAACAGAAGCTGCGAGGAGATCGCCGTGATCGTCTCCTGGATATCGCCGTAGAATTTCTGCCGCCGGGGATCGGTCGTGTCGGCGGCGTAGAGCAGGCTGGCATAGGACGCGACCCGTCCGAGCACGTCGTTCAGAGCCTCGAAGCTGCGCACGGCCTCGGCAAGCGCTTCGCCGCCCGCGCCGCCGTCGAGGAGCCCTTCGAGCTTGCCCGCATAGCGCTCGTGCATGGCCTCGGCGTCTGCCGGGCCTTTTCCAGATCGGCCTTGAGCGCGGGGGCCTCAGGGGCATCGTAGAGATCGCCAAGGTTCCATTCCGGCAGATCGCCCAGCGCGGCGCCCTCGCCCGGCTTGGCGCCGGCCTTTTCGAGCGCCTTGGGCGAGAACGTTGCTGAGAAATGGGGAAACAGGCCAGGGGCAAAGCAGGGGGGCAGCATCGGTCTTGAAAATCCTCTTTGGCGGGGTGCGAGTGGTGCCGGAGGCGATTCGCTATCACCCGAATGCGTCGATTCCTTACGCCTAGTTTGGGTAGCGTCCGCGCCGCCCGCAAGGGCTTAAGAACGCTTTGTTGTGGGACGCAAACTTACGCATTCGCAACAGTTTCCCCAAAATCGAACTGCGATAAAGAACATGTTTACCCTTCGAGTGCACTGTTTTGGCACAGCAGGGGTCACGTTGCCTCAAGTGTATCGGCCTCATCGGCGCCTGCTCCAGTAGTTGTTTGCGTAACCAGTGAGTTTTGCGTCATGCCCAAGTGCGTCTTGGTCGTCGATGACGACCCTACACATCGCCGTATTCTTGAAGAGATTACGAGGCGGTTCGGCTACGAGGTTCAATCCGCCGATGGCGGCGAGGCCGCACTCGCTGCACTGCAGGCCGGTAATGCCGGCGATATCTCCCTGGTCCTTCTCGACCTGGTCATGCCCGGAACGGACGGCATGGCCGTCCTGAGCGCCATGCGTTCCCTCCCAAAAAAACCGCCGGTCATCGTACAGACGGCCAATGGCAGCATCGACGCGGCGATCGCGGCCATGCGCGCCGGCGCGGTCGACTTCGTCGTCAAGCCCGTGAGCCCGGAGCGGCTCGAAGTCTCCATCAAGAACGCGCTCAAGATCGAAGCGCTCGCCGGCGAGATCAATCGCATGAAGGCGTCTGCTGACGGCAAGCTCGGCTTTTCCGATCTGATCGCTGGCAGCGAGACCATGGAGCGTGTCATCGAGATCGGACAGCGCGCCGCCTCATCGAACATCCCGGTCCTGATCGAAGGCGAGTCGGGCGTGGGTAAGGAACTGATTGCCCGCGCGATCCAGGGCGAAAGCGCCCGGAAGACAAAGCCGTTCGTCACCGTGAACTGCGGCGCCATTCCGGAGAACCTCGTCGAAAGCATTCTCTTCGGCCATGAGCGGGGCGCGTTCACCGGCGCCACCGACAAGCGGGTCGGCAAGTTCGTCGAGGCCGACGGCGGCACCCTGTTCCTCGACGAAATCGGCGAACTGCCTCTCGATGCACAGGTGAAGCTGCTGCGCGCGCTTCAGGACGGGGAGATCGATCCCGTCGGCGGCAAGCAATCGGTGAAAGTCGACATCCGGCTCATCTCCGCCACCAATCAGAACCTGATCAAGCTGGTGCAGGAGGGCCGCTTCCGCGAGGACCTCTACTACCGCCTCAACGTCTTCCCCATCTGGGTGCCGCCCCTGCGCGAGCGGCTGGATGACGTTCCCGAGCTCATTCGCCACTTCACCGCGCGCTTCGCCGCCGAGGAAGGCAAGAGCATCGACGGCACGGATGCGGAGACGGAAGCGATGCTCCAGCGGTACAGCTGGCCAGGCAATATCCGCCAGCTCGAGAACGCGGTGTTCCGCGCCGTGGTGCTCGCGGACTCACCCACGCTGACGGTCAGCGAGTTCCCGCAGATCGCCGCGCACGTGGAAGGCTACGCGGTGACCGTGCCGCCGGCCCCAGCGCCGAAGGACCTGACGCCTCACATCGACGGACCGGTCGTGCTCGGCCAGTCCGCCGACACGCCGAAGACAATTCATGTCCCGACGCGGAACGGCAAGGATTCGGTCGGCATCCCCGCTCTCAGCGCCAACGGCGACATCCGATCGCTCGAGGATGTCGAGGCGGACATGATCCGGCTGGCCTTCGGACGCTATCGCGGCCGCATGACGGAGATCGCCAAGAGGCTCGGCATCGGACGATCCACGCTCTACCGCAAGATGCGGGAGATCGGACTCGAAGCGCGGCCGAACTAGGACAGAAAGGGGGACAAGCGCCATGAAGGCTACTTACGCAACCGCACTGACGCTTCTTTGCGCGACTCTGCCGGGTCTGCCCGCTACCGCCGCGCAAGACGAGACGACCAGCACTGCAATGCTGGGCGCCGATCCGCGCAGCACCGAGTTCCTCCGTATGCAGATGTTCGACTCGGGCGAGAGCACCGTCACGCCCGACTCCGTGATGGACGCGCCTGCCGTCGATACGGTCCAGCGCGCCGAACCGGCCAAGCCCGCCGATCCTCTTCGCAAGGCGGTACAGGCACAGCTGTCCGAAGGCGGTCCGGCTACGGACAACCTCAGAGCCGACGAGAAGACCGCGCTCGTGGACTACTACGCCGACCCGGACCTTCCGCTGCTGTGGGTCGACGGACGCGGGCTGACTGCCCGTGGCAAGTCCGCGATTGCCGAGATCGAACGCGCGGACGAGTACGGCCTGGACGCGGTGGACTACAAGCTGCCGCGCCTGAGCGAACTCGATAAGACATCACCGGACGCGCTCGCGGTGGCGGAAATTCAGATCAGCCATGCCGTGCTCGCTTACGCGCGCGACGCACGCGGCGGCCGCGTCGACCCCCGGCGTATCTCGCGCAATCTCGATCCGACCCTTGCGTTGCCGAAGCCCTCCGAGGTCATCCAGTCGATCGCCTACCGGTCGGATGCAGGCGCGTATTTGCGCAGCTTCCAGCCGCAGCATCCGCAATTCGAAGCCTTGCGCCGGAAGCTCGTCGACTTGCGCGGCGGCAAAACCGATACGGCTACCAAGGAACCCGCGATTCAGATCCCGAGCGGACCGCTGCTCCGGTTCGGCGACCCGACCCGCAAGTCGCTCTGCTGAGAAGGCGGCTCGGCGTGCCCCAAGGAAGCGACCCCGAGCTCTATGACGAGACGGTCGGCAAGGCGGTGAAGCGCTTCCAGACGGCGCACAACACCGCGGCCGACGGCGTGGTCGGCCCGGGCACACGGCGGCTCTTGAACAATCCGCATCTGCGCAACGCCGGCAACCCGGCGGACATCGAGAAGATTCTCCTGAACATGGAGCGCTGGCGTTGGCTACCCCAGGACCAGGGCCGGTTCTACGTCACCGTGAACGTGCCCGAGTTCATGCTGCGCGTGGTGAAGGACGACGAGGCCGTCTACACGACCCGCGTCGTGGTCGGCAAAACCAAGACGCCGACGCCAATCTTCTCCAACGACATGAAGTCCGTGGTGTTCGGTCCCTATTGGAATGTGCCGAACTCCATCAAGACCGGCGAGATCCGGCCCTATATCCGCCCCTATGGCGGAGGCTGGTATGGGCGCCGCTGGGACACCCGCGTGCTGGCGCAGCACGAACTGCGCATCAAGTATAACGGTCAGGAAATCGACCCGCAGAGCATCGACTGGAGCCGCGTCGACATCCGCAAGCTGCACTTTTACCAGCCGCCGAGCCCCACGAACGTGCTGGGTCGCGTCAAGTTCGTGTTTCCGAACAAGCATGACGTCTACATGCACGACACCCAGGAGAAGCACTACTTCAACAAGACCGTCCGCGCGGAGAGCCATGGCTGCATGCGCGTGCAGAATCCGGACGAGTTCGCTGCTGTCCTTTTGAAGTACGACCGCAACTGGAGCGCCGAGAAGACGAGAGACGCCTTTAACACCGGCTACGACAAGCACGTGCCGCTGAACAACGCGATCCCCGTCTACGTCACCTACTTCACGCTGTGGGTGAACGAGGATGGGTCTATCAAGACCTATGGCGACCTGTATGGGCACGACCGCCGCATGCGCACGGCCCTGCTCAAGAACGGCCGGGACTACGCCGCGGTGAAGCGCCCTGCCGAAACGGCCAAGAAAGAGCGGCAGGCGGAGATGGCGCCGAAACGCGCCGGCACGCGCTTCGCGCGGACCGGGTACTAGCCAATCGCGCCTGACCTTAAAGATTGTCTTCGCCCATCCGGGCGGAGTACGCCTAGCCGCCAGCACCGGCGGCCACGCAACCTTCCGAAAAACCGCGCTATTCGGGCGATCAGAAATCGTTAACTACGCTCGGAAGTGCGTGTTTACGGTTAAGGGCTTTGCCTTGTTTTTCGCTCATTTTATTTGTTTACTGTTGCTTATAGGTCGCAGTGGGGCACACGCGACCCTGGCACAGGACGGCCTTAAGGGCTTGGTGTCATTGGGGAAAGTCGCTGATAACGCCGACGAGGGTATACGGAAAGACGGGGATGCGTTTTCGGGGGAGTCTTGTACGCCGCGCCATGCTGCGCGCTGCAATCGCGACGATGGGCGCCGCTGGCCTCATCGGTCACGCGACGGTTGC
This sequence comes from Methyloceanibacter stevinii, assembly GCF_001723355.1. NCBI lineage: Bacteria > Pseudomonadati > Pseudomonadota > Alphaproteobacteria > Hyphomicrobiales > Hyphomicrobiaceae > Methyloceanibacter > Methyloceanibacter stevinii. Next base: position 94,963 of record NZ_LPWE01000004.1, on the reverse strand, counting down.
CTCCGCCGAAGACCGTACCCTTTCCATGTATGAGATCCATACCCACGAGACGATCACCGTCACGTACAAGCGCGACGGCGTGTGGGACGAAGAAGCGCTTAAGAAGCTCAACTGGTTCATGCGCGATTGGCGCGCCAAAGAGCCCACCAAGATGGACCGGGAACTGATCGATCTGATCTGGACCCTCCACACTAGGCTCGGCTCGAAGGAGCCCATCCACCTGATTTCGGCCTATCGCAGCTCGAAGACCAACGAAAAGCTCCGCCGCGCAGGTGGCGGCCAGGCACGGCGCAGCCAGCACACGCTCGGCAAGGCTCCGACATTCATTTCCCGGACATTCCGGTGGCGAAGCTTCGGGCTTCCGCCCTCATCCAAGAGATCGGTGGCGTGGGCTATTACCCGAAGTCCGGCATCCCCTTCGTCCATGTGGACGTCGGCAACGTCCGCATGTGGCCGCGCATGCCACGCCTTGAGCTCGCAGCTCTGTTTCCGGACGGCAAGACCGACTATGTGCCGTCCGACGGACGGCGGATCACCAAGCAGACTATGACCGCGCCGAGTCCAAGGGCATGGTCGACCACGTCTTGATTGCGCAGGCGCAAGGCCTGACCGGGACAGCGGTCGCCTCCTTCACACCACCGCCCACACCGAACCCGGTCCGGGTCTTGGCGCAGCTTTCCGAACCGCCGGTGGCCATGCCGGTCGTTGCCTCCGCGTCGGACACCCAATTCAAGCCGATGGCGCTCGCACCGGCGGATGCGGAGATTCCCGAGCAAGACAAGCCGTCTAACGGCGTGGTGCTGGCAAGCCTTGGCGGGACCCTGCCCTGGGCGCGCGAGCCTCTCCGTCCGACCGAGGCCAGCCAGCCCATTCCGTCTCAGAGCCAGCAGCCGGACGCTGCCTCCATCACGGCCCGGGCAAAGGTGCCGAGCTATCAGGAAGCCAAGCCAGTCGATGCCCCCGCGTTCGACGACGACCATCCGGACGAGCTGACCTATGTCGCGGTCGAGACCGCGCGACTGATGGCTGTCCCCTCGATGGCGCACGACCGCGAGGTCGCCCCGATGTCCCATCCCGAACAGGGCAATATCGACTACATGTTCCGTGACATGGAAGGATCAAGCCGCTTCGGGCTGCGCCCCAGCTCAGGCTATCTCGGCCTCGCAAGCATTCGGACTCTGACAGGCCCGGCCGTGCCGAGCCTCTATGCCTCCGCCCCGAAGGAAGGCCCCACGCGCCTCGCCGCCCGCTAGCCGAGGCCGCATGAAGGGCTGACGCACGCCAGCCCCGCACGCTTCGGATTACGCCGCCTCGGACTCCTCTTCATCCATGCCGAGCGCATGGAGATAGGTCGTAAGGATCATTTCCTCCTCGCGGCGCTTATTATCATCCTGCTTCCTGATGCTGATGAGCTTGCGCAGCGCCTTGACGTCGAATCCATTGCCCTTGGCCTCCGCGTAGACCTCTTTCAGATCCGCGGACAGCGCCGCCTTTTCTTCCTCCAGCCGCTCGATACGGGATACGAAGGCACGAAGCTGATCTTTGGCCGATGTCTGAAGCTGCACGGTTTGTTCCTCAAGGCTTTTATGATGGTTCGATGAAGTCGCGAGCTTGGGGCCGAATCGGAATGAGCGGCAAGGCACAAGACGCGGCTTTTCCCGCTTATCCAAAGCCGTGCGCGGCGCGAAGCACTGCCGCCGCGCTAAGTCATTAATCTTGCTGTTGATTTCGTCGGAGACGGGAGGCGCTAGGTCTGGTACTTCGCCTTCCACTCGTCATAGGGCATGCCGTAGACCATCTCCCGGGCTTCGTCCTTGCTGACCGGTACGCCCCGCTCGTCCGCCGCCTCCAGATACCAGCCGGACACGCAGTTCCGGCAAAAGCCCGCAAGGTTCATCAGATCGATATTCTGGACATCGGTCCGCTCCTGCAGGTGCTCCACCAGCCGCCGGAAGGCCGCGGCCTCGATTTCTGTTTTCGTCTTCTCGTCCATCACGCACCTGCCTCTCAGTCGCCTGTGTGGGAGCCGTGGGTCTCGATCCGATGCAGCCCCTCCGCGGACTGGAGCACGTCCGAAACCGCGCGCGCAAGATGCGCCGCCCATTCTGCCTGGCCCTCTTCGCCGAGAATCAGGTCCTGGCGAACCTCGATCAGCGCATGGGCGAGCCCCCGGGAGGTGGCATGCCGGTAGAGCGTGTCGCCCTTGAGCTGCCCGGAATACGGCTCGTTGTCGCCGATGACCGCGTCGGGAATGGTCCCCAGCTTCTCGAGCAGCGGCAGCGGTACCCGCGGGTCCTTATCCCACAGGACCGAGGCGTGCCAGGGCCTCGGGTGCCCTTTCCAGGCCTGGGTGAAACTATGGAGCGACAGGATGACCGGCGGCTTGCCCGCCTCGATCCCGGCGTCGACGGCCCGGCCGATGGCGGCGTCGTAGGGGCGGTAGAAGCGGTCGAGCCGCTCTTCGCGCGCTTCCGCACTCAGCCTCACATTGCCGGGCACCACGAGCCCGTCGGCGACCTCCATGATGAGGGTCGGATCGTCGAGACCACGGTTCGGGTCTATGAGGAGCCGGGAGAACTGGCTGATGACCGCAGGTGCCCCCAGCATCTCGGCCAGGAAGCGGGTGACGCCCTCCGCGCCAAGGTCGAAGGCGATATGCCGGTGGAGGTCCTCGGGCCGCAGTCCAAGGGTGTGTAAGTCCTCGGGCACGCGATTCTGGGCATGATCACAAAGGAGCAAAAGACCAAGCTTTACATCCCCTTCGATGGTCCGGTATGGCTTCTCGCTCAAATCTTCTTGTATCAAAGTATCCAGACTGAACTCCTGAAAGCGGTAGGGCCCAACGACACGACGACAGGGCCGCGACACATTTACCTCAAAGTTGGGCGGTGTTTTATGGGCGAGGCCTCAGCTTTATAATCGAGCCCTGCCAGTCAGAGAAATGCAACCTATTCGACGCTACTGTCCGGCGTTGGTCAAACGCCACTTCAGACCCCGAGATTTCGATGTTTACCTCTAACGTGATCCGAAACGCCATGCCCGTTTGGGCCACCCTACGCCGCTGGTCCGCCGCGGGCACGATGGCGGCCGGCCTCACGGCGCTCGGCATCCTGACGGGGACCGGCGTCTCGCCCGCTAACGCGGACCTGAAGTTGTGCAACACGACCGCCAGCCGTGTCGGCGTCGCGATCGGCTACAAGGATACCGAGGGCTGGGCCAGCGAGGGCTGGTGGAATATCGCCTCCCACACCTGCGAGACTTTGCTCAAGGGTGTGCTGATAGGCCGCTACTACTACATCCACGCGGTGGACTATGACCGGGGCGGTGAATGGGCGGGCGGCCTCTACATGTGCACGGACGACAAGTCCTTCACCATCCGCAATACAACGGACTGCGAAAAGCGCGGGCATAAACGCACCGGCTTCTTCGAGGTCGATACGGGCGAAGAGAGGGATTGGACAGTGCGTCTGACGGACCCAGAAGGCGAAGCAAAGAACCAAGGCGCAACCGACGAGTCAAGATCGTCGCCACGCTCGGTCCTGCCTCCACCAACGAAGATACGATGCGGCGCCTGTTCGAAGCGGGCGCCGATGTCTTTCGCGTGAACATGAGCCACGCGACCCATGACGGCTTGCGCGAAGTCCACGGGATTGTCCGCAAGCTGGAGTCGGAGTTCTCGCGCCCTATCGGGATCCTCGTGGATCTTCAGGGGCCGAAGCTTCGCATCGGCAAGATCGAATCCGGGACGATGCGCCTGACCCAAGGCGATGTCGTGAGCTTCGTCCGCCGCGAGGATGTCGGCGGTCTGGGCCGCATCCACCTGCCCCATCCGGAGATCTTCGAATCCGTCGAAGCCGGCCACACGATGCTGCTCGACGACGGCAAGCTCAGGCTGCGCGTGGTGGAAGCGTCCGACGTCCGCATCGACGCCGAGGTCTTGAACTCGGGTCTTCTCGGTAGCCGCAAGGGCATCAGCATGCCCGATACGGTCCTGCCGTTCGGTGCGCTGACCGACAAGGACCGGTCCGACATCGAATGCGCCAATGCCATCGGCGTCTCCTGGCTCGCACTTTCGTTCGTGCAGCGCCCCGCCGACATCGAAGAAGCGCGCAAGCTGAGCCGCGGACGCACCGCCATCATGGCGAAGATCGAGAAGCCCACGGCGATCCACTACCTGAAGGAAATCGTCGATCTGGCCGACGGGATCATGGTGGCGCGCGGCGATCTCGGTGTTGAGATGCCCGTCGAGAAGGTCCCCGGTCTCCAGAAGCAGATCAGCCGGGCCGCGCGCAACGCGGGCAAGCCGGTGGTGGTCGCAACGCAAATGCTGGAATCGATGATCTACGCCCCCGTTCCGACGCGGGCCGAAGTCTCCGATGTCGCGACCGCTGTGTTCGAAGGCGCCGACGCCGTTATGCTGTCGGCGGAATCGGCTGTCGGCAAATATCCGGTGGATGCCGTGGCCACCATGAACCGGATCGCCATCGAGGTGGAACACGATCCGCTTCATGCGGCGATCATCCATGCGCAACGTATCGACCCGAAAGCGACGGGCGCGGACGCGATTTCAGCGGCCTCCCGGACTGTGGCCGAGACCCTCAATCTCGCGGCCATCGTCTGTTACACCGCCACGGGCGCCACGGCGCTACGCGCCGCGCGCGAGCGGCCGCAACAGCCGATCCTGGCCTTGACGCCGATCCCTCGAACGGCGCGGAAGCTGACCATTGTGTGGGGCCAGCACTGCGTTCTTGCAGACGACCCGATCAGTCTCGACGACATGGTCGCCAAGGCCTGCCGCATTGCGTATCAGGAACTTCGCCAAAGCCGGCGAGCAAGTGATCGTCACCGCCGGCGTCCCGCTTGGGAAGTCGGGCGCGACGAATCTCTTGCGCATCGCCGAGGTCGATCCCACCGACGATATCGAGATCCCGTAGGACCGCTTGCTGGCTAGAGAGCTCGTCTAGAGGACGTGGCTAGGTATCTTGTCAGATATCCTGGCCTTCGACTTCGCGCGAGAGCGCATCGACCCCGGCCTGGGCGTCGTCCATATAGGGATTGACCGCTAGCGCCTGGCGGTAGGCCTTCAGCGCTTCCTTCTTCGCCCCGAGCTGCTCCAGGACCAGCCCGAGATCCGTGATCGCCCGGTAGTGCTTGTCATCCAGATTCAGGGCCTGCCGCAGATCGGCCAGCGCCCGCTCCGGCTTGCCCGCGAGGACGTTGACCTTGGCGCGCAGATACCAGGCTTCTGCCTCCTCCGGCGCGATGTCCACGACGGCGTCCAGAACCGCGAGAGATAGATCCACATCCGACTCGTTGGCGAATAGTGTGGCGCGGCTCATCAGAAGATCGACCGTGTCGCTGCCGCTCATGGACCACAGCTCCTCGATCGCCTCGGTGATCGGTGCGGCCTCGGTCGGGCTCTTGGCCTGAGCGAGGCGCTCATAGAGCCCTTCCAGCAATAGGGGCCGCTCGGCGGGATCGAACGCAGGCGGGACGGCACCCGCGATGGCTCCTTCCCCGTCGCCCGGCGCTTCGCCCGACGCCCAGCCCGGGACGCGTTCCGGCCCGGCGCCGAGATCGTTCTCCTCCAAGTCCTCGAAATCGAGGCCCCCGAGCCCCGGATCCTCCCCGGGCGGACGCTGGGCCTCGCCGTCGAATTCCTCGAAGAACTGCGCGAGCACGGTGGGCGGACCGGCGCGAACCGGCGCCGGCACGAGGAACGCCACGCCCAGCAAACATAGACCTAGTTTTTGGCCCGGAAGTCTCATAGGCAAAAAATTACGGGGCCCAATAGGGCCCCGTCAAAGCTTTTCCGCATCGGCGCCCCCAAACCGTCTGGAAAGGGGGCAAATCCATGGAGAACGCAGCCTGGGGTTAGCCTCGAAGGCTAACCTTGGCGCGCCTTGAAGCGGCGGTTGGTCTTGTTGATCACATAGAGCCGGCCACGGCGGCGAACCACCCGGTTGTCCCGGTGGCGCTTGACCAGGGCCTTCAAAGAATTCTTGATTTTCATCTCACGCCATCCATTTCGGCTGAAAAAACAGTCCGGGCGGCCCTTGGATAAGAGCCGCCCGAAATTTGAGCCGGACCATAAGAAGACACCGTCCTGCTGTCAACTTGCCGGCGGCGCTTGGACCGAGACACAGAAAACCCCGGCGCACGTGTCGCCGGGGCATCTGCTTCCAAACGGGTCCGGATATTACTCCGCGACCTTCTTCGTGACCTTGAAGTCCTTGTCGAGGTAGACGTCGAACTGCTTGTCGTCCTCGCAGACAACATCGTCGGCCTCGTAGCCGCCGTTCTCCATCTCGATATTGGTATCTTCGACGGTACATCCCATCGCCTTGATCGCCATCTCGACGCCCTCGACCTGCTCCTCGGTCAGCGCCTCGTCGGCAGCGTATGACGTCGTCGCACTGGCAAACATGAGAGCAAATGCCGTAATCAAAATTCGCATAGGTCGTTCCTCCTTTTGGCCAGTCCCCAATATGGGGTTCGCACCTGAGTAGTAGAAGTCTTTCCTAAAACAACGCTGAATATTTCCCGAACAACATGTATGCATTAACGTAATTGGCAGCGCTGTGTTCCGGCATAGTGGGAATACTTTTTGGTACGGCATTGGAGAATATCGAGGTCATGACGGCGCACTACCGCCGCAAGAATTGATCTAGCGCCTCTCGCGGCCGAAGAGGCCCTCGCGGGCGGGCGGCCTTTCGCGGCTCTCTTCGCGCGCGCGGCCCGCCTCCCCTTCGCGTCCGAATAGTCCCAGTCCGAGCGGGCCGCGGGCGCCTTCGCGCTGCTCCCTCCCGCGCTCCTCGGGCATCGCCGTATGAATCACTTGGCAAGGCCGGTGGCGCACCTCCCCGAGCTTGGGCTGGATGATGTGGTCGAGTGCATTGAACGGAAAGGCGAGCGATCCGGCGAGCGCGTTCAGCACCGGCGCGCCTTCGAGATGGAGCGTGGGATGATAGAGGTTGCCCTGGATGGCGAAAGGCTGCGTGACCTTGATGAGCTCCTGCCGCAAGGGCTGGGGCTTGAAACGCAGATCGACGGTTTCACGCCGCAGGTTCACGTAACCAACACCGGCGATCTGAACCTCGCGGGTCTCGAAGACAAGGCCGCGGGTGGTGCCCCGCCCCTCGGCGAACGCAAACGGAGCCACGACGCAAACGAGCTCGGCACCGCCGCCGTCGTGCCCCCGCGACAGAAGCCAGGCCGGAAGGCTCATCCCCGTCAGATTGATCAGGTCCGTTCCCACCCAGCCGTCGCGCAGCGAGAACTCACCGACCCGCCAAGCGTGTGGGGAATCTCGGCGACGCTATCGCCCGCGCCTGTTAGGTCGTAGTCGACGAAGAGCGTCCCGCGAACCGGGAAGTTCACCTTCATCTCTTTCAGGATCGTGCCGATGGCCAAGCTGTCCACGTTGCCCTTCAGCGCAAAGCTGGTCGGCTTCTTGATCGTGTCGATCTTGCCCGACGCCGTCGCCCGGCCGCCGAGATAGGTGAGAGCCAGCGGGTCGAGCCCCACCACCCCCGAGAGATACGTCACCTGGCCCTTGATGTTGCTCGCATCGGTTCCGCCGCCCGCGATCTTGGCGACATCGATCTCGACGTCGACCGGCAGATCGTTCCACATGTCGGAGTAGTCGACGACGTCGAGGTCCTTGTCGTCGATCTTCTGCAGGTAGGTCGTGCCGACCGCATGAAGCTTCTTCATGTCCGACAGATGCAGGAGCGGCGAAGACAGACTGCCAGACAGCGACGGCTTTCCATCGGTGACGACGCCGCTGAGCACACCTTTGATCGTGGTGTCGCCCGCCAGCGCCGTCCCGGCGAGGTCTAGCCTATTCTTGCCGCCCGACACGGTGCCGTCGAATTTGACTTGGCCCACATCGGCGACCTTCGAGTCGAGAGCCTCAGCCAAGCTTCGAAGCTTGGAATGTCCAGTTGCGTGGCAAGGTCGAAGTCGTCTCCCGCCTTCACGTCGTCGTAGGAGAGATCGACCGACAGCGCCAGCAGCTTGCTGTCCGTCACTTTCGCCGATAGGGCCTCCAGACCGAGCGATCCATCGGCGTCGGAGACCTCGAAGTCTCCGGCAAAATGGCCGAGCCCGGCCACCTCCTTCTTCACAGCGAGATCAAGAAACTCCGTCGTCGGAATATCGACAACGCCCTTCAGGTGCACGCCCTTGAAGTCGATGATGTCCTTCACGTCGCCAGTGATGCGCAGACCCGGATGGTCCGTGTCGCCGGCGAGAATGACAAGGTCGTAGAGCCCAAGCCGACCCTCTTTGTCCTTGTATAGCCTCTCGGCGGTAATCGGACCCAAACTGCTCAGCGTGGTATCGATGGCGGTGGTGTCGATGGTGAGGTCGCGCACCAGGACACCGTCGACCGAACCCTTCAGCTTCCCCGAGAAACCCGCGATGCCGATTTTGAGGAAGGGCCAAACCTGGCTGTCCGGTGGATCGTGCTGCTTGATCTTGCCGTTCAAGGCCAGATCGAGACCGGTCATGGCGGTCAGATCGTTGATTCCACCGGAGAGCGTATAGACGTCCCCCGACTCGAAATTGGTCGTGAACTCAAGATCGGAAAGCTTCAGGGCCTCGAGCGGCCCGGATATCCGGCCGGAGATATCGCTGGAGCCATTCAGTTCACCCTTGATCCCGTAGATCTTGAGGGATTGCGCCAGCGACGGCACCTCGGCCGTCACCTTGAGATCGATCGCGTCGCCGGCAGAACCGAAGGCATAGTCGCCGGACAAGGCCGCCACGAGGCCGGGATGCTCGACGGAGAAGTCGAACGTCCGTTTCTGTCCATCCACCCGCGGCTTCACGTCGCCGCCGAACTTCCAGGGCTCTCCGTTCATGCGCCCCTTCGCATCGACACCGATCGACCCGTCATCCCTTGCCTTGCTCACCACCGCATCGAAGGCGTAGTCGACCGTAAATCCGGTTTCCTGATCGGTGATATCGAGCGTGGCGTCGTGCAGCTCGAAATTGCTGGAGGTGCCCGAGTGCACGACGTTTCCGACGAACTCAGCAATCGCTTTGATGCCTTGCACTTCGGTACCGCGCCTTGCGGCATATCGATCGCAACCTTGAGACCGTCGACGGTCAACCCGCTCAGGTCCAGCCGGCCCGTTAACAGCGGCAGCAGCGGGATCTCCACATCGACGGCCTTGACCGACAGGTCCTTCATGTCCGAGGGCAGCCGGCTCTCGACGGCGACGATGTCTTGCAGGGACACCTTGGGCTCGAGGCTGAAGCCGATCTCGACGGGCCCTTTGACCTCGACCGGCACTTCGATGGCTTCGCTGATGAAGTACTCGGCCGCCTTACGCCGCACCTCTTCGAACGGTCCGGCCGAAATCAGCAAAAGCCCCGCCAGCGGAACGGCGAGGATCAGAAGCAAAATAAAGCCGACTTGGAGGATCGTCCGAAGAAACGATTGAAGGCTCATGGGGAAACAAACTGCCACGGTTGGAGTGCCGCGAGCCTACCCCAAGGCCACAAACGTTCAAAGCCGACATCCGCCCTCGCCTGGGCCGCGCGCGGCCAATTCGCCGCCCGGACGAATGCCGTGGACGAACGCTCCGCGTTAACACCTCGTTAAGAATTGGGAGGCTAGCGTTCTAGGGCTCAAAACCGAACGGGAAGTTAACAAATAAAGGCGTTTCGGCCCGGACAGGAATGGGCTCCTGGCCGGGCCACTTCCCGCCATCACACTACAAGAAACGCGCGGCCAGCGTCACGGCGGCCGCGATGATCGCTGTTCCGAACAAATTGAGCAGCGCGCCTGCCCGCATCATCTGCGGCAGGGTCACGTAACCTGTGCCGAAGACAAGCGTGTTCGGCGGCGTCGCGACCGGCAGCATGAAGGCCGACGATGCCGCAAGCGCAATCGGCATCACGAACAGAAGCGGCGCCACGTCGGTCCCGAGTGCAAGACTGCCCGCGATGGGCAGGAAGGCGGCGACCGTGGCCGTGTTGCTCATCAGCTCCGTCAGCAAGACCACGAGCAGCGTCACGCCGAAGATCACCACAAGCAGCGGCATCGCATTCAAGAACGACAGGCCGTTGCCGATCCAGACGGCAAGACCGGTCGTGTCGATCGCTGCGAGGCTCAGCCCGCCACCGAAGAGGATCAGAACCTCCCAGGGAATCCGGCGCACCGCCGTTACATCCAACAGGAACGTCCGGTCCGGCCAGTGCGCAGGAATGGCGAAGAGAGCGATGGCGCCGATGAGCGCAATGCCCGTGTCGGAGATGTCGAAGCCGAGCCGGTCTTCCACCAACGGCGAAAAGATCCAGCAAAGCGCAACCGCGGTGAACACGGCGCAGACGCGCTTTTCAGGACCCGTCATCGGACCCATTTCGCGTAGCATGTTTTCGACAAGGCTAGGATCGACTTTGCCGAGTCTGTTGGACACGGGAAACGCGACCCGGGTCAGGATGAGATACGCGCATCCCAGAAGCATGGCGGAGATCGGCAGGGCGAACAGCATCCAGTCGAGGAACGTCATCTCGATACTGAAGACCTCCTCCAGATAGCTGGCCGCCAGCAAGTTTGTCGGCGACCCGACGAGCGAGGCCATCCCGCCGATGGAGGCCGCATAGGCGATGCCGAGCATCATGGCGGTGCCGAAATTAGCCGCTTCGCCATGACCGCGCTTCCTGTCCGGCGTGACGACGGCGATGAGCGACATCGCGATCGGCAGCACCATGATGGTCGTCGCCGTGTTCGTGATCCACATGCTCAGGAACGCGGTCGCCAGCATCTTGCCCGCGATGAGACTGAGTGGACGGCTGCCGACGGCCAGGATGATGTGGAAGGCGATCCGCCGGTGCAGATTCCATTTTTCGAGCGCGAGCCCGATGAGAAACCCGCCCAGCAGCAGGAACACGACGGGATGGGCGAACGGCGCGGCGGCGCCGTCGATGCCCTCGACGCCGAGAAGCGGCAAGACCGCCAGGGGCAGCAGCGCCGTGACGAAGAGTGGGACCGCCTCCGTGGCCCACCATATGGCCATCCATATGGCGAGTGCCGCAACAGACCAGCCCGTGGCCGACAATCCCTCCGGCGCGGGGCTGAGGACACAGGCTGCGAAAGCCGCCGGCCCGAGGACAAGGCCCACCAGTTGGTGCAGCTTGCGTCCGCCACCGCCTTCGTCGGGCTCAAGCATGTTGCGCGACCGCCTTTCGCTCAGGTGCCGCGAAGCGTTTTCGGGCCACCGCAGAGATCGTCCGTACCCGCTTTGGGCATGGATCGTGGCCGCATGTCAATTTGAGGGGGGGGGGAAAGGCCTAGGACGTCCCGTCCATCACCTTTTGCTTGTAGTCGTCCTCGGTGATCGTGCCGCCACTCTCGGCGACCCGGCCGGCATCGGCCTCAGGGAGCGCCTCCTGAATCATGTCGATCCGCTTCCAAGCCGGCAGAGGCGCCTCACCGTCCGCATCCGGCACGTATCGGTTCGTGGCCTCGACCCGTTCGTGCTTATGGATGTACCGGGCGCAATTGATGAAGGCCTTGTCGACCGTGACCTCGATCAAGAACTCCGCGCCGGGAAAGAGCTTCATGTGCTCTTCGTTCTGAGAGAGCGCCGCGGTGCCCTGTACCCGCACGCGATGGGGCGTGCACATATCGATGAACAGCATACCGACCTTGCCCGTGGCGGAGATATTGCCGGCCGAAAAATACATGCCGTTGCCGTTGTAGCTGGGGAACACGATGGTCTTGGTGTCCGCCACATGCGCCACGCCCACATTGCCGCCCTTGTAGGACACCGTGGGTTCGCCGTCCCCGTTCACCGTGGACAGGAAGAAATAGTCGCGGCTGGAGATAAAGCCCGCCATCTCGGGATCGAGCTCGTCGCGCACCACGGCGAAGACCACCGCGTTGGCGAGCGGCCGGGTCTGCAACTCGTCCTGGAGCGCGCGCTGCTGCGGCGAGTAGAACTCGTCCGGATTGGGTATGGATACTTCTTCTTCCGTCGCCATGATGTCCCTCCCGTGTGCCGTTCTTTGTCCCGGTCTCTGCGCCAGCCTTTGCCGGCCTCTTTTTCGGCAAGGCACGAATCTTTAGCAGAGCGGACCGCCGGTCAACTTGAAGTTTCGTGCTGCAGGAGGGAACGGCTTAGGAGTTGAGCGCGACGCGCCAACCGAAAAGAAAACGGCGGCAGAGAACCTCTCCGCCGCCGCAAAACCGTCTGCGATCAGATGCGCGCCCTAGGTCTTATCCTTGTCGTAGACATCGCCGGCCTCGACACGCTTGGAAAACTCGGTCGTCCGTCCTTCCGCCAGCAGCTTGGCCTGCGCAACCCAGTCGTCGCGCGTGACCCGCCCCTTGAAGCCTTCGAGATTGGCGTCGACCCAGGCCACTTCAGCGTCGGTCCAATTGGCGATCTGGTCGAAATGCCAAAAGCCCAAACGGTTGCAGAGCTTTTCGAGTTTCGGACCTACGCCTTTGATTTTCTTTAGGTTATCGGGCTTGCCCTCCAGCGGGGCATCGAGTGTCTTGGGTTTGACGCCCTCGTTGGCGCTCTCGACGGCCGGCGCACTCACGGCGGCAAGATTGGCAGGCGCCGCGGCCGTCGCCGGGGTGGCTGGCCTGGCTTCCTTGGCTTCCCCGCGGCCTTCGAGCCGACCCTCGAGACGGCCGATCAAATCGTCCTTTTCCCTGCAGCTTGCCCGGCAGTCCTCGAGCTGGGTGCGCAACGTCCCGATCTCTTCGCCCGAGGCCTTGTAGACGGTCTTGCGGCGGCCGCCCCAGATAAGCCATCCCACGAACAGTCCCAGAAGCGCTGCGAGCAGGATCAGGAACCAGATTTCTCCGAGCAGGAAGCCCCAATTCTTGAACATCGAACAATCCCCTTTGTGTGCCGTCTGGGCCGGTTACTGAGTGAATGCCAAGGTCACGCGTCGGTTCGCCGCCCGGCCCTCTTCCGTGTCGTTGTCGGCCAGCGGCTCCGTGTCGCCGTAGCCCGCCGCCGTAATCGCATCTGCCGGTATGCCGCGCTTCTTGAGGGCGTCCGCCACCGCGTCGGCCCGCTTCTGGCTCAGGTCCATGTTGAAGTCACTGTCGCCCTGGCTGTCCGTATGGCCGCCAACCTCCACGCGCAGATCGCCGGACTGGACGCATTTCATAACAAGCGCCGTCATCGCGTTGATGACCTGCAAGGAGCGCGCGTCGAGCCGCGCGGAGCCGGTCACGAAATTCACGTCACGCTTGGACAAGAGGGCGTTGGCCTTGTCGCTGCACTGGTCGCGGCTCGCCACGAAGTCCATCTGCGGCAGCCAATATCCGGCCGTCATCACCTCGGTCTCTCCCGTCGCCACGTTCTTGCGGCTGGTGCCGTCGGGCGGCAAGTCGGCTGCTGCCTCGACACTCACGGCGACCGTGTCGCCGAGATCCTTGGACAGGCCCGTCTCCAGGAGTTCGACATCCGCTCCCGGGGAGGCGCTTCCGGTCAGGCCGAAATCGTTGTCGCCGCCGAACGCCAGTTTCAGCGTCTCGAATTCCGGAAGCCAGGAGCCAAGCTTCTTCATGATGCCGAGCGAAGGGCCGGAGTCGCCCGACACTGAATTGGTGGGTTCGCCGGAGACCCAATCGAGACCCAGCGCGCTGGCGATTTCATGGGTTGTCAGTCCGGCCGGAAGCTTGCCGCTCGCGGAAGCCCCGTCCGAAGCGGAATAGACGAGCTCGAATGCCGCTGGTTTGCCGTCGTCGAGATAAGTGAGCGACGTGTCCACCATGTACCTGGCGGCACGTCCTTGAGTTCGGCCAGCGCCGCCTCCCCGGCGCGGTGTCGTCGCCTCACCCGAAAGGGTCAGCGACTTGTCCGACATGGTGAGCTTGCCCTTGTTGAGCTTGGCGAGAGCGCTGAGCCCGTCCTGCGCGACCATCGTCCAGCCCCCCGGCGCGCCCGAGGCCAACTTCAGCGAGGACGCATCGCGGTCGAGAATGACGGCAATACCTGCGCGCGCGGCTTCGGTCGGCACATGGCCGGAAACCGTGACGCCCTTGTCCGTTTTCACCGCCGAGAATGTGTAGGGAACAACCGACTCCAACACCTTCATCTTGTCGCGAACGACGCGGCGCCCTTGCACAATGTCGAGCGTCTCGAGAATGCGTTTGCGTTCCGCGTTGCTGTCGGCGAGACCGCTCACCTCGATGTCGCGGCCCGCGACGGACGTCTTGAGGCCATGCACTGACGCGGCGACCGCGCCGTTGGCACCATCAGCAACGGTCTGCTCGATTCGCTTGGCATGATGCTTGGCGCCAAACCAGCACAGCGCCGCGACGCCCAAGACGAGCGCCAAGATTCCCAAGACCTTCCGCACCGGCATACTCCCTCGTTGGCCCCAAATCGCTGCGAGGGGAACAATGCGCCAATAGGCTTGGCGGGACCTCACACAACGCCCGACACCATGCCGCCTACACCCCGTGCGGTGCAACCTCAGAATGGTGTGACTTTGTGCGCGCTGCCGTTCGTCGCAATTCGAAGCTCTTGACCAGGCTGTAGATGGCCGGGATCACCACCAAGGTGAGAAGCGTCGACGAGGCCATGCCGCCGATCATCGGCACGGCGATGCGCTGCATGACTTCGCTGCCGGCACCATGCGCCCAGAGTATAGGGAGCAGACCGGCCATGATCGCGGCCACGGTCATGATCTTAGGACGCACGCGCCCCGCCGCGCCGGAAACGATCGCTGCATGAAGATCTCTGGGTTCCAGCGTGCGGCCTTCTTGCGCGCAGGCCGCGATTCGCTCCTTCAACGCGTTGTCGAGATAGATCAGCATCACGACACCCGTCTCGGCGGCGACGCCCGCCAGAGCGATGAAGCCCGTGACGGCGGCCACCGAGAAATTGAAATCGAGCCACCACATGAGCCAAACGCCGCCAACCAGGGCGAACGGTACGGACAACATCACGATGAGTGTCTCGGTCAGACGCCCGAAATTGAGATAGAGCAGCACGAAGATGACGAGCGCGGTGAGCGGCACGACGATCTGCAGGCGCTTCTCGGCGCGCTGCAGATACTCGAACTGACCGCTCCAGGTGACGTAATAGCCCGGCGGGAAGTCCACGCTCTCGGCCACGGCCTTCTGCGCGTCCGCAACATAGCTGCCGATATCCCGGTCGCGGAAGTCGACGAAGATGTAGAGCGCAAGCTGCGCGTTCTCGGTGCGGATCATCGACGGGCCTTGCGCAACCGTGACCGTCGCCACCTCGCTCAAGGGCACGGTACCGCCCGCCGGCGTCGGGATCAGCACTTCGTTCGCGATGGCTTGCGGATCGTTGCGATAGTCGCGCGGGTAGCGGACGGCGACCTTGTAGCGCTCGCGCCCTTCCACCGTGGTGGTGACCGCATTGGCGCCCAGCGCCGTCGCGATAACGGCCTGCACATCGCCGACCATGAGCCCGTAGCGGGCAAGCCGAGCACGGTCGGGGTCGATGTTGATGTAGTAACCGCCAGTCGCCCGTTCCGCATAGGCACTCGTCGTGCCCGGCACGTCCCGGACCGCCGCCTCGATCTTACGGGCTAGGCTTTCCATCTCACCGAGGTCGCGGCCGATTACCTTGATGCCGACCGGCGTGCGGATACCGGTCGAGAGCATGTCGGTGCGCGCCTTGATCGGCATGGTCCAGGAATTCGACACGCCCGGAAACTGCAGCGCCTTGTCCATCTCGGCCGTCAGCGCATCGATAGTCATGCCGTCCCGCCATTCGCTTTCCGGCTTCAGGTTGATGACCGTCTCGAACATGCTCATGGGCGCCGGGTCCGTGGCCGTCGCCGCGCGCCCTGCCTTGCCCCACACGGACTCCACTTCCGGAAAGCTCTTGATAATCTTGTTCTGGGTCTGCAGCAACTTGCTCGCCTCCGTGACGGAGACGCCTGGCAATGTCGTCGGCATGTAGAACAGCGTGCCCTCGTTGAGGGTCGGCATGAACTCGCTGCCGATCTTCGACGCGGGCCAAAGCGTGGCCCCGAACACGGCGACAGCGACCAGGACGGTAAGGACCCGGAAGCGCAGAACGAAGGCGATGACGGGCCGGTAGATCCAGGTCAGGGCCCGGTTCAGCGGGTTCTTGTGCTCGGGCAGAATCCGGCCGCGCACGAACAAGATCATCAGCGCCGGCACCACGAAGATGGAGAGAAGCGCTGCGGCCGCCATGGAGAACGTCTTCGTATAGGCGAGCGGCTTGAACAGACGCCCTTCTTGCGCCTCCAGAGCAAAGATCGGCAGAAATGAAACGGTGATGATCAGAAGGCTGAAGAACAGCGCAGGCCCGACCTCGACCGCCGCCTCGACGATGGTCTCAGTGCGGGTCTTGCCGGGCGGCGCGTGCTCGAGCCGCTTGTGCGCATTCTCGATCATGACGATCGAGGCATCCACCATGGCGCCGATAGCGATGGCGATGCCGCCGAGGCTCATGATGTTCGAGGACACGCCCAAGGCCCACATGCAGATATAGGCCATGAGCACGCCCAGCGGCAGCGTGATGACCGCGACGAGCGCGCTCCGCGCATGCATGAGGAAGATCACGCAGACCACGGCCACGATGAGGCTCTCCTCGATCAGCGTGCGCTTCAGCGTATCGATGGCCCGATAGATGAGCGCCGACCGGTCGTAGACGGTCTCGACGGTCACCCCCTCCGGCAGGCTGGGGGCGATCTCTGCGAGACGTTCCTTCACACCGTCGATAACCGAAAGCGCGTTTTCGCCATAGCGCTGCAACACGATCCCCGAAACGGCTTCTCCGTTGCCGTTCACTTCGGAAAGCCCCCGGCGTTCGTCCGGGACAAGTTCGACGCGCGCGACATCCTTGAGCAGGACGGGAACGCCCGTATCGTTCTTGAGCACGATCGTCTCGATATCCTCGAGGCTCGTGATGTAGCCGCGCCCGCGCACCATGTATTCGCGCTCGGACAGTTCGAGCGTGCGCCCACCGACATCGGTGTTGCTTTCGCGGATGGCGCCCGTGACCTTGGTCAACGGGATACCGAGAGCCTGCAGACGCCGGGGGTCGACCACGACGCTGTATTGCTTGACGAAGCCGCCGACGCTCGCGACCTCAGCGACACCAGGTGCCTGAGACAGGCCATAGCGCACATACCAGTCCTGCAGCGTTCGCAGATCGGCGAGACTTTGATCGCCGCCTCTCAAGACATACTGGTAGACCCAGCCCACGCCGGTCGCGTCGGGCCCCAGTTCGGGCGTCACCTCGGCGGGGAGATCTCCGGCGGCGGCGCTCAGCGATTCCATCACCCGCGAGCGCGCCCAGTAGACGTCGGTGCCGTCGTCGAAGATCACGTAGACGAACGACACGCCGAAGAAGGAGAAGCCGCGCACGGTGCGCGCCTTCGGCACCGTCAACATGGCAGTGGTCAGCGGATAGGTGACCTGATCCTCGACGACCTGCGGCGCCTGCCCCGGATATTCGGTGTAGACGATGACCTGCACGTCGGACAGATCGGGGATCGCATCCAGCGGCACCTTCTGAACCGCATAGAGTCCGAGCAGCGTGACGAACACCGTGGCGATGCTCACCAGGACGACGTTCCGCGCCGACCAGCGGATAATGCCCGCGATCATCGTCCCGCCTCCTGAGGTTCGAGGTTCCGAAGCGCGGCTTTGAGATTGCTTTCGGAGTCGATCAGGAAGGTTGCCGACGTGACGACTTCGTCGCCGTCCGCGACGCCGTCGAGAACCTCCACATAGCCGTCGCCACGCCGCCCAATCTTCACCGCGCGCGGCTCGAATTTCCCGTCACCCTTGGCAATGAGGACCGTCTTTCTGGTCCCGCTGTCGATCACGGCGCTTGCGGGAACAGACGTGACAGGACCCGTCTTCTCGCCGGGGTGAAACACAACGTCAGCGTACATGCCGGGCCTGATGCGGCCGTCTTCGTTGGGCAATACGATGCGAACGGGAATCGTGCGCGTCTCGAGTTTACGCATCTCCGGGTAAATGAAGCCGACTTCCGCTTCGATGGGATCGTTGGGAAAGGCGCGCAAGGTGACGGTCACAGGAGTCCCGACTGCGATGTCGCCGATATCCGCTTCCGCGACCTCCGCGATCACCCACATGCGCGTGTGATCGGCAATGCGGAACAACTCTTTGCCCGCCTCGACGAACTGGCCGTCGATGGCGCTCTTGGACGTCACGTCCCCGGTCGTGGGCGAGGGCCAATCCAGGGTGCGCGGATTCTCCTTCGTCTGTTGCACCTCGTCGATGCGGTTCTGGGGCACGCCGAGATTGCGCATCTTCTGGATCGCGCCGTCGAGATCGCGGCGGCCGCGTCCTTGCGCACGCAAAGCGACGAGAAGGTCCGCCTGGGCAAGCTGAATCTGGGAGCTGTAGAAGCGGAAGAGAGCCTGCCCCTTCTCCACCTCTTGTCCGGTCTTGTCGACAAAGAGATCTTCGATATAGCCGTCCGACCGGACGGTCACGATGGTCAGCAGAGACTCGTCGTGCTCCACGGTTCCGGCGGCGCGAACGTCGCGCGAGACAACGCGCTTTTCCGCCTTTGCCGTGCGCACACCACTTCGCTGCACCTTGCCCGGGCTGATTGAGACGGTGCCGTCATCGGCGCCTTCGTCCGCGTAAACCGGAATGTAGTCCATGCCCATGGAGTCCTTCTTCGGCACCGGCGAGGTGTCGGGAAGGCCCATCGGGTTGCGGTAGTAGAGCACTTTGCGCTCGGCGCTCTCGCCCACGTCGGCAGACATCGCCATCTCGGCCGGCGCGGTGCGCTCTCCGGCCGTTGCGTGAAAGTACCAATAGGCGCCCCCGGCTCCCGCCAGGAGTCCCGCCGCAAGCATCGCGGCGCTCGTCAGACGCGTCATGATGCGCCTCTCCAATGATCGTTGCGTCGCCCCTACTAGTCAGTTGCAGGGGACCTCGGTGCACGGGCTCACGCGCATACGGAGTCCGGGCGCGGAGCGGGCGTGCGGTTGAAGCTGTGGAGAGTTAGACGCGCGGAGGCGGAGACGGCAGGCGAATGGACGGTGCCTGCAGGCTGGGCGTCGCCCAGTCTGTGGGGATAGCGGCAAAGGCGAAGGACGGCGTGTCCGGTCCGATCGCCAGCACCCCGGTCATGGCAAGGCCGAGACACAGGCATTTGGAGCAGCCACTATCGGGGCACTGACCGCTATCACCGGAAGACGGCACGGAGGCGGTGCCTTTTTTACTGGATGCCATGTTCGCATGGCTCTCGCAGTCGCCATGCATCGAAGGCTGCTCACCCCCGCTGTGTTCGACGGATAGCGCCGAACCCATCGTGCCGGCCATACGCATGGCCGCGCTGGCGCTTGTCGCCGGCAAGACTGCGAGCGCGCACACGATGAGAGCCGTAACGATGGTTCTGAGCTTGGCCATATGCACCTGAATTTCGTCCTGGCCGCCCATTCCGTCAAGTGACGAGGCCGTGAGGTTGGTTAAGGAGACCTCCGGAGCTGTCGATGCCTCCCGGCGCCAGCCCGCGCCGTTCAGCCCGAATTTTCCGGTACGGCGCGCCTGACGGGCCATTCGGCCCTCAGATATTTGCGGAACCAGGCGGTGTATCGCTCGGGCGCCGCCAGCGCATCGGCCTGGACATCCTCCACGGCCGCCCAGCGAAAGGCCTGCGCCTCGTCCGGGTTCGGCACGATCGCGCCGTCATGAACGCCATGAAAGACGTGGACAATCTCGTGCTCGATCATGTCGTGGTCGAGTTCCGCCCGGTAGCGGATCGTACCCAGCGCCTCCAACGGGCAGACAAATCCCATTTCCTGTTGCAGGCGGCGCCGCGCGGCCGCATCGCACGCCTCGCCGGGGCGCGGGTGCCCGCAGCAGGCATTCGTCCACAGACCGCCGGAATGGTACTTACCGGAACTTCGCTGCTGCAGCAGCATCCGGTCCGCGTCGTCCCAGATGATCACCGAGAATGCGCGATGGAGCGAGCCCTGTCTGTGCACCTCGTGCTTCTCGCCGGTGCCGATCTCGCGATCGCAATCGTCGACGAGAATGACTTTCTCCAAAGTCTGCATGGCGCAAAACTCTTGAATTGCCCTGGCACTGTCAAGGTCCCGAGAAATCGATAGCGGGGCTGCCTCCGATCGGTCAGGGCTGACGAATGGCGTTCGCCTCGCACAAGCTCGCCATGCCGGCCATGGTCCAGCGCGTCAGCGAGTCGCTTCGGCAGATCACCGGCGCCGCAAGCATCACGCTCTTGACCGTCGAACGTGAGATCTTCGGCCGATAATCCGAGGAAAACTGCGACACCTGCACAACCCGATTGAGGGTGGCGTAGGCCATGCCGATCGCGAGCAAGCAGAATTGCCGAATGCCGGTGTGCCGCCGCGGGATCGTCAGCGTGTACTCGACGGCATTGCCCAAATGACCGAGCGCAATCCGTGCGAGCTGGTGGATCGTCGGCCGGAAAGCGGGCTTCCGGGCAGCGCCGTCGAGATCGCGCAGATCGAGGCTCGCGGAACAGAAGAGGCTTTGCGGCAGGTAGCACCGCCCTTGCCGCCGGTCGTCCCAGATGTCCTTCAGAATATTCGTCATCTGCAGACCTTGGCCGAAACTCGCCGAGAGCTTCTCGAGCTTTTCTCGGTGCTCGTCGATATCCGCGGCATGATCGCAGAAAAGCTCGGTAAGCATCTCACCGACGACTCCCGCCACCACGTAGCAATAGTTGTCGAGTTCGGCCATGTCGGCCAATCCTGTCGGACGGTTGACGAAGGACTTCATGCCCGATGCCATCTTCTTGAGACAGGTGCGGACCGCCTCCTGCTGTCTTACAGGACGGGTATTCAAGATATCGATCAGGCCCGGCAAACTATCGATGAGCTCGAGCTCCTCCGGGCCGATTTCTCCCGAGAGCTCGGCCGCAAGGCGCCTGGAAACCTCGTCCCAAGACTCCGTCCGTTCGACCCCGGCAAGGAACATGTCGAGTTGAGCGATCTTCCTGTCGCGATCCGGGAGTTGCGAATCCTCGATCGTGTCCGCGGCGCGGCACAGCAGGTAGGCCGTACCCACCGTTGACCGCAAATCAGACGGCAGCCTTGGAATGGTCAGCGCGAAGGTGCGCGACAGCTGGGGGACCAGCAGTAGCGGAAGCTCTTCGTTGCCGACGGTCCTATCCAACACGGTCTTGCTCTTAGCCCCCACAGTTTTGGCGCGTTTGACGCGCAACACAGAAGATCGGTCATCCGTTCTGCTCGACCCAGGATCGCCGCCCTAAGTCGTAGGCGCCAAACTAGGAATCACGCGGCGCCATCGACAGCATAGCCGCCAATCCCTGGCCGATTATGGCTGCTGCCTGATTTCATGCACAGAAAGCCCGCGCAAAACGCCTGGAAGCAGCCGATAGCGGGTCTGAAATCCCTCTGATCACGTCCACTAAACTACGAGCGGCTGGACGCCGCCTGATCCTAACACACAGCCACCCAGCCGGTTCACGACTTTGTCAGGGTGACGCTCCCATTGGCCCGCGAACTCTTGAACGACATGGTTTGGACGTCTCCGTCGATCACGACCCGCACCCGTCCGGAGATGTCGTAGGACGCGACGTGAAATTCCCCGACATACACCCCTGGATTAACCTTCAGGAGCTGCCCCGTCTGGTTGATGGCGGTCGAGATGGTCACGCATTTCGCGGCGAGTTTGAACACCTTCTCGGTCTCGCGCTTGTAGTTGATGCGGCAGGTCAGCTTCTGGGGCGGGTTGTCCATGGCTTGCATCGTGCCGCTGCCGTTCCACGTCCCTTCAAGCGCCAGTGGTTCCGCCTGAAGCGGCGAGATCGTCGCCACGAACAGAACGGCGCATAGCGAAATCAGGCTTCTCATAGATATCCTCCCTGGCAGCTCCTTGCCTAGCTGCCCTTGACCGTCGGCCTCGGCGCGCCCGTCCGCCAGGCCCGCCCTTCAACAAACGCGATCAACGCCGGCAGCACCAAAAGGTTCGCCAGCAACGCCGTCGCCAAGAGCATTATCACGACTTGCCCGAACAGGCGCAGGCTGGGAAGCTCGCTGAGAATCGTGCCACCGAACCCGACGATCAGCACCAGGCACCCGACAGAAAGCGCCGGGCCGATAGTGGCGATGGTCTCTTCGAGAGCCGGCTTCACAGCTTCGCCGTTGGACCGCATCAAACGATAGTAGTTGAGGATGTGAATAGCATTGTCCACCGCGATGCCAAACCCGATGGTGAACGCGACCACGCAGGTGAATTGCAGCCCGGCACCCGTGAGATGAAGGATCGCGCCTGCGACAGCGATGGGCAGGACGTTGGTCACCATGCTGTAGAACCCGGCTCTCAACGACCAGAAGACGAGGCCGATCAGCAAGATATTGAGCCCGATTGCGATCAACAGGCTGCGGTTCAGCTCGATGATCATGTCGTAGCTGGCCCGGGCGGAATGGGGGGCGATCCCGGTCGCGATGAAACGCACACCCGGATGCGCCGCCCGCAAGGCTTCGAGATCCGTTTCGAGCGCGTCCAGCACGGGCACGAGCTCGGAGGCGTCCACCGCGGGGAAGTAGCCGGACACGAGCGCGGAATGGTCGTCCACCGACATCATGCGCTCGACGAACGGCGACTGCGACTCCTCCAGAAAGCTCAGTATTTGCTCCTGTTCGAGCCCACCCTCCAACATCCAGGTCTCGATGCTGTGCAGGGACACCGCCCGCGTCACGAGCGGCAGTGTCTCCAGGGTCTTGTGCGCGTCCGCGACCACGGCGAGAACCTGCGCAGAATCGAGCGGCTTGTCTTTCGGCCATTGGATATGGAGGAGGATGGCCTCGGTGCCGCCGAACTCCTTGTCGACCACGTCCATGACCCGTGAGGACTGACTGTTCCCCGGCAGATAGTCCCTATACTGATAGCTTGGGCTGATCGTGGCGTAGAGAATGCCGGCACCGATCGCGACGATGAGCCCGGCGGCAAGAAAAGCCGTGGGATTGCCGAGGATGGCGCGGCCCAGCCGTCGGCAAGCTGTACTCGTCGCGGTGAAGATGCGGTCGAGGGTGTGGTCCGCGTTTTCTTTTCGGCCACGCCGCCCCAGCAGGAGCGTCCCCAGCGCCGGTAGAACAGTGATCGTCGCCACAAAGGCGACAGCCGTGCCGATGGCCGCGGTGAGCCCGAACCCGGACACGAGCGTATGCGGCACCAGCGTGAGAGACAGCAGCGCGATCGCGGTCGTCATGGCCGCGAGGACGCAAGCGGGGCCGATGTCCCGCACCGACGACACGATCGCCTCGCGCGCACCCTCCCCCGCAACCACTTTGCGTTTGATGCCGAACATCAGATGCAGCGAGCTTGCGAAAACCAGCACCGTGACCAGCCCCGGCACCACGCCCGTGAGTACGGTGATCTCCT
This sequence comes from Methyloceanibacter stevinii, assembly GCF_001723355.1. Taxonomy (NCBI): domain Bacteria; kingdom Pseudomonadati; phylum Pseudomonadota; class Alphaproteobacteria; order Hyphomicrobiales; family Hyphomicrobiaceae; genus Methyloceanibacter; species Methyloceanibacter stevinii. The sequence continues at coordinate 71,595 of NZ_LPWE01000004.1, read as the reverse complement.
GACCGCGCAACTCGGTAATCCCTAAGGTCCACAGAACCGCGATGCCTGCCGGGACACCGGCGAGCAAGGCGTAGATGGGGCTCCGGAAGAACAGTAGGCAGATGATCAGCGACACGGTGAAGCCCGCCCCGATCAGGAGACGCTGATCGCGGATCAGGGCGCCGACGATCTCGAGCCGGAAGAACGCCACGCCGCTGAGTTCGGCCTGCATGTCCGTGCCCGCCAGCGCTTCGTCCGTCACCTGCCGCAAATCATCCGCGACAATGCGAAGATCGTCGATCTTGGGCCGCGGCTCGATCGCGACAACGAACAACGCGGTCGCGGCGTCCGCCGACAAGAGTTTTTCTGACACAAAGGGATGCGCCAGCAGCGTGTCACGCAGCTCGGAAGGTCCACGCCATCGAGCTCCATCGGGAAGACGGCCTCGGCATTGCCCGAAGCGTCCGGCGCGTCGTGGGCCGAGAACATCGACGTGACGTGCTTCACGCCCTCGACGAAATGCAGGTTCAGATGCAGATCGCGTAAGTGTTCGAGATTTTCGCGGCTGAAGAGATCAGGCGCCTGCACGAGCAGCAGCACATCCTCGCCGGTCTGCGGGTACTGCTTCTCCACCATCTGAAGATTGCGGAAGTCCTCCGTCCCCGAGCGGAATATCTCGCGAATGTCGCTGGAGAACTCGACCTTTGCCGCAGCGAATGCCAGCGGAATTGTCAGCGCGGCGACGATCAGCAGGGTGATCCGCGGGAAGCGCTGCGCCAGCAGTCCCAGCTTTTCGAGGCCGAACCCCGCCGTCATCGCGGCAATCCCTCGACAGTTGCGTTCGCGTTGAGGCGCGCTTCCGCGGCGCCCAGCGCCCACAGCCCGAAAATCTTGCGGTAATTGTCGTAGGTGATTGCGCAAGTCCGGTTGAACACGCCGGCAATAGTCTCCTCCGGCCAGCTGCCATCCGCATGCTGCCGATCCTGCAGGAAGCGCAGCCCAGCGCGAACCGGCTCGCTGTCGGCCATCTCGCTCTGAAGCAGGCTGAGCAACGCCCAGGATGTCATCACGACCTGGCCCTCCGGGGTGCTCGCATAGGTCCCGCGCCGGCAGCTCTCGATGGTTTCGCCCCAGCCTCCATCGGGAAGTTGATGGGAGACGAGGAATGCCGCGGCCCGGCGAATGGGGCCGCTGTCGGCAGCAAGACCCGCCGCCCGCAGAGCCGAAACCGCGAACCAAGTCCCGTAGGTGAAGCAGATGCCCCAAGCGCCCATCCAGGCGCCGTCGGCACGTTGCCGAGCCAACAGAAAATCGCGGCCGCGCTCGATCGCCTTGTCGATGCGCTGGGCCCGCGCGGGATCGGCACCCTGCGCACGATAGCGGATGAGGGCCTGCACGCAGGCCGACGTGCACTCCACATAGGAATGGTCCACCATGATGTCGGCGAAGACGAGCGACGGGTTCAGCGCTTCCATCCAGGAAGGTGTCCGCGCCTTCTCGTAGGTCGGCCAGCCGCCGTCGGCGTTCTGCCAGCCGAGGATCAACTCGGCGGCATCGCCGAGGCGCTCGTCGGGGATGGGCTCGTCGACAATAGCGCGCAACGCGATCGCGCTTTTCAATCCCTCCGCGGTGCAGTCCGAAATCGGCCAGCCGTGCTTCCGGTTCGAGAACGGCCAGCCGCCCTTGGAGGGATCGCGGAAATAGCGCTCCCGCTCCGGCGTATCTTCGAGCACCTGATTGGCTTCGATGTAGCATGGGCCGCCTCCAGCATGGGTTTCGCGGTCCCCGCGCGGCCTGACGCACAGATGGCCTGGACGGTGAAGGCGGTATCCCAAAGCCGCGAGGAATTGTAGCCCTGCATATGCGTGCCGTGCTCGCCCTTCCACAAATACTCAGGCAACTGCCGCCGGTGCGCGGCGACGCGCGCTCCTTGAGGTTCGGCATAGTGCCAGCACAGCATGTTGAGCACCTTGTTGATTGGCCCGATGCAGATGTTGTTCGTGTTCTCGTCTTCCTGGCGGACTTGATCCAGCACGAAAGCGGTCGCCCGGGTGCGCAAGCTCTTGCTGGCGACGGCTTCGTAGCCGTTCAGAAGACCGTTCAGGAGGCGGTAGCCCCGCGACAGCGGCGCGTAGATATCATCGGGCGCGCACTGCATCTGGCTGGCGCGGAAGTCCAACGCTTCATAGGGCTCGCAGAAGATCTCGTCGCGCAACGCGCGCACGACCGGCGTCAACGGCGCCTGGGCCCTGATCCCATAGAGATAGCTCATGGGTAGGAAGATCATGCGGCTGTGGCACCAGAAGCGGGACGGATGAGCCGGCAGCGATGTCGGGAGAAGCCAGAGCTCCGGCGGGACCGGCATGACGCCGTCGTAGTCGTACAGATTGAGGAGCGCGAGCAGGAACTTGCCCCACGGCGGCAGGTTGGCCGCACCTCCGCGTCGAGCAGCCAAGTCCGCCCCCGCTTCAGATCGGGATCGTCCGCAGGGAGCCCCAGCAGCCGCTGCGCCACGTAGCACAGCGCCGTGGCATAGGCGTAGCTCTCGCCTTGGATATGGAGCGGCCAGCCGCCATCTTCGTTCTGGTGATGCTTGAAGAAGCGGATGAAGTCCTGCTCGGTCTCGCGATCGAAGGGCACGCCGACAATGTGCGTCGCGACGATCAAGGTCGGCAGCAGAAACACAGGCCCGCCGTAATCGCCGTGCCAGCTTCCGTCAGGCGCTTGGGTGTCCTGAACGTGCCGCAGCGCCAGATCGACAGCCTGCGACAGGTCCTTCTGCGCCGCCCAGTGGTTCAATGTCCTGCGGCCTTGAGATGGGCCGGTATCTTCCGGTAGCCCGGAACAAGACCGGCGATCGGCCAGGTGCTCCACGACGCGAACCGCGCCAGCGTTTGCCGCGTCCGGCTCCAGTGTCCCTCGCGCATTTCCGCACCGACAGTCTTTCGCGCAGCCCGGAATCCGATGCGGAAGAACGACGTCGCAAATGTGCTCCCGCGCACGTCCGTCGCGGCGAGCAGTGCCATCGTGCGGCGCCTCTCCGCGGCGCTCGTGCGCCACGTATCGAACATCGACTGCCGGATGGCGCGGGCATCGTAGCGGGGATCGGAAAAGACCTGATAGAGCGCGTTCGAAAGCATCTCCGGCACCCGCGCGCGCGCCCTCTGCCGGCGCGCGTAGTCCGCCGCGTCGGTGCTGTCGACCAGGGCCTCCACGTCCTTCAATCCCAGCGAGATGCCGACAGCCGTCAGCGGATGCGTGCAGCCGACCGCATCGCCAACCAAGGCCACATTGCCGCGCCCGTAGACTGTCCGGGTCTGGAACCGCGTCTCCATCCAGGCGGGCTTTCGGGTCTTCAGGGAGACAGCAAGCGCCTTCGCCATCGGTGCTGGCAGAGCCGGGGCGACCGCCGCGTAGAGCGCGTCCGTGTCGCGCCGGAGCTCCGTGGCCGACGCCGGCACGTCGAGACACAGACGCACCTGGTCGGCGCCAATCCGGTACGACAGGATGGGACCGGCCAGACCGCTCAACACATGGCCATAGCCTTCAACAGGCAGTTCCACATCGTCGAGAACGATACCGGCCATGAACGAAATACCGACGGAGCCGTCGGGCAGACCGAGAAGGCGGCGCGTTCCTGACCGGCGGCCGTCCGCTGCCACGATCCGCTTCGCGTTGATCGCGACCTCGGCGCCCGTGTCGCCGTCCACATAGGCCGGCACCGGCTCGAGCTTGCTCAGCTTTGCCGGCGCGACATAGTCGATCTCGGGCATCGAGACGGCGCGGCGGCGCAATTCGTCGACGAGCCTGTGATGCTCGAAGCTGACGCCCGTCATGCCGTCCGGATAGGACAAGACGATCGGGTCGGCGCCGTCGCCGGGATGGGCGACGAAGCCCCGCCGCGGGCCGTTCTCCGTAAAGGCCGCGAGATCGCCCAATCCGAGCTTCTGTAGAATCCTGACGCCGGACGGGTGGATCCACTCGCCCGCGAACCGCTCAGCGGCGCGCGGATTGGCCTCGAGCAGCAGGACGGTCTCCCCGCGCTGGGCAAAGGCGATCGCCGCGGCACATCCAATCGGACCCGCACCAATCACCGCAACGTCATGTTCCGTTCGCACCAGGGTCCCACCGGCTGTCAAAGGCGCGCAAAGAGGGGCGGCAAGGCCCCCTGTCCCGTCCGGCGCCAACCAGATCGCCGAGCCGGACTCTCGTTTGAATCGTAACGGGTTGGGGCGGATTTGACCATCCCGCGAACCCGGGCCGGAGCCGCTTGGCCCACCATCGGACAAACCGCCCGCGATGTAGGAAGTTCCGGCTTTGACGCGTATCAATGAGGCTATGGGCGGCAGCGCCTATGGACACTTGCATGCAAGTCCGAACACCCCTCGTCGCCGTAACCATTCTCCTCGCCATGACGGGCGCGGCGGCGGCGCAAATGAAATGTACGGTCAACGATCCGACCGGCACGCCTCTGAATGTGCGCAGCAAGCCGAACGGGCGCATCGTGGGCACGCTAAAGAACGGCACGCCGGTGAATGCGTGGGCAATCCACAGTGTGCAGGGAAAGCTCTGGGCGCGGATTACGCCTCCGGGCTCGGAGAAGAGCCGCTGGGTGTTCCGGCAATATTTGAGCTGCCAGGAACTCTACGACTAAGCCCCCTCAAGGGAGCCCGTTCGCACGCGCAAGGCTGCCCCGAAAGGCGGCTCCCACGTCCCGAAACACGGGCACACTCAAGTCGCTTGGAATGGTGGGCGGCACTGGGATCGAACCAGTGACCCCTACGATGTCAACGTAGTGCTCTACCGCTGAGCTAGCCGCCCGGTCTGTGTGGCAAGGCGCCTTCTATATGGGTGGCGGCGCCAGAACGCAAGCGGCGGATTCCGGTGCTTTTCCTCAAGCCGCCAGCATGCGCTCCACCTGATCGACCAAATCGCGCAGGTGGAAGGGCTTCGACAGAATCTTGGCGTCTTTCGGCGCGTTGTTGTCCGGATTGAGCGCCACGGCCGCGAAACCGGTGATGAACATGATCCGGAGGTCCGGATCGAGTTCGGCGGCTTTGCGCGCCAGTTCGATTCCGTCCATCTCGGGCATCACGATATCGGTCAGAAGCAGCATGAAGGGCTCTTCCTGAAGCCGTTCATAAGCCTCCATGCCGTTGCCGAACGAAACCACGTCGTAACCGGCCTTTTCCAGCGCCTTCACCAGGAACCGGCGCATATCGTCATCGTCTTCGGCAAGAAGAATACGCTGAACGCTGCGCACGCGCGGGTCGTTCGCCTCCATTATCCTCGTCCCCCTCAACACTCACCCTGTAACGCCTACACGAATATGGTAAACGACCGCTTGCCTTATTCTTGAACGATTGGCGCGGCCCCATCGGGTAGGCCATGTGATAATTGCCGCAATTGAGCCACGGCACAAGCCGGAACACGCCTGGACAGCACCCCCTGTCGTTGGCAGAGTTAATGCCGGTGGGCCGCCGCACGGCCGGCGCCGCTACCGGAACCGAAGAACCCAGGTTTGGCGTATGAAGCAAAGAGAGGCTGAGGCGATCGAGCGGGAACTGTCACCGCCCTTCACCGTGGTGCGGCCTGCGAAACTGGCGCTTCCCCTCGTCTTCAACTCGCCCCACTCGGGCCGGGTCTATCCCAGCACATTCCTGGCCGCCTCAAAGCTCGACGCGCTGACGTTGCGGCGGTCGGAAGACGCCTATGTGGATGAACTCTTCAGCTTCGCCGCCGCGCTCGGGGCCCCGCTCCTTCATGCGCACTTTCCACGCGCTTATCTCGACGTGAACCGCGAGCCCTATGAGCTGGACCCGATCCTGTTCCGCGACGGGCTGCCCCACTATGCCAACACCCAATCGGTCAGGGTCGTCGGCGGCCTCGGAACGATCGCGCGGATCGTCTCGGAGTCCGAGGAGATCTACCGGGAGCCCCTTTCGGTCGAAACGGCGCTGGAACGGATCAACCGCCTCTACATTCCCTATCACGAGACCCTCGCGGCGCTCCTTACGGAAGCGAAGCGGGAATTCGGCTTCGCCGTGCTGATCGACTGCCATTCCATGCCCTCGAGCCCGAGTGCCGACAAACGGTCGACCCGCGCCGACTTCGTACTGGGCGACCGCTTCGGAACCTCTTGCAGCAGCGAGCTGACACGCATGGCCGCCCGGTCCCTGGAGGCGCTGGGCTTTGGCGTCGCGCTCAACAAGCCTTATGCGGGCGGTTACATCACCGAGCATTATGGACGCCCGCACAAGGCACAGCATGTCCTGCAGATGGAGATCAACCGGGCGCTGTATATGGATGAGACGACGTTCGAACGAACCGAGCGTTTCGACATCTTGAGGCACAAGCTGGAGACGGTGACCCGGGGACTGATGCCCGGCATTTCCGATCTCATCGTCCCCCGCGCCGCGGCCGAATAGGCCTCGCCGATCCAAAAAAAAGGGCCGTCCGATTGAACGAACGGCCCAAGTCTAGGGAGGAAACGCCCAAGGAGGGCAGCGATATGGCCTGGAGAGCCATACCGCATTGCAACAATATGTCATTGCAATGCACAAAAATCAAGGTGTAGCCGGAAATTGACGACAGAACTGAAACAGTGGTGCCGCAAAGTCACGTTACTGAGGCTTGTCCGCCATACCCGCATACGCCGGACAATCCCAGGACCAGGAGGTAAGCCTCGTCCTTAAGGCTCGGAAGCCTTGACTCTCAACGGCAAACACCGCCAAGCCTTGTATCGTGACCAAAACCGTTCAACTCGATTTCCAGAGCTATATAGCGACAGCGCACGCTCTCGCCGAGAGGGCTGGCGAGGTCATATTGCCGCATTTTCGAACGGACCTGGCCGTCGACGACAAGGGCGCTCCGGGTTCGATCCCGTTACTGCGGCGGACCGGGACGCGGAAACCGCCATTCGCACCATCCTGTCTGAGACCCATCCCGGGCACGGCATCGTGGGCGAGGAATTCGACGACACCCAACCCGACGCCGAAATCTGCTGGATCATCGACCCGATCGACGGCACACGCGCCTTCATCATGGGACAGCCTCTCTGGGGCACGCTCATCGGCCTGACCGCACACGGCGCACCGGTGCTCGGCATGATGAACCAGCCGTACACGGGCGAACGCTTCTGGTGCGGCGAAACGGAAAGCTACTTCACACGCGCCGGCGAGACGCGGCCCATCCGGGTCCGGCCATGCCCCGTGCTCGACAACGCCATCCTTGCGAGCACGGCGCCGGAACTTTTCGACGCGTCCGAAATCATCCGGTTCGAGGCGCTGTCACGCGCGGTGCGCCTACGGCGCTTCGGCGGCGATTGCTACAACTACTGTCTGCTCGCAATGGGCCAGATCGACCTCGTCGTCGAGGCGGGGCTCAAGCCGTTCGACATCATGCCGCTCGTGCCGATCATCGAACGCGCCGGCGGTATCGTGACGACCTGGGAGGGTGGCGACCCGAGCCACGGCGGACGCATCGTAGCCGCCGGCGATCGCGCCCTGCACGCAGCGGCTTTGGAGATCCTCTCCGCTTAAGCCGCAGTGCCGCTAAGCCGTCTTGCGAATGGCGACGCCGGGCGCGAAGGCATCGAACGCCGCCCAGAACTGCTCACGGATCGAATCCCGTTCCTGCAGAATTTCGTGCCGGGCGCCGCGCAGCACGATCTGCGTTCCCGCCCGCAGTCGTGACGACAACGCCTCGATCGCCTTGTTGGAAACGATCTTGTCGTCACCGGCGACGACCAGCAGCGAGGGCACGCGAATCTTCGGCGCGTATTTCTCGCCTTCCAAGCGCGACATGGCATCGAACGCCGCATGCAGCCAGCCGATGGTCGGGGGGCCGGCCGCAAGACCCGGCGCCGCGTTCAACACTTCGACGTTCCGATAGAAGCGTTCCCGGTCCGAGGTGAGCGGATTGCCTTCGAAGACATCGCTCGTCCACACGGACTGATCGCCGGGCACCGCCTGCTTGCCGAGCCCGGCCCAAGAAAGCGCCGTCGCGAACCCGGCGCAAACGTCCTGGGGCAGCGGCAGCCCGGCCAGCTCGACCATCGGCGAGGTCGTGATCAGACGATGGAACCAGCACCCGCGCTTGGTCGCGGCGTCAAGAGGATAGGCGCGGACATGGAATGGGCCAGCGCGTAATAGGGCATGGGACAGTCGGGAAGCACGACACCCTTCATGAAGTGATAGATGTCCTGCTCGTAGTCGATGAAGCTCCGGATGTGTCCGCGCGAGGAGCCGCGCACCAACCGGGTCGACCCGCCCTGCCCGCGCCAATCGATGATGGCAACGGCGAACCCGCGGCGGCGCAACTCGCCGACCACCTCGAAGTATTTCTCGATGTACTCGTTCCGGCCCGGAAAGATGCAGACGGTGCCGCCACGCTGCTGCAAGGCCGACTGCCAGCTCGCATAGCGGACTTTGACCCCCTTGCGCACATCGAGATAGCCCGCGTTGGCGCCGAGAGGGACAGGGTTCTTGGGTGTCGAAACGAGAGTCATCGAGATTCAGGATATTCCGCAATCCCGCAACGCGGGAGGATTGGTCCGCCGCTCTTTCTTACAGCCGCTATGGCGCCGCCGACAACAGACCATGCAACTTCGCGGGCGCCGCAAGCGGGACACAGCGCTGACAGATTGTTGAATTTACTGTTTGAATTCAGCGCTCTACAGCTCTTGAAGCGCCCCGGAGCCGATCCTATATGCGATTTTGCGCAAAGGCCTTCGGGCTTTGCGTCTCAGAGCCTGGCTCCGCATGAGGAGCGGGCCACCCACCATATCGCTTCATCAGGAGGATGTGACATGAGGCATTTCGATTTGACCCCGCTTTATCGCTCCACTGTCGGCTTCGACCGGCTCGGCTCGTTGCTCGATACGTTGAACACGTACGAAGGCGACGCCCCCGCATATCCGCCCTACAACATCGAGCGGGTGAGCGAGAACGACTATCGCATCAGCATGGCTGTCGCCGGCTTCAGCGACGCCGATCTCGAAATCGAGGTCAAGGAGCATACGTTGTCCGTTCGCGGGGAGAAGCGCGTCGAGCAGGAGAACTCGACCTACCTGCATCGCGGCATCGCCGCCCGCAGCTTCGAGCGCCGCTTCCAGCTCGCGGACCATGTTGTCGTGAAGGGCGCGAGCCTCGAGAACGGATTGCTGCACGTCGATCTCGAGCGCGTGCTGCCCGAGGCCATGAAGCCGCGGACCATCGAGATCACGACCAAGTCGGACGCCCCCAAGACGATCGACGACATGACGATCGACAGTCAGGCGGCGTAAGCCCGACAAGGGGCCGAAATCGGTCCCGCTAGAGCAGACGAAAGCAAAGAAGGGCGCTCCTCATACGAGGGGCGCCCTTCCCTGTTTCGCACTCGGTCACGCCGGTTGGGAGAGTCGTGGCGCGGGAGTCTTGCGAAGTGCGCAGTCTACACCGATAACAACTTAAAGTAGGTTTACCGCGTTCCGACAAATGCGCCGCTTCGCATGAGGCCCCCGAGGTTGGCGGCAAGGTCGAAGGACGGTTCGAGGTCAAGAGCGGTGCGCGCCGCAGCCGCTAACTTCTCCCCCGCCATGAGCGCCTCGGCGAATGCTGCCCCGCCAGCCGGCAACCGGCGAACCGTGACTTGAAGCGCGGGACGCAGCACGAGCGCATCCTCCCCGCCGGCAGGCAGGCGTCCCGGTTCGTCTTCGCCGTCCCGCAGCGTGAGCTCCCAGATGGTGATCACCGGATAGGCGGATCGGACGAGATGGGCCGAGGGATGAAACACGAAGCCGATATCCTCGGCGCGTTCACCGAGCGCCGTCAGCGCCTCTTGCGACAACGGCTCGGCATCGGCGGCGTGATAGGCCTGGTGCCAGGCCCATTCGAGCCGCGCCACGTCGGCGAGATAGGGAACCGCCGAGGCGGGCGGGAAGGCGCCGATGAAGTCGGGGAAGTCACCGCCATACCACAGCAGAACGGCCGACCGCGGCCGCGTCTTCTCCACGTACTCCCGTGCCATCGCCCGGAAGAACTCTTCTCCCACGAGCTTCGCCGTTGCCGGGAAGCGGCCCGCAAGCGCGTCGATGAGGCTGGCGTAGACATTGTTGCGGTAGACCGCGAAGCGTCGCGTGGGACCGCTACCGTCGCGCCCCTTCACAGCATCCGGAACGCCCGCGTGCGGATCGAGAAGCGCCTTCGCGAAGGCAGCCTCGCGCTGGGCAGCGTCCGTCGTCATGTAACGGCCGCGAGCTCGGGAGCGGCGGGCTCCGTGCACGAGGCCAGCAGGTCATCGGCTCGCTTGGCCTCGGCAAACAGCACGGGCCAGTCGGGAACGTCGTTGTCCCATTCGATCAGCGTCGGCACCGGCCCCGTGCGCGCGAGCGCTCGCGCGTAAAGCGTCCAGACGGGACCGGCTACCCGACGCCCGTGATCGTCGATGAGCAGGAGCGAACCGTCCTCGTCCGCATCCTCCGCGTGCCCGCCGAGATGAATCTCGCCCACATGGTCCATCGGAAAAATGTCGAGATAGTCGGCGGGCTTAAATCCGTGATTGGCGGCCTGCACGAAAACGTTGTTCACATCGAGCAAGAGCCCGCAGCCGGTCCGCCGTACAACTTCGCGCAGGAAGTCGACCTCGCGCATCGTGGTCTCGGCATAGGCGACATAGGTGGAGGGATTCTCAAGCAGCATTTGCCGGTTCATGGCGGTCTGCACTTGATCGATGTGGTCGCAAACCCGGGCGAGCGTGTCTTTCGTGTACGGCAGCGGCAGGAGATCGTTCAGGTAGACCGTGTCGTGGCTGGACCAAGCCAAATGCTCGGAAAACAGGGCGGGCTGATAGCGGTCGGCGAGCGCGCGCAGACGCGCGAGATGATCGGCATCGAGCGGCCCCGCGCCGCCAATGGAAAGACCCACGCCGTGCAGCGACAGGGGATAGCGCTCCCGGATGGCGGTCAGATAGGCATGGGGTGGCCCGCCCGCCCCCATGTAATTCTCGGCGTGGATTTCGAACCAGCCGATCTCGGGATCGCCGTCGAGAATGTCGCGATAGTGCTCAGGCTTGAGCCCGACCCCGCCCTTTCGCGGAATCGGGCTTGTCCCAAAATTCGCCGGACGCGCCATCGCCTTACGCAGGTGGCATGTCGCGCTCGAGCGCCGTGAGGCTGCCCTCGCGGTCGCCCGGCAGTTTCATGGTGGTGCAGGACCCCTTGGGTACGAGCTTCCAGGCATTCCCCTGATAATCGATCGTCGCCGTGCCGGCGCAGGTCGTGCCGGCGCCCGCGGCGCAGTCGTTCTCGCCGGCCTTGGCGACGCCGAAACATTTCTCTTGCTCATCCTCGGCGGCAGCGGCGTGGTGGTTGCGGCAATGCCAAGCGCGGCAGCAAAGGCACTGGCCACGGCGACGCCGGAGAGTGACTTGGAGTGATGGGTCATATTTGGTCCTTCTAAGGGCTCAAGTGGATCAGGGGTTCAAGTGGTTCTTGGTCATGACGGCCGGCGAAACGCCCACCCGCCGCCGGATTTGCGGGGCCAAGTGGGACGCGATTTTCCGCTCCGGTCAAATCACGCCTCCGCCAGCCTTTTGTGATCCGGCGACCGCCTAGCGGAAGGCCTGTATCCATTGCAACAACCCCCGGATGCACACCCTGTGGGGCCGCGTCGGATCGTGAATCTTGCGCTTGTGTACGCCTCGGAAATCTGGCATTTTGGGGCGAAATAGGACAGGCTTGCTGACCTTTGTACTAGAGTCTGCGGCGCGGAGCTCTTCACACCGCCTTACTTGAGGTGGTCTGCTGCCATAAATCGCCGCGTACGCTAGCGTAGAGGCACGCTAGCCTACCAGGGCCCGATCTTCACTATTGCCTTGACGGTCACATTGGTGAGGTAGAGGCTTTTGGCCCAACCCCAACATGCTCGCCCAGGCGGCGAGGCCGAGAATTCATGCAGAAGATTGCACCCCGTGCGCTCCTACCTGGACCTTTCAACGTGACTGCGACTGGCATGCCGCGCGCGGAAGGACTCTACGATCCGGCCAACGAACACGATGCCTGTGGCGTCGGCTTTATCGCGGACCTGAAAGGCAACAAGAGCCACAAGATCATCGAGCATGGCCTCGAGATCTTGGTGAACCTGACCCATCGCGGGGCGGCGGGCGCGGACCCGCGCGACGGCGATGGCGCCGGCATGCTCATTCAGATTCCCCACGACTTCTTAGTGGAGGTCTGCGCCCCGCTCGGGTTTACGCTGCCGGAGCCCGGAGAGTACGCCGTCGGCCAGATTTTCATGCCCTCCAATCAGGCTCAGCGCATCTATTGCGAATCCGCGATCGAGCGCGTGGTCGAATCCGAAGGCCTGACCCTGCTGGGCTGGCGCACCGTGCCGACCGATAATTCGACGCTGTCGCCGGAGGTCATCGAGACCGAGCCGGTTCACAGGCAGGTCTTCATCGGACGCGGTCCCGGCATCAAGGACGAGACCGACTTCGAGCGGAAGCTCTATCTCCTGCGCAAAGTGATCTCCAACACGATCAACGGCGAGACCGGCGGTCACGACATCGGCTTCTACATCGTGTCCCTGTCCTGCCGGACGGTGATCTACAAAGGCATGTTCCTGGCCTATCAGCTGGGCGCCTACTACCAGGATCTCCACCACCCGAAATTCAGTTCGGCGCTGGCCCTCGTCCATCAGAGATTTTCGACGAACACCTTCCCGTCGTGGAAGCTGTCGCATCCCTTCCGCATGGTTGCGCATAACGGCGAGATCAACACGCTGCGGGGCAATGTGAACTGGATGGCCGCGCGCCAGGCGAGCGTGTCATCGCCCCTCTTCGGCGACAACATCTCGAAGCTCTGGCCGATCTCCTATGAAGGCCAGTCCGACACGGCCTGCTTCGACAACGCCCTCGAGTTCCTGGTGCAAGGCGGCTACAGCCTCGCCCATGCAGCGATGATGCTTATCCCCGAAGCGTGGGCGGGCAACCCGCTGATGGATGCCAAGCGCCGCGCCTTCTACGAATACCATGCGTGCCTGATGGAGCCGTGGGACGGCCCGGCCGCCATGGCCTTTACCGATGGACGGCAGATCGGCGCCACACTCGACCGGAACGGACTGCGTCCGGCCCGGTATTTCGTGACGGACGACGGCCTCGTCGTGATGGCGTCGGAAACCGGCGTCCTGCCCTTCCCGGAAGACAAGATCGTCGAGAAGTGGCGGCTCCAGCCCGGCAGGATGCTGCTCATCGATCTCGAGAAGGGCTGCATCATCTCCGACGAAGAGGTCAAAGCGGAGATGACCGACTCGCATCCTTATCAGGAGTGGCTCGACCGGACGCAGATCCAGGTGCATGAGCTGCCGGGCGCGAACGTGGCGCCGACGCGCCCCAATGTCAGCCTGTTGGATCGCCAGCAAGCCTTCGGCTATTCGCAAGAGAGCCTGAAGTTCCTGATGCTGCCCATGGCCCAGACCGGCCAGGAGGCCATCGGGTCCATGGGAACCGACACGCCCATCTCGGCTCTGTCGAACCGGCCGAAGCTGCTGCACACCTATTTCAAGCAGAACTTCGCGCAAGTGACGAACCCGCCGATCGATCCGATCCGCGAGGAACTCGTGATGTCGCTGGTGACGTTCATCGGCCCGCGGCCGAACCTGCTCGACCTCGAAGGCACGTCGAAGGACAAGCGCCTGGAAGCCGCCCAGCCCATTCTCTCAAATGAGAATCTGGAACGCATCCGGGCCATCGGCGCGGTCGCAGATAATCAGTTCCTGACGGTCACGCTCGACATGACCTACCCCGCCAAGGACGGCGAAAAGGGCATGGCAGGCGCGCTCGACCAGCTCTGCAAAAAGGCGGAAGCCGCTGTCCTGGAAGGCGACAATATCATCATCCTGTCGGACCGGGCGACGGACAGCGACCGCATTCCTCTGCCGTCGCTTTTGGCGACGAGCGCGGTGCATCACCATCTGATCCGTTGCGGGCTGCGCACGTCCGTGGGCCTCGTGGTCGAGACCGGCGAAGCCTGCGAAGTGAACCAGTTCTGCACGCTGGCCGGCTATGGCGCGGAAGCCATCAACCCCTATCTCGCTTTCGAGACGCTCGAGACCCTGCTACCGGAGATCGACGAGGACATCACTCTTGACGAGGCAATCACGCGCTACATCAAGGCCGTCAGCAAGGGCATGCTGAAGGTCATGTCCAAGATGGGCATCTCGACCTATCAGTCCTATTGCGGCGCGCAGATTTTCGACGCGGTCGGACTGAAGTCCGACTTCGTGGCAAAGTACTTCACCGGTACCAACAGCCAGGTCGAAGGCGTGGGCCTTGCGGAGATCGCCAAGGAGACCGTCGAACGGCACAAGGCCGCTTTCGGCGACGCCCCTGTCTTGCGCAATGCTCTCGACGTCGGCGGCGAGTATGCCTTCCGGGTTCGCGGCGAGGCTCATTCGTGGCGGCCGCAGGTCGTGGCCGATCTTCAGCACGCGGTCCGTGGCGACTTGCCCGAGAAATATCGCACCTATGCCGAGGCCATAAACCAGCAGGACAAAGAGCTCCTGACCCTGCGTGGCATGTTCCGCATCAAGAATGCCGAGGAACTCGGCCAGAAGCCGGTCCCGCTTGACGAGGTTGAACCGGCCAGCGAGATCGTGAGGCGCTTCGCGACAGGCGCCATGTCGTTCGGCTCCATCAGCCGCGAGGCTCACACGACGCTGGCGATTGCCATGAACCGGATCGGCGGCAAGTCGAACACCGGCGAAGGCGGCGAGGAAGTGGATCGCTTCACGCCGTTGCCCAATGGCGATTCCATGCGGTCGGCGATCAAGCAGGTTGCCTCGGGCCGCTTTGGTGTGACCACGGAGTACCTCACTAACGCGGACATGATCCAAATTAAGGTCGCGCAGGGTGCGAAGCCCGGCGAAGGCGGACAGCTGCCGGGCCACAAGGTCGATGGGACAATCGCCAAGGTGCGGCACTCGACGCCGGGCGTCGGCCTCATCTCCCCGCCGCCACACCACGACATCTACTCGATCGAGGATCTCAAGCAGCTGATCTACGATCTCAAGAACGTCAATCCGAAAGCCGACATCTCCGTGAAGCTCGTGTCGGAAGTGGGCGTCGGCACGGTCGCCGCAGGCGTGGCCAAAGCCATGTCCGACCACGTGACGATATCGGGATTCGAGGGCGGCACGGGCGCCTCGCCCCTGACCTCGCTCAAGCATGCCGGATCGCCCTGGGAAATCGGCCTTGCGGAAACGCAGCAGACGCTGGTGCTGAACCGGCTGCGCGGACGCATCGCCGTGCAGGTCGATGGCGGCTTGCGCACCGGTCGCGACGTAATCGTCGGCGCGCTGCTCGGGGCGGACGAGTTCGGCTTCTCGACGGCTCCGTTGATTGCGGCCGGCTGCATCATGATGCGCAAATGCCATCTGAACACCTGCCCCGTGGGCATCGCCACCCAGGACCCAGTCCTGAGAGCGCGGTTCACCGGCGCGCCGGAGCATGTCATCAACTTCTTCTTCTATGTCGCGGAGGAAGTGCGCGAGTACATGGCGGCCCTCGGCTTCCGGAAGTTCGAAGAGATGATCGGCCGCACCGAGGTGTTGGACAAGGAAGTCGCCATCGACCACTGGAAGGCGCGCGGGCTCGACTTCACCAAGCTGTTCCACAAGCCCGACAACGCCGACACGCACCCGATCCGGCATACCGAGCTGCAGGACCATGGGCTCGAGACCGTTCTCGACACCAAGCTGATCGAACTTGCCCGCGCGGCCATCGATGAGAAGGCGCCGGTCAAGATCGACCTGCCGATCAAGAATGTCGACCGTTCGACCGGCGCAATGCTGTCCGGCGAGATCGCCAAGCGCTACGGCCATGCCGGTCTTCTGGACGACACGATCTGGGTCCGTTTCAACGGCTCCGCCGGCCAGAGCTTCGGCGCCTGGCTGGCCCATGGCGTGACGTTCGACCTCGTCGGCGAAGGCAACGACTATGTGGGCAAGGGTTTGTCGGGCGGCCGCATCATCGTCCGTCCGCCCGAGGAGTCGAAGATCGTCCCCGAGAAATCCATCATCGTCGGCAACACGGTCTTGTACGGCGCCATTTCCGGCGAGTGCTACTTCCACGGCGTCGGCGGCGAACGCTTCGGCGTGCGCAACTCTGGCGCCACAGCGGTGATCGAAGGCACCGGCGATCACGGCTGCGAGTACATGACAGGCGGCGTGGTCGTCGTGATCGGCCCCACGGGCCGCAACTTCGCGGCGGGCATGTCCGGCGGCATCGCCTACGTGCTCGACGAGTCCGGCGATTTCGAGCAGCGCTGCAACATGGCCATGGTTGAGCTCGAGCCGATCCCGAGCGAAGACCAAGCCATGGAGAAATATCTCCACGAGGGCGGCGACCTGGAGACCCACGGCCTCGTGGATCTCACGGACATGACGCGCCACGATGCGTTGCGCCTGCGCAAACTGATCGAGAACCATCTGCACTATACCGGCTCGGCCCGCGCCCGAGAGATATTGGACAATTGGGCCACCTACCTGCCGAAATTCGTCAAGGTCATGCCGGTGGAGTATCGCCGCGCGCTGCAGGAAATGGCGCGTCAACAGGCTGCCGACCCGGATGGGCTCGGCACGATCGAAATCGGCCTGCGCGAGACCGGCAAATAAGCCACAATGCGGGCATGAGAGCCGGGCTTCGGTACTGCCGAGGCATTGGCACGGATGAGATGAGTTAGGGCGGAGATCCTAATCGAATGGGCAAAGTTACAGGGTTTCTGGAAATCGAGCGGGAAGACCGGTCCTATCAGCCGGCCGCCGACCGCGTGCGCCATTTCAAGGAGTTCGTGATCGATCCGAGTGAAGCGGACATCACGAAACAGGCTGCGCGCTGCATGGATTGCGGCATCCCCTATTGTCACACGGGCTGCCCGATCAACAACCAGATCCCCGACTGGAACGACCTCGTCTATCACGACGATTGGCAGGACGCGGCGCTGAACCTCCACTCCACGAACAATTTTCCGGAAGTGACGGGTCGCATCTGTCCGGCGCCGTGCGAAGCGGCGTGCACGCTAAACATCATCGACGAGCCGGTGACGATCAAATCGATCGAGCGCGCCATCGCGGACCGCGCCTTCGACGCAGGCTGGATCGTGCCGCAGCCGCCCGAGAAGAAGACCGGCAAGAGCGTCGCCGTTGTCGGGTCGGGGCCCGCAGGGCTAGCGGCCGCCCAGCAACTGGCCCGCGCCGGCCACGACGTGCATGTGTACGAAAAGCACGCTCATCCCGGCGGGCTGCTCCGCTACGGCATTCCAGACTTCAAGATGGAGAAGTTCATCATCGAGCGTCGCGTGACGCAGATGGAGGCCGAGGGCGTCACGTTCCACTGCAATGTCGACGTGGGAAAGGATGTCGACATCCGTGACCTGGAGCGCAAGCACGACGCCGTGCTGCTGGCCGGCGGATCGGAGCATCCGCGCGACCTCGCCGTGCCGGGGCGCGATCTCGACGGCGTTCACTTCGCGATGACATTCCTGCCGCAGCAGAACCGCCGTGTGTCGGGAGAGCCGCTGGGCGATGTCGACTCCATCACCGCCGAAGGCAAGCGCGTGGTCGTGATCGGCGGCGGCGACACAGGCTCGGACTGCATCGGCACATCATTCCGCCAAGGCGCGACGGCCGTCACGCAGCTTGAGATCATGCCGGAGCCGCCCGAGCAGGAGAACAAGGCGCTGACCTGGCCGCACTGGCCGCTCAAGTTCCGCACGTCGTCGAGCCAGGCCGAAGGCGCCGTCCGCGACTTCAGCGTGGCGACGAACCGATTCCTCGGCGACGGCAAGGTCGAGAAGCTGGAGTGCGTGCGCCTCGACGAGCAGATGAAGCCGATCGAGGGAAGCGAATTCACGATCCCGGCCGATCTGGTCTTCCTCGCCATGGGCTTCCTGCACCCGGTGCACGGGGGCATGATCGCGGACCTCAAGGTCGAGCTCGACCAGCGCGGCAATGTCAAAGCGAACGACGTCGACTACCAGACCTCGCGGAGCAAGATCTTCGTCGCGGGCGACATGCGCCGCGGCCAGTCGCTCGTGGTCTGGGCCATCCGCGAAGGACGGCAAGCCGCCCATTCGATCGACAAGTTCCTGATGGGATCGACGACGCTGCCGCGCTAGGCGGCGGCGTTCTTAGCTCAAGCGCTCTTAACTGGGCGGCCAGGCGAAGTCGTCGGCGCGTCCGGATTTCGGCTCGAGCTGCTCGCCACGTACTAGCACCCGATAGTAGGGCCGTTGCGCGAGCGGGAGCTGCGGCCGCGACGAGGACAGCGTCACGTCGGACACCGCCGAAATCGAAGAGATCGCCGTATAGCCACCGGGCAGATTGGATGTGATGACCTGCGGATCCGGCGCACCTCCGGAGCCCGTGTCGCCATCGGGATCGTTGATCGGCGCCGAGGCGCCGCGATTCGGGCGCACGACGCTGACGTCACCGACCTGATCCTCCCGCAAGGCATCGCCTTCCTCGCCGTCCACCGGATCGCCTGCGGCAGCTGTCCGGGCGGCAGGCTCAGGCGATGTCAGTCCCGTCGCCACCTTCTCCTGCTCCTCGGGATCGCCGGCGAGCGGAATGTCGCGTTCCTTCTTGGCAAGTTCGATGTCCTGGCGCAGTTCCTTGTTCACGAGCTGGGCCAGCTTCAAATCGCCGCGCGACGTAAAACCGTCGCCGTCGCGCATGCGTTGGGTCCGCCCGTCCTCGTCGGTGCCCACCAGCGTGTATTGGCCGTTCTCGTCGGCGAACTCGCTCCATGTATCGATGAACTTGGCGCCGTTCACGAAGGCCTTCTCGCGAAACACGTCGTTGAGACGTTCGGCGGCAGCCCGTTGGCCGGCCGAGCGCATCACCGGCAGCCCGACCCAGTAGACGCCCAGCCCCGCAGCCCGCAATTTCCGGATAAACGTCTCGATGCGGGCACCATAGGCCTGGCGCCATTCTTCGGTCCCCACATTGAGAACCTTGCCGTTCTCCCGGATCGCCTTGTGCTCGCCGAGGCCGAACTGGACGACCGCGACATGATAGGTTCCGTCGTTCAAGATCTGGTCGATCTCGCCGTTCCAGTCGTAGCGCTTGGGGTCTGTGAAGCCGGTCCACTTCTTGGACCGGTTCAGGACGTCCACGGTGAGATCTTCTTCGAAGGAGCGATAGAGCCCGCTCCAGAGCCCGTCCGCATCCCCGTCGCCGAGCACCACCACGCGGTAGCGGTCGCCATTGGGAAACGGCGTGATGTAGCTGCGGTGCGCGAGCGCATCTTGTGCGGCCACGGGCGTCGAGGCCGTGGAAACGAGAAGCGCTGCCAGCAGCAGCACGATCGAGCCGATCAGACGAGGCATGGGGGTGCAAAGATTCCTTAGGCGGGACATCAGGCACCCATCATAGCACTAATTCGCCTGTGCAGGAGGCACGTCGGAAGCGCTGCGCGAATAGGACGACGCACCTGCCTGCCCGGACCGCCAGGGCAAGGCCTGGGCCGGCTGCGCTGTTGCACAGGCTGCGGGTGGATTGGAATGATCGCGTAAGCATTCATCTGGCCCGGAGGCGAATATTCCGCCGCAACCTGCTGCTGCTGAGTGGCTTGCGGCTGCACAGGCTGAGGCTGCACGGCTTGAGGTTGAGCCGCTTGCGGCTGAGCCATCGGGGGCTGCGCCGGAGCCAGGAGCTGCTGCTGCCTGTTGGCTTGCGGGACAGCCCCTTGAGGATGGATGTATTGCGGCTGCACGGCATTCCCCGCGCCCGGTTGAGCGGGGGCGACCGCTTGCTGCGGCACATATTGAGGCTGCATGCCGTTCTGAGGCTGCGCCGCCTGTCCCGGAACCGGTTGGGCGCCCGGAATGGACGCCGTCGAGTCGGGCGCAGCGGCCGGAGGTAGTGCCGGCGCCTCGGCTCTCAGCTTCTTCAAAATGGTCTGCGTCGGATAGCCGTCGACGGCCATACCCTTAGCGCGCTGATAGGACCGCACGCCTTCGAGCGTGCCGCTGCCGATGATGCCGTCCACCTCGCCTTCCAGATGCCCAAGCGCAATCAGATGGCGCTGCAACTCCATGCGCTGATCCATGGACAGCCGGTTCTCACTTGTGGGCCAGGACTGGATGAAGGGCCCGTAGCCCGCGAGCCGGTCCGCCAGATGCCCGACGGCAAGCGCGTAGGAGTCGGCGTTGTTGTAGCGCAGGATCGAGCGGAAATTGTTCAGGACCAGGAAGGACGGACCATTGCGTCCGTCCGGCGACAAAAGCTGCGCCTTGTCGCCGGGCCGCGGGAACGGCTTGCCGTTGGCGCGGGTGATGCCCGCGGCCTGCCAGCTCGCAAGCGTCCGGTAGGTCCCGCGCTTGTAGCTCTTGGCGGTGTAACTCGAGGGCAGTTTGACCTCGTAACCCCAAGTCTGCCCCGGAATCCATTTCGACTTCCTCAAATAGGCAGCCGTCGAGCCAAGAGCATCGGGGATCGTGTCCCAAATATCGCGGCGCCCATCACCGTCGAAATCGACCGCATAAGCCGAATAGGTGGTGGGAATGAACTGCGTGTGCCCCATGGCGCCGGCCCAGGACCCGTTGAAATGCGCCGGGTCCGTATCGCCGTGCTGCAGGATCTTCAGTGCCGAAACGATTTGGCCGCGGGCGAACTTGGATTTGACCCCCGAACAGGCCAGGGTCATGAGCGACTGGATGACCTGCTTGTCGCCCTTGTTGGTGCCGTAGTTCGATTCCACGCCCCAGATGGCCAGAACGATGTGCTTGTCGACGCCGTATTTGGCCTCGACCTGCTGGAGCAGCGGCCCATACTCGATGAGCATCTGCTGCCCCATCGTAAGCCGCTTCGGTGAGATCGCGCGTTCCACGTACTCGCCCATCGGCTTCTTGTATTCGGGCTGATACTTGGCGGACTCGATCACTTCTTGGTCGTGCGAGATGCCAGCGGTCGCCCTCTCGAACGTCTCCCAGCTGACGCCGCCACGCTTCGCGGCGGGCCAAAAGCTCTTCACGCAGGTCTGAAACTTGTCCGCATACGCCGCGCTCGGGTAGGCCGCGAGAGAGACGCAGGCCAGACCAGCCGAAAAGGCAGACGATATCAATATCTTAGGACAGTTCATGGATCTCATCCTGGAAAAATAACAAATGGGGCGGGCAAAACCGTGGCAAACCCGCCGTTACGCATTTGCCTAGAATGACAGACCCTACTTTAGCACCTGGTTAATCAAGGCGTGGCTCGGGTAGCAGGTCAGAGGCAGCCCCCGCGCCTTCTCCTCCTTGCCGATCGTCTGCCGCGTCTTGAAGCCGACCAGTCCGTCGACCTTCCCGACGTCATGGCCTTGGGAAACAAGCACTTCCTGGAACTTGAGGACACGATCGCGGGTGAAGCGCTCCACCGGCTGCCATGTGCCGACAAACTGGACGGGCGTGTTGTAGGCGATCATGTCGGCCACATGCCCGACGAAAATCGCGTAGACATCCGAGTTGTTGTAGAGCTTCAGGACCGAGAAATTGGTCGTGGCCAGAAAGGCCGGCCCCTTCATCCCGGCGGGGAGCACGAGGAAGGTCCAGTCGCCGAGCCGGTCTTGCGGGAATTCGCGGCCGTTGACGCGCCGGACCCCGAGATCGATCCATTCCTTGATGGGCAGCGATTGATCCGGCCCCTGCAGCGTGCAGTCGAAATTCTTCGGGAGCGTCACCTCGTAAGCCCAAGGCTGGTTCCCGTCCCACCCCTGGCTTCGCAGCGCGTTGCCGGCGCTGGCCAGCGCGTCCGGAACCGAACGCCAGATGTCACGCCGTCCGTCGCCGTCGAAATCCACGGCATGTTCCTCGAAGTCGCCCGGCAGAAATTGAACATGCCCCATCGCGCCGGCCCAAGAGCTCTTCATCATCTGGCGGGTCGCATGACCGAGTTCGATGATCTGAAGCGCACCGATCAATTGCGGACGGAACTCGTCGGCACGCCGGCCCATGAAGGCCTGCGTCGCGATCGCCGTGACGGCGTCGTAAGGCAGCGCTGCGCGGCCAAATCCGGTTTCGCGCCCCCAGATGGCGAGCACGATGCTGGCCGGGACGCCATACTGCTCCTCGATAGCCTTCAGCGTGGGAGCGAGTTGCCGGTACTTGGCCCGGCCGCTGCCAGCGAGCGCATTCAGGCTGCTTGCTTTGAAATAGTTCTGGGGCACGCCGAACTCGGCCTGCGGCTTGGGCTTCGGCTTCATGGAGTCGGGCAAGGCCGGGCCGCCGGGATAGGCGGGATCGGGCGGCGTGAGCTGCGGCAGCGACCAGTCGAGCTTCAGCCCTTTCAGCTGCTTGTCGAAGGTCGCGCGGGAAATGCCAGCGGCTTCCGCCTCCGGCCACAAGCCTTCAAGCCACTGCTTGAAACTGGCTTCGACCGCGCGTTTGTAGTCGGACGCGGGGTCGGCAACTCCGGCCACAGGCCATGAAGTGAGCGCGAGTGCGAATAACAATGCGAACGCCAAACGCGTCCGTGTAAGCCGTGCGGCCGCCATAGACGATCCTTCAAGCTTCCAAACGAATCTCTACGCAGAGTGTGGCGGGCCTCTATGACCTTGAAAAGGCGCGTTCGACATGGAACGGCCAGACCCGACGCTAGGCCGGTCCGCCTTCGTCCTTGAGATGCCGTTCCCAGGCAAGGGCATGGCCGACGATGGCATCGAGATCGTCCAGCCGAGGCTCCCACCCGAGCACCTTGTGGATGCGGCCGGCGCCCGCGACGAGCGCGGGTGGATCGCCGGGACGGCGATCGGCCATTTGGACAGGAAAGTCGACGCCAGAAAGCCGCTTCACCGTCTCCACGACATCCAGGACTGAGAATCCCCGGCCGTAGCCACAGTTCAGGACCACACTCTCGCCGCCGGCCCGCAGGTAACGCAGAGCGTCGAGATGTGCCCGAACCAAATCACTAACGTGGATGTAGTCGCGCACGCAGGTTCCATCCGGCGTCGGATAATCCGTTCCGTACACGTCAATCTTAGGCCGGACTCCCATGGCCGCTTCGCACGCGACCTTGATGAGATGCGTGGCCCGGGGGGTGGACTGTCCGGCCCTGCATTGAGGATCCGCACCGGCCACGTTGAAGTACCGCAAGGCCACATAGCGCAACGGATGCGCCCTCGCCGTGTCGGCGAGCATCGTCTCGGTCATGAGCTTCGAACTGCCGTATGGCGAAATAGGCTGCAGCGGTGCGTCCTCGTCGACCGGCGAGTGCTCGGGCTCGCCGTAGACGGCCGCCGAGGAAGAAAAGACGAAATACTGCACACCGGCATCAACCGCGCACGCCAACAGATTTCGGGAATTGGAGGTGTTGTTGCCGTAATAGCCCAACGGATCGACGACCGAGTCCGGCACGACGATCCACCCGGCAAAATGCATGATCGTGTCGATGGGGTAGTCGCGCAGAAGCTGTCCAACTAGAGCCATGTCGCCGACATTGCCCTCCACGAAGCGGGCCGCATCCGGCACGGCAGACCGGAATCCGGTCGACAAGTCGTCTAGAACGATGACGTCGTTGTCGGCGGCCAACAGCTCCAAGACCATGTGGCTGCCGATATAACCGGCCCCGCCCGTGACAAGTACACTCATTGGATCGTTTCCCGAAAATCCGCACGTCAAGCGCTGTATTTGTGCTATCGCAGAGGTGGTTTAGAGACTGCTAAACGCCATCGTTTGGTCTGTCTGGTTTGTCATCCCTGTGCCCGTTTCGCCTCCGGGCCCAGCCCGCAGCTTTGAAAGAGGACTTGATGCCTGCCCGCATTCGCAAAGCCGTGTTTCCCGTCGCAGGGCTCGGCACACGATTTCTACCCGCTACGAAAGCAATGCCCAAAGAAATGCTCACCGTGGTGGATCGGCCGTTGATCCAACACGTTGTAGACGAGGCGCGCGAGGCCGGCATCGAGCATTTGGTCTTCGTCACCGGCCGCAACAAGGGCGCCATCGAAGACCATTTCGACAGACAACCGGAACTCGAGGAGACGCTGGCCGCACGAGGCAAGACGGAGGCGCTCGAGATCCTCGCCGAATGCCTGCCCGACGCCGGCGAGGCGAGCTTCGTCCGCCAGCAGGCACCTCTGGGGCTGGGCCATGCGGTCTGGTGCGCCCGTGAGATCGTCGGCAACGAGCCGTTCGCGGTGATCCTGCCGGACGTGCTGGTGCAGGTGCCGGGCAAGGGATGCCTTGCGCAGATGCTCGACGTCTACAACAAGCATGGCGGCAATATTCTCGCGGTCGAACCTGTCCCCGATGACCAAACGAAGAACTACGGCGTGGTCGCGACAGGCGATGCGGAAGGAAATGTCTTTCCCGTCACCGGCATGGTCGAGAAACCCCCGGCCGGCACCGCGCCCTCCAATCTAACCATCCTCGGCCGCTACATCCTGCAGCCCGAAATCTTCGATCTCTTGTCCGAACAGGGAGCCGGCTCGGGCGGCGAGATCCAGCTGACGGATTCCATGCTGAAGCTCCTGACGACGCAGCCCTTCTATGCGGTCGAATATGAAGGCCGCGCCTTCGATTGCGGATCGAAGTCCGGGTTCCTCGCGGCCAATGTCGCCTACGCGCTCGAACGACCCGACTTGCGCGACGATGTCGTTGCCGAGATCAAGAAGCTGCTCTGATCGCCAACGCAGATCGACGGGGCGCGGTCACTCGGCTCCTTAGTTGCGGATGCGTAGGCCGACGCGAATCTCGTTCTCGGCATATTCGTTGAAGCGGTCCGTCGACATGAAGTCCGTATGCTCATATTGGGTGTACACGGACATGTTCGGATTGAAGAAGTACTCCATGGTGAGGCCTTCGCGCAGCCGCTCGTCGATGAGCGGATTGTCTGCATAATCCGCCGTTTCGTAGCTCAGATAGCCGCCCACCACGAGATAGCGCCAGAACGCGTGCTGCAGCGACAGGCGGTAGCTCCGCGAGACGGCACCGAGCGAATCCACCGTATTGGCGGTCGCGATCTGCGAGTTGGCAAGGAACTCGACAAGCGTCATCGGGGTCGGCATCCAAACGACGTCCGCGTTCAACAAGAATCCTTCGACCGGCGCGGTATCGTCGGCAATCGAGCTTTGCTCGCCCCAGCCGAGACTGATGTCGCCGTAGAAGGCGTTGCTGACCGAGAACGTCATGCCGGCGAGCGTCGCGAACCCGTTCGAATCCCGCGTGAGGCCCGAGACCGTGACCGGCTGCTTGTACACATCCTCGCTGATCTCCCCTTCCAGATAGAGGGACAGACCCGGGTTGAATTCATACGTGCCGCGCATGGTGAGCTCGTTCTCGCGATAGTCCCTGACATCGACGAGCGGGATGAACTGTCCCGTCACGGTCTCCGCCAGCGCCTGCTGCACGCCGGTCAGGTCTTGGTAGTCGAAGGTCGAGATGCTGCCCTCGACCTCGACCGTCAGCCGGTTGAAATTGTGCTCGGCCGACAGCGAGATCTGCTCCTCCTGCACATTCGTCTGGAACCCGGCGATGTTGGTGATGTCGACCGCGTTTCGGCCGTCCTGAGTCTGCGCCTTGCCTAGCTCGAGCTGCACATTGGTCCGCGCGCCGACATCGAGCCGGCCGCGCAGCAGCGCCGCGTAGATCTTGTCGTCCTCCACGGAGAACCGGTTGAACCAGCTTCGGTCGGCAGTGAACTCGGCCTCGAAGGCATGCCGCGCCCAATCCGATTCAAGGCGGACTTCCGGTGCGAACTCGAAAGCATAGGCCGAGTTTCCGTTCGGCGTGCCCAGCACGTTGTCCGTGAAGATCATGCCGACATCAGCCTCGGCGAAGAGCAAAAAACTGCCGAGACGGGTGCCGAGCGGTTCGTAGGGATCGAGCTGGCGCACGCGCAGTCCAAGCGGATCGTCGGCCGGGTCGATATCCACGATGTCGTCCCGCAGCGGCGTTTCCACGGGATCGCCGAAGGGATCGACTTCGCCCGGCGCTTCCGCCCTGCCCTCATCGATGCCGAAGCCCGGAACCGCTTCGTCCGCCACGACCGTACCCCGAAGGCCAGGATCCACCGTCGAGGGTCTGAGCTGACGGCTGACGGTGACATCGGGGGCTTGGGTCGTCCCGGCCGAGGTGGCGTCGTCACCGAGTCCGCCGAGAGGGTCCGTGTCCTCAGCATTTGTGCCGAGATCGGTTGCGAGCATCGTCGCCCAAGCCGTCCCCGGCCGACTCCTCGACGATGCCGCCCCTCAGCGGAAGCCCGAGCGAGCGGGCCGTCGGCGCGGCCGTCCCTGTACCGGTGGAAATGCCCGACGAAGGCGTGCCGATGCTGCCGCGCAAGCCTGGCGTGTCCTGCGCCACAGCCGGCGCAAGAGAGGCGGCAAGCATAGTGGCAGCGAGCACGCCCGCTGCGCTGGACGTTTGGCGACGCGGCAAGGACGCACCTCGATCGGACTTGGGCTTGTGCAAGGAGCTCTCGGCAGCGAGAGTTCCGCACCTGGACCCGTTGACCTATCGAGCCTAGGGGAAACAGGGTTAACGAGGCGTTTATCGGCGTCCCAAATCGGTCCTGGGCAATGGGTTTGGGAAAGAGGCTTGGCTTGACGTTTCAATGCCTTATTCCATGCTAGAATTGCGCGCCGCAGAGGGGGAATACGAGCCGATGTCCGTTGGTTTGAAACAGGATCTAGTTACAGCCGAAGACCACAGCGAGGCCGTCGCCTCGGCCACGCGAACGCTGCAGCTCGAAGCCCAAGGTCTGAGCGCCCTTCAGGAAGCGCTCTCTGGCGAACTTTCAGCGACTTCGCCGCCGCGCTCGGCATTTTGCGGGGCTGCCGCGGCCGCGTCATCGTGACCGGCATGGGCAAGAGCGGCCATGTGGGCCTGAAGGTCTCCGCCACCCTGGCCTCTACGGGGACGCCCGCCTATTTCGTGCACCCGAGCGAGGCGAGCCATGGCGACCTCGGCATGATCACCCCGGATGATGCGATTTTGGCATTTTCCTGGTCGGGAGAGACGGTCGAACTCGAGAATATCCTCTCCTATTCGCGCCGCTTCGCCGTACCGCTGGTGGCGATTACGTCCAACGCGGACTCCACACTCGCAAAAGCTGCGGAGGTCGTCTTGGCGCTCCCCCGCTCGAAGGAAGCCTGTCCGCACGGGCTCGCCCCAACGACCTCGACCATGATGCAGCTGGCCCTGGGGGATTCCATCGCCATCGCGCTGCTGGAAAGCAAGGGCTTCACGGCGCTCGACTTCGGCGTACTGCATCCCGGCGGCCAGCTCGGGGCCCGGCTGAAATTCGTGGACGATCTGATGCACCGGGAGACCGACCTTCCGCTGACCGACGCCGACACGGTGATGTCCGAAGCCATCGTTGTCATGACCGAAAAGGCTCTTGGCTGCCTTGGCGTCGTGAATCAAAACGGCGAGTTGCAGGGCATCATCACCGACGGCGATCTGCGCCGGCATATGGGCAACGGCCTGCTCGATCGGCGTGCGGTAGAAATCATGACGCCTGCGCCGAAGACCGTGACGCGCGACATCATGGCGAGCGCGGCGCTGGAGATCATCAACGCCTCGGCCATCACGGCGTTATTCGTCGTGGAGGACGGACGGCCCGTCGGCATCGTCCACATCCATGATCTTCTGCGCGCGGGCGTGGCCTAGGACGAGCGTCGCCTCACAAAAGAGACTGCCAGGACAAGAACCGCCTACGCGGCGATCGCTTCCTTGTCCTTCTTGTCCACCACCTGTTCACCCTTGCGCGCACGCGAGAACGACCGGCCGGCATTCGACATCGCACCTGTTTCAGGATCGACATCGGCGATGGACCGAACGAGCTCCGCATAGTGATAGTGCGTCGCCACCTTCAGGGCATAGATGAAGAGGATATGGGGCTCGCGCCAGCGCTTCTTCACCACTTGGGCCAGTTGCTTGCGGTAGCGGGCACGTAGATCCGGATCCTTCACGGCGCTCAGGAGACGCGAAGCGATCACACCAAAGCGCACGTAATTGTAGGAGGCGCGCTTGGCCCAGGCCCAGCGCCAGTCGTCCCAGTACGGGAGCTGGTGCACCGTGAACTTGAAGTCCTGATCGAAGAACTGCGAATCGAGACGGCTGAAATACGCGTCCGCTGAATACGTCTCCAGCATGACCTGGATAAAGCCGTCCCGCAGTTCCTCGGACGACATGCCAAGCGGGACGACATTCGTGCCGTACAGATCGGCATCCTCGGCGGTATTCAGGCGGCCGGCCTCCTTAAGACGCTTGAAGAGCGGTGTCGTTGGAATTGCATGCAACATGCCGACGAGAGCCGTCGAAATTCTTGCGCGGGATAGAAACTCCGGCACGGCGGGGAAAATCGTCGTGTCGTCGTGGTCGAAACCGACGATCATGCCGCACCACACATCGATGCCTTTGTCCTGGATGCGATGCACGCGGTCGATCAGCGAGCCCGCGTTCGGACGCACGTTCTGCAGCTTCTTCGTCTCCCGCAACGACTCCTCGTTCGGCGTTTCGATGCCGATAAAGACATTCTGGAAACCCGCGAGACCCATGAGTTCCATGAGTTCCTCGTCCTCGGCGAGGTCGAGCGAGGCCTCCGTGAAGAGCGTGAGCGGGTAGGCGCGCGCCTGCTGCCACTCGATGATGTCGCGCAGGATCGGCTTGATGGCCTTCTTGTTACCGATGAGGTTGTCATCCACCACGAAGACGATCTTCAAGCCGACCTCGAGAAAAGATTCGAGCTCGGCGATGACCTGCTCGCTCGCCTTGAGGCGCGGGCGGCGCCCGAAAGTTACGATGATGTCGCAGAACTCGCACGTGAACGGACAGCCTCGCGAAATCTGCATACTGCCAAACATATAGCGTTCCGCTTTGAGCAGATCGGCTCGCGGCAATGGCAGCGTTTCAAGGTTGGTTTTTTCGGCCTGCTCGTAGCGGGATTTGTGCTCGCCGTTTTCCCACTCGGCCAGAAACTTCGGCCAGGTCTCATCCGCCTCGCCCACGAAGATCACATCGGTCAATCCTTCGAGCACTTCGGGCTCGACCGTGGCCATGGGGCCGCCGACGACCGTCATCACACCACGTTCGCGCATGACGTCGAGAATTTCGAGGAGCCGGCTCCCTTGAATGCTCATTCCAGTCAAGCAGACGATATCCGCGCGCGCCAAACGGTCGAAGTCGATGTCCTCGACATTCTCATCGACCAGCGTCACGTCATGATGGTCCGGTACGAGAGCGGCTAGGAGGGCCAGGCAGGCGACCGGCAAATTAGCTTTCTTGCCAAAGAGCGGCATACAGTGCTCGAACCCCCAGAAAGAGATGTCGAAGCGCGGATTGACGATGACGATATCGGCCATGATGTCCTTCTAATGCGAGCGATTCTCTCTTCTACTTGATACTGGTCTAGTGATACGGGGAAACAACAGTCGCCCCCTAGACTGTTCCGGGCGACCATAACCGATTTTCGGCCGGCGCGCTGACCCAAATCAAGGCTCAGGGATA
The DNA here is from genome assembly GCF_001723355.1 of Methyloceanibacter stevinii. Classification (NCBI taxonomy): domain Bacteria; kingdom Pseudomonadati; phylum Pseudomonadota; class Alphaproteobacteria; order Hyphomicrobiales; family Hyphomicrobiaceae; genus Methyloceanibacter; species Methyloceanibacter stevinii. Next base: position 42,158 of record NZ_LPWE01000004.1, on the reverse strand, counting down.
ATGCCCTCAAGTTCCGTCGATATTGTGATTGTTGGTGGCGGAATTCATGGCGCTGCGATCGCGCGCGACGCGGCAGGCCGCGGCCTCAAGGTCATGCTGGCGGAACGCGAGGATTATGCCAGTTTCACGTCCTCGGCCTCCTCAAAGCTGGCGCATGGCGGCTTGCGCTACCTGGAGCACATGGAATTCGGACTCGTGCGCGAGTCCCTCAGCGACGCGCCGGCCTGTAGACCGCGCCGCATTTGGTCTCGCCCCAGTTCCTCCTGCCCATTTTCGACTGGCAGAAGCGCAGCGCCTGGTTCGTCCATACGGGATTGGCGCTCTATGACCTGCTCTCGCTCGGCGGCGAAATGCCGGGAAGCGGCCCGTCTGTCGCAAAGCGAGGTCGATGCCCTGCCGCATTTGCGCCAGGACCACCTCAAGGCCGTGCTGCACTATCACGATGCCCATGCGGATGACGCGAGATTGACCTTGAGCGCGGCCTTGGACGCGCGGGCCCGCGGCGCCGATGTCGCCAATCGCCGCGCGGTGACGGCGATCGCGCCCCGCGAGAACGGGTACGCGGTAACGATCGGCGAGGATGGGAAGACCAAAGAGATCGACGCCCGCTTCATCGTCAACACGGCAGGGCCCTTCGTCGGCGAGGTGGATGCCATGATCGCCGACGCCCCCTCACCTCAGGACATCCGTTTCGTCCGGGGCAGCCATATCGTCTTGCCCATGTCGGACCCGGCGGAGACGTGCGCCTACACACTCCAGGACGAGGGCGAACGCATCATCTTCTCCATTCCCTGGCTCGCGGGGAAATTCCTCATGATCGGCACCACCGACATTCCCCAGGGCGGCGCGCCCGGCCATGCCGCCTGCTCCTCCGACGAGAAGAAATACCTGCTCGACGCGTACAACCGCTATTTCGCCCGGACCGGTGGGCCGGCAACCGAAAGCGATATCGTTTTCGATTGGGCAGGCTTGCGAACGCTGCACGGGCGCCCGGACGAAGATCCCAGCCGCATCACCCGGGAGGTAACGCTGGAGACCGCCACGCAAGGCACCGGCGGCTTCCTGTCGCTGGTCGGCGGCAAGCTCACCACCCACCGCGCCACGGCCGAGCGGGTGCTGGCCAAGCTCCAATCGATGGGGTTGGACATGGGGCCGCCCTGGACCAAGGGCGTGCCTCAATATGGCGGCACGCTGGATCGCGACACGCTGCGTGCCCGCGCAGGAGAAGGGCCGACGGCCGTTTCGCCGGAAACGCGTCAGCGCTGGGCATTCACCTATGGCGACAAGATCGACGATCTGTACCAGGCGCTTGAAAAGGACCCGGCCCTTGCCGAAGAAATCGCTCCGGGCGTCCCGCGGGTGGAGTTGGAGCATGTTGCGACAGTTGAGGACGCAAGCACGGCCGAAGACTTCCTCTGGCGCCGCACCAAGCTGGAGCTGTCTCTGGACCAGGCATCGCACGATAAAGTTGAAGAGTGGTTCTTACACAACTAAGGTGTGGTGTCGCACCACACTCTAGCGCCGGAGGGACCATGCCCAACTTCAGGCTCGAACAGGGCAAACGCTACAGGGCCGAGATCAAACTCAAGTTCTTCGAAAAATGGGCCTCCAACGACCGGGTCGCGACCGAAGTCGAGAAGGTCGGCTTCTCGGATGTGGAGGTCACGGGCTCGGGCGGAACACGGATCGGCAAGGCGACCTGGTCGAACAATACAATGACCGTCCCGTTGCCGAGTAGAATCCAGAACCCAATCGAAATCTAGCCGCTTCGTGCCCTCGCCCCACCCCAGGCAGTTGAAGCCCGCGTCGCCACGAACTAGGACATGACCTGGAACCTGGCCATGCGTGCCATGCAGCTTCGGGGGATTGATGTCTGAGTTTACAGTCGAGAAGGGCAGGCGCTACCGCGCGACGATTACACTTGGATTGCTCCAGAGCTTCGCCTCCAACGAGATGGTCGCGGGCCATCTGATCGAGGCGGGCTTCAGCGATGTGCATGTCACCGGTTCGGGCAGCACCCGGATCGCTACCGCGCTCTGGGACAAAGACACCGTCACAGGTCCGATCCCGGACGAAATTTCAGAGATTTCGGCGCTGGCCTAGACGCTTGCGGCTTAGGCGTCGGTTTTCGCCGGCTCCACTTTCAATATGGACCCGTCCGCGCCGCGAACCGTGACCTGCGCCCCCTTGGGCAAGGCAGGTCCCTCGACGCGCCAGATCGTGTCGCCCGCGTGCACGCTGCCGCGGCCGTTCTCGATCGGGTCCACCAGTTCGTAGGTTTGACCGATGAGTTGCGCCGCACGCTGATTGAGAAGGGGCGCATCGGTCTCGGTCGGGTTCTTCCGTAAGTAACGGTTGACCAGAATCACCGTGACGAGAGACAGGCCGCAAAACCAGATGAGCTGCCATTGCCAGGCAATCTCGTAGCGCAAGGCAACGACGCCCGTCACGAGCGCGGCGAGCCCGAACCACATGAAGAAAATTCCTGGCGCGAGCATTTCGAACACAAGCAGCGCGGCCGCCAGGATCAACCAAATCCAAGGACCGAGAGTGACAATCGTTTCCATCATCGTGGAGCGTCCCTAGCGCCTAGTCCCTAGACCCTGGGCACCGAACCGCCGCGCGAAGGCCGCGGGCTGTTGGGTGACGGCGTGGCTTCGGACGAGTCTCTCGCGAAAGCTTCCCGCGCAATCTCGGCGACGCCCGCGACCGAACCGATCACGGAGGAGGCTTCGAGCGGCATAAGCATGACCTTCTGGTTTGGCGCCGCGGCCAACGCCTTCAGCGCGTCCACATAGTTGTTGGCGACGAAGTAATTGATCGCCTGGACGTTTCCCGACGCGATCGCCTCGCTCACCATCGCCGTTGCCCGCGCTTCGGCCTCGGCTTCGCGTTCGCGCGCCTCTGCATCGCGGTAGGCCGCTTCGCGCCGGCCCTCGGCCGCGAGGATCTGTGCTTGCTTCGTGCCCTCGGCCTCCAGAATGGCGGCCTGACGCTCGCCCTCCGCGGTGAGGATCGCCGCGCGCTTGTCGCGCTCGGCCTTCATCTGGCGCGCCATGGCGTCGACCAGATCGCGGGGCGGCTCGATGTCCTTTATTTCGATGCGGGTAACCTTCACGCCCCAGGAATGCGTCGCGTCGTCGACCACCGTCAGCAGGCGATGGTTGATCTCGTCGCGCTCGGACAGGAGCTTGTCCAAATCCATCGACCCCATCACCGTACGGATATTCGTCATGGTGAGATTGAGAATGGCGCTTTCGAGGTCGGTCACCTCGTAGCTGGCCCGAGGCGCATCGAGCACCTGGAAGAAAGCCACGCCGTCGACCCGCACCATGGCATTGTCGCGGGTAATCACCTCCTGGCTCGGCACATTGACCACCTGCTCCATCATGTTGAGCTTGCGGCCGACCCGGTCGATGAAGGGAATGATCAGGCCCAGACCCGGCGTCAGGGTGCGCGTGTACCGCCCGAAGCGCTCGACGGTGTAATTGTAGCCTTGCGGCACGATCTTCACCGCCGCGATGACGGTCACGACGAAAAGGACCAGCAGCGCAAGTACGAAAATATCGAAACCGAACATTCGGCATCCTCCCCAAAGCGTCCGGGCGTCGCCCAGCCGAAGCCAAATCAGCGTGATCGGCCACGATCCGAGCCCACGATCTTTCCATAGATGGGGTGGCCAGCGCGGTATTTAAGGGGTTTTGCGGGAAGATAGCCACCGGTGACAGTGCGCAACCGGCGGCCTGGTTACTGGGCGATATACTGCATGATGTCTTGCGCCGCCGCTGATGCCGCCGCCTCGGCTGCATCGCCCCAGCGCCGGTCGAGCGATCCTTTCGGAATCACATTGGTCTGCGTCACATTCCCGAGGCGCAAGCCTTCGGGGCCGAACACCGTCCAATCGATCCGGATCGTTTGTTCGCCGCGACCGGCCGGAAACAGACGCACCATGCCTTGAATCTCGTAGGCCTGCGCTGCGGGCGTGCCCGTGACGGTGAACCCGCGATTGAGGAGCTGGTTCGACAGCGCGTTCTCGAGCGCCTCTTTCCCATCGCCCGGCGCACCAACGACATCGATGAAGGCCCACCGTTCCTCGTCCGCACCCGCGGATTGGGCCATCGCGCCCGCGCTTGCAAGCAGCGCGAAGGCGATCCCCAAGAACGCAAAACGAAACATCGACTTCCGCCCCCTCTCTAGTCGACCCAACCCTTCAGCTCGCGCTCGACGAGATGAAGCAAGACGCGGATACCGCCCTCGGAGTCGTTCAGGCAAGGGATAAAGCTGAACTTTTCGCCGCCGTGCTCGAGAAAGATCTCACGGGCCTCGCCGTTGATCTCTTCCAAGGTCTCGACGCAATCGGCGGCGAAGCCCGGCGTGAGGACGGCCATGCGCTTGACGCCCTTCCGCGCGAGCGCCTCGACCGTCTTGTCCGTATAGGGCTGCAGCCACTCCGCCCGGCCGAAGCGGGATTGAAACGTCGTCATCAACTTATCTCCGAGCGGCCCGAGCGCCCCGCGCAGCGCGTCGCTCGTGTCCATGCACTGGCACTGATATGGGTCGCCCTTCTCCACGTACTCCTTGGGGAGGCCGTGATAGGAGGCGAGGATCACCTCGGGCTCGAAATCGAGTGTCGCCAGATGGTCCCGGATCGAATCCGCAAGCGCCTCGATGTAGATGGGATCGGATGGATAAGGCGGGACCGTGCGCAAAGCCGGCTGCCAACGCATCGATTTGAGCTTGTCGAAGACCATATCGTTGACCGTCGCCGTCGTGGCCGCGGCATATTGCGGGTAGAGCGGAAACACGAGCAGCCTGGCGCAGCCTTGTTCGACGAGCGCCTGCACCCGGTCAACGATGGCCGGATTGCCGTAACGCATGGCCCAGTCGACGATCACCTCTTCCCGATGACCGAGCCCGTCGGCAATCTTCTCGGCCTGGGACCGGGTGATGGTCCGCAAGGGTGACTCGTTCAGTTCCTCGTTCCAAATCGAGCGATACGCTTCGCCGCTCTTGGACGGGCGCGTGGTCAACACGATGCCGTTGAGGATCGGCCACCAGATGAGCGGGTTGACCTCGATCACCCGGCGATCGGACAGGAATTCCTTGAGATAGCGCCGCATCGACCAGTAATCGGTGTCGTCGGGCGTGCCCAAATTGACCAAAAGCACGCCGATCTTGCCGAAGGGCTGGGAACGGCAATCGAAGGGGTCGGAAAAGGCGTTCGCTGGCGGGCTCTCATTCATCGGCGCACTCCTCGTGCTGGCCTCTCAAGGCATGCCCGTAGATAGAATATCGTACCGGCCAAGCCTAGTCTCGTCAGACTGCAGCGCGAAATTTCTCCGCATCTTCGAGGATTTGCGCGTGGTCGAAGGCGAGACGCTCGGCCCGCCAGTCATCGACCCACTCGGCGGCCGCGGCATCGTCGCCCGCGACCGGATCCGCCGACACCGGCAAGCGCGCGAGGAAAACGGTGCTCACCGTATGGCCTCTCGGATCGCGATCCGGATCCGAATACACGCCGACGAGCAGAAGATCGCCGACCATGAGCCCTGTCTCTTCGCGCAGCTCCCGGCGGCACCCGTCCTCGACCGTCTCGCCGACATCCACGAAGCCACCCGGCAGCGCGTAGCAGCCCTTGAAGGGCTCATGCCCCCGGCGAATGAGGAGGACCCGCCCACGCGGATCGAAGACCACGCAATCGACGGTGAGTGCTGGTGTTTTCGGAAAGCCCATCAGATCAAGTCTGCCATAGCCGTGAGAAGCGCCACCACTGGAACTAGGGCCTCAGCGAACCGTTAGAACGGCCGCGCCGGTCCAAGAGAGGCGAGGAATAGCAAAAGCCCAATCGTCATCACAAACAGGGCGCCGCCGATCGCGCAAATCGTCCACACCGCCTCCGCCCACCGCGTGTTCTCGCCGCCGATCGCAAGCGCGATATTGCGCGAACCGATCGCCAAGGAGGCAAGAACCGCGACCGTGATCGCCGTGCCGAGCGCCATGGCGAAGGTCGAGGCGACTCCCGCCCAGAACAGCCCTTGCGCCAGCGCGAAGACGAGAACGAGGACTGCGCCGGAACACGGCCGAATGCCGACCGATAGAACCACCGCCCAAATTTTTCGCCACGTCATCGGCTGGGCAATCTCATGCACGTCGACGATATGACCGCAGGCCTCGCACGACTCATGGTCGTGATCGTGATGATGGTGGCCGTGCTTATGATCATGGGCGTGGTCGTGACCATGATCGCCATCGTCGTGGCGATGACTGTGGTCGTGGTGGTGATGCCCCTCGCCCGCTTTCATTGCACCCCGGCGCCGCCAGAGCCTCCAGAGAGTCGACACGAGAAGCGAAAGCCCGACCAGGAAAACCAGCGCGTAGCTGGCGCTCTCCAATTGCTTGACCCAGCTGTTGACCTCGATGCCGGTGCCCTTGAGCGCAATGATCAGAACACCGACCAACGCGACCGCCATCAAGCCTTGAACTGCCGCCGCAAGGAACGAGATGAGAATGCCGCGGCGCACCGTTTCTCTGTTGGCAAGCACATAAGACGAGATGATCGCCTTCCCATGGCCCGGCCCCGCTGCATGGACGATGCCGTAAACGAAGCTGAGCCCCGCGAGCCACAGCCCGGCGCGCCAGGCATTGCCCTCCTTGAGCTTCTTGATCGTCGCGGCAAGCGGCCGCAGCATTTTTTGCTGCGTCTGAATAATCCAGGTCTGCAGCCTGCCGAAGGTGCCCTGCGCCGTGAGGGGCACGGATTGGACAGGTGCGGCCTGCGGCCCGGGCGCACTCTTCGGTGCACCGAACGCCGACGGCGGCGCTTGAGGCTTGGCCGGCGCCCCAAACGCCGAGGGCGGCGATTGCGGCGCCTGTGCCTGCGCCTGCCCGAACGGCATGATCGCCAGAACAAGCAGAGCCAAACATCCCAGAACGGTTCTTGCTATTGCCCGCCGCATGTCACCGTCACGGTCTGCGCGAACTGCGACCCGTAATTGGAGTCCGGCCCGAGCTGGCTGAAGAAAGATTCGGTCAGTGCCTTGGCGTCTTCGGCCGCCTCCGGATCGGATGCCACGACCTTGACCACGCAACCGGGCGCAGATCCGTCAATCTTGACGGGATCTTTGTCGGCGAAACCGAACGCAACGAAGAACGATGGATCGTAAACATCGAGCGTGACGCCCTTGGGGCCCGGAGCGAGAGGCGACTCCAGCGGCAGTGTGAAATGGAGCGTCAGCGCCGTGCCGTCATACTCGACCCAATAGTCCTCCGGTCCTTTCAGCGGCAGAAACTGCTCTTCGCCTTCCTGCCGGATGAACGTGAAATAGTCGAAGTCCTTCAGGGATTCGACGTTCACCTTGGCAAGCGGTTCGAGTTCGTCCCGCGCGTAGGTGCCATCGCCATTGGTATCGAGCCCCTGCACCGCCATGGCGCTGTAGAACTCGTCGAAGGTCCAGGCTTGTTTTACGCCGGTGATTTCCTTGTCCGGACCGAAAACGACTTCGGAGCGCACGGTCGCCCAGACATGGGGGTGAGCCTCCACGGAGGCCGCGAAGCCGGTAGTAGCCGCTCCCAAAAGCGCCACGCATAAGGCCGCGCGCATCGCGCGCCCTTTTTGATATGGCAAGGCTTCGCTCCTTCGAATCGAGAGCGTCGATTAGGCCCGAATTGTGGAGGATTTTTGCGCTTTGTGAAACGCCCGGATCGTGATGGCAAGCGCACAAAAGCAAACGGGACCCGGCCCCAAGGCCGGATCCCGTTCAGAAACTGATTGGGTCGCTAGGCTAGGATTAGCCGCCGACGACCTTCAGACGACCGGCGATATCCGTGAAGAGGGCGGTCAGCGAACCGGACAGCGTCGTCATCATGGTGATGATGGCAACAGCGATACCGGCAGCAATCAGGCCATACTCGATAGCGGTAGCACCCGACTCGTCTTTGACAAAACGCTTGATAGAAGTCATCTGGACTCTCCCATTACATTTGGAACTCTCAACATCGGCCCCGTACCGCACTCCGTTTGGCCCGTGGAACCTGATGTGGAAGCTAACAGCCACCCGTTGAACATAGGTTAAATCGATCCTCTAAAGTCGGGAGAGCCATGGTAAAAACTTTCTTAACACAAAGTCCAAAAAATCTAGCAAATCTGCGGTTTTGTTCTGGACGTTAACCTGAGACTTACTTCCTGTTTACTTAGCGTTTACCATGTGACGCTGACGGGCGTTCCTATCGAAACGCGTTGATAGAGATCGGCCACGTCTTGATTGAACATGCGGATGCAGCCATGAGACACCGACTGGCCAATGGACCAGGGCGCATCGGTGCCGTGAATGCGGTAGAGGCTCTTGCCGAGATACATGGCCCGAACCCCCAGCGGATTGCGCGGATGCCCGCCCGGCACATAGGCCGGCAAATCGGGATTTTCCCGCCGCATTTCAGCCGTCGGCGTCCATCCGGGGTTCACGCGCTTCTCGCTGACATAGGTTTCGCCGGACCATCGCGCTTCGCCCTTGGGGGCCGCGATCGGGTAGCTGATGGCCCTCCCACCCTGCAGGATGTAATAGAGCCGGGCCCGCCGAACTGGACGAAGATCGTGCCGGGCTTATAGCCAGGCGGCACGGACACCAGATGGCGCCCCACCACTTGAGGCCGTTGCGGCTGGGAAGAGATGACCGAATCGAACAGCCCCGCCGAGACTTGGGGTGCCGGCAAGACGGCGAGCGCTGCCGCAAGGCCCGCGGCGGCCGGAAATCCGAGGATACGCATGACAAAACCTCGTTACGCTTCTTTGCATGAAACGTGCGGTGATTCTGGTTAGCGAAATCCAAACGGGCGTCCTGGGGCGGGAAAGCGCTCGGACGGTCAGGCTGGGCGGACCCCGGTGACGATGTGAACGTGGGCGTCCATGTGGACGGCCCCGTCGCGTTCGTGCTGGGCGTAGCGCTGGGTCAGGCGTTGGCGGACGTCGGCATTGACGGCCGCGTCGGCCTCGGCAAGCAGATCGCCGAGCGAGAAGGCTGACAGCGCGAAATCCACGGCCGCCTCCGGCGGGACCCCGCCTCCAAGAGGGATCGTGCCGCGCCAATCGCGGACTTCGAGATCGCCGAGCCCGGCGGCCTTCAGAATGCCCAACAGCTTTTCGCCGCCCGCATAGCGGAACGGTCCCGGCGCATCGGGATCGGGCTTTGGCACATCCATGACTTCGGCGACGGCATCGCGAAGGCTGGTCATCCAGGGGTTTTGGCGCGGCGGGCCCCAGACGGCGAAGGCGATCCGGCCGCCGGGCGCGAGCCAGGACGCGAGGTTGGAAAAGGCGGCCTCAGGATCGTCGAAGAACATGATGCCGAAGCGCGAGAACAGCCGGTCATAGGAGCCGGCGGGCGCGGGCGCGCTCTGCGCATTGGCGATATGAATGGCGATGTCGCCCGTTTCGGCCGCGGCGCGTGTCCGCGCCTTGTCGACGAGGGCGGGTGAAATGTCCAGCCCGTGCACGCTGCTCCCCGCAGGCGCCTGGCGAAGAACTTTAAGCGTGGTGCCCCCGCCGCCGCAGCCAATCTCCGCAATCCGGAGCGGACCGTCCAGCTGAAGCGCATCGATCAGCGGCGCATCGACCGGATCGAGCGTGGCTTCCATGGCGGTAAGCTGATCGCACCATTTTTGCCCACGCTCATGGGCCCAATCATCCGCCGAAACATTCTGTACCAGGGGCTGGGGATGGATCTGGCTCTGAGACTGGGTCATGGGCAAATTCTTCCTTCTCTTATCGATGCGGTACTTAGATGACCGCGCGGACACGGGGACGCAAGCGCGGCATTTGCGCCGCCTGGATCCAAATTGGGGGCCGTGCCGGACGTCCTTTCTTGACTCATCTCCGACTCGGGAGTAAGAACAAAACAGGAACGAGAGTGGGGTGTCAGTAATGCGTAACAACGTTCCAGACGGCGATCTTAGTGCCCTCGTTCCGCCGGCTGACGTTGAAGAAAGAGCAGGCGGGCTCACGGGAAGGGTCTTGATCGAGCGGCTACGGGCATCCATCCGGGCGCTCGAGCAGGTTCCCGTCTCCCTAGCCATCCCCCCCGCGCCGGGTGCGGCCCCTTCCCGTCCCGCCTGCTCTTTGACGCCTTCTTCCGCCTCGGGCACCGCGACCGCCCCCTCCTTGCAAAAACCTTTGGGCACGCTTCACCAAGCGGGGCTGCACGAGATCAAACCGCATGCCTATCGCGACACGCCGGCGGGGCTTGGCTTTGCCCTGTCCGTGATCGCCGACATCCAGAAACAAGGCCCGGGAGCGGTGCTGTGGTGCATGACGCAGCGGCATGCCCAGGAATGGGGACGCCCCTACGGCCCCGGCCTCTTCAAAGCGGGGCTCGATCCGGCACGCGTTCTCATCGTCGAGACGCGCACCGCGGACGAAGCCGCCTGGGCCCTGGAAGAAGGGCTGAAGAGCAGCGCGTTGATCGCAGGCCTGGCCCAAACCGAGATCAAGACCCAGCTCACCGCCCGGCGTCTGGGGCTCGCCGCCCGCGCCGCCGGCACGCCATGCTTCCTCCTCACCGGTCATGGCGAGGCGAAGATCCCCGGCACGCTCACGCGCTGGCGGATCGCCACGGAGGCCAGCGCCCATATCCCTTTCGACACGGGCGCCGGCTTCGGCGAGGGCGCCCATTTCGGCGAAGGGACCCCCGGCCCCGCCTGCTGGCGTCTCTCCCTCGAACGCAGCCGGGCCGGGGCAGACAGCGCTCAAGCAGGCCATGTTCAAGGTGCGCAGAGCGCGGCAGGGCAGACATCACGCGCTCAAGCAGCGCAAAGCGCGGTAGGGCAAACATTAAGAGAAGGCGCACGCTTCCATGTGCAGGCCGGTCATGACGGGCCGCCTGAGAAGGATGGTCTGCGTGTGGTTCCCGCATCTTCCGATCGAGCGGCTGACGCAGGAGCGCTTGCACGCGGGCCACGCACCGCCGCCAGCTAAGGAGCCCTTCGCGCTTGTGGGCAGCGATACGCACGGGCTCACTCTCACGGCCCTCAACATCCCCTGCCGGCAGGAGGGGCTGAGCCCCGGCATGCGGCTGGCCGATGCCCGCGCCATCTGCCCCGCGCTCCTCACCGAGCCCAATGCGCCCGGGAAGGACGCGGCCTTTCTGGAATCCCTCGCCCGCTGGGCCTCCCGCTACGGCCCGTCCCTCAATGTGGACGGCGCGGACGGCCTCTGGCTCGACGTGACCGGCGTCGCGCATCTTTTCGGCGGCGAGCCCGAACTGCTGGCCGATCTCAAGGAGCGTCTTGCCGGGCTGGGCTTCCGCGCCCGGCTTGGCTGCGCCGGTACGCTCGGGGGCGCCTCGGCGTTGGCGCATTTCACACGGCGCAGTCCTGCCATCGCCGCGCCCGATACTCTGCCGGACACGCTCGCGCCTTACCCTATCGAGGCCCTGCGCCTTGAGCCCAATACAGTTCTCCTCTTGCGGCGGCTGGGGCTGAAACGCATCGGCCAGCTTTACGGCCTGCCGCGCGCCAGCCTCGAACAGCGCTTTCATTCAAGAAACGCCGCCGAAAGCGTCCTGCGCCGCCTCGACGAAGTGCTGGGACGGAGGAACGAGACGCATGCACCGCTTCTGCCCGCGCCGGATTTCGTGGCGCGTCTTTCCTTTGCCGAACCGCTCATCTCTCATGACGGGGTCCTGGCCAGCCTCGAACGTCTGGCGGACGAGCTTTGCGGCATGCTCGCGCGCGCACGCGCCGGCGCGCGGCGTGTGGTGCTGTGGGCCGCGCGCACGGACGGATCCTCCGTCGCACTCGAGGCCGGCTTGAGCGCGCCGTCGGCGACGGCGGCCCATCTGGTGCGCCTTCTCAAAGAGAAGCTCGACACGATCGACATGGGGTTCGGCGTCGACCTCATGACCTTCGCGGCGCTCGCCGTCGACGATCTGTCTCCGGAGCAAACCGCCCTCAGCGCGGCCGCCCGCAAGCCGGGGCCGGAAAAACTCATCGACGCGCTTGTAAGTCGTTTAGGAACCCGCACCGTGCGCCGCCTGTTTCCGCAACAGAGCCACATCCCCGAGCTTGCGCAAACGACGCGCAGTGCCTTTGCGAAACTGCCGGCCTGGAACGGCGAGGCCAACAACACTTCTTTGGAGAAGCCGCCGCGGCCGCCCCTTCTGCTCGCGAAACCGGAAAGCGTGACCGTGATGGCGGAGATCCCCGAAGGACCGCCGCTCCGCTTCACCTGGCGGCGCGTCAACCGCCGCGTGGTCAAGGCGGAAGGGCCCGAGCGCATCGCGTCCGAATGGTGGCGCGTCTTCGACGGCAGCCCCCCGCAGCGTACGCGCGATTACTACCGCATCGAGGATGAGGACGGGTGCCGTTACTGGGTCTTCCGCGAAGGGCTCTATCAGGAACGGGACGAGGCGCGCGATGGCGATCCCCCGCGCTGGTTCCTGCATGGGGTGTTCCCCTGATGCCCACCCCAGAACCCCGCTACGCCGAACTCGACGTCACCACGAACTTCACATTTCTGCGTGGCGGTTCTCATGGCGAAGAACTCGTGACCCAAGCGGCGGCGCTCGGCCATGCAGCCATCGCGGTCGCGGACGCCAACACGCTTGCCGGCGTGGTGCGCGCGCATATCGCGGCGAAGGAAGCCGGCATCCAATTCATCGTCGGCGCGCGATTGATCTTGCGGGATGCCCCGTCGCTTCTCGCCTACCCCACCTCCCGCGCAGTCTATGGCAGGCTCTGCCGCCTGCTGACACGCGGGCAGCGCCGCGCCGAGAAGGGCGAGTGCCGTCTCATGCTCGACGACGTGGCGGAACACGCGGACGGGCTGATCTTCATCGCGCTGCGGGAAGCCGCGGACACGGACGATGCCCGTTTCGAAAAAGAGCTCTTGCGCCTTAAGGCAAAACTGAAGGCCCCGCTCTATCTCGCCGCCCATCACGGCTATCGCGGCGATGACCGTATACGGATCGAAAGAGCCGCGAGCCTCGCCGGCCGCACGGGCATCCCGCTCATCGCTACCGGCGCCGTGCTGTATCACACGCCCGAGCGCCGCCCGCTCCAGGACGTGCTCACCTGCATCCACGAAAAATGTTCGCTTCGCGAAGCGGGTTTTCGCCTAGAGGCCAACGCAGAGCGGCACTTGAAAGCGCCCGCCGAGATGGCCCGGCTCTTCAAAGGCTATGAGGAAGCGCTGGAACGTACGGTCGAGATCGCGAACGCGTGCCGCTTCTCCCTCGACGAGTTGAGATACGAATATCCGGACGAACCGGTTCCCGAAGGCAAGACCCCGCAAGGGCACCTGGAGGAACTCGCCTGGGAGGGCGCCGCCTGGCGCTTTCCGGACGGCATCCCGGATAAAGTCCGCGACACGATCGAGAAGGAACTCACGCTCATCGAGGAGCTCAACTACGCGCCTTATTTTTTGACCGTCTACGACATCGTGCATTACGCACGCAGCCTCGGCATTCTCTGCCAAGGGCGCGGCTCGGCCGCCAATTCCGCCGTGTGCTATTGCCTGGCCATCACCAATGTCGACCCGACCGAGATCGATCTTCTATTCGAGCGTTTCGTCTCGCCCGAACGCCGCGAACCGCCCGATATCGACGTGGACTTCGAGCACGAGCGCCGTGAGGAGGTGATTCAATATATATACGCGCGCTATGGCCGCGACCGCGCTGGCCTTGCAGCGACGGTCATTTCTTATAGAGGCCGCTCAGCCGTGCGCGAGGTGGGCAAGGTGCTGGGACTTTCCGAGGACACCGTCGCCGCGCTCGCCGGCACGATCTGGGGCCTCAGCAATAAGGGGCTACCGGAGAAATATGTGCGCGAAGCGGGGCTCGACCCCTCCGACCCGCGCCTCGCGCGCTGTCTGACCCTGGCCCATGAGCTGATCGGCTTTCCCCGGCATCTGTCGCAACATGTGGGCGGCTTCGTGCTGACGCGCGGGCCTCTGTCCGAGCTTGTGCCCATCGGCAACGCGGCCATGGAAGACCGCACCGTCATCGAATGGGACAAGGACGATCTCGATGCGCTGGGCTTGCTCAAGGTCGATGTGCTCGGCCTCGGCATGCTCACCTGCATCCGCAAGGCCTTCGCGCTTCTCAAGGAGCACTACGGCGAAACCCTCACGCTCGGCACCGTGCCGCGCGAAGACCCCCAAGTGTACGACATGCTCTGCCGTGCCGATTCCATCGGCGTGTTCCAGGTGGAGAGCCGCGCGCAGATGAACATGCTGCCGCGCCTGAAGCCGCGCTGCTTCTACGATCTCGTCATCGAAGTCGCCATCGTGCGGCCCGGCCCGATCCAGGGCGACATGGTGCATCCTTATCTGCGCCGCCGCTCCGGCGAGGAGAAGGTCGAGTTCCCCTCGCCCCATCCCGATCACGGGCCGCCGGACGAGCTGCACCAAGTGCTCGGCAAGACCATGGGCGTGCCGCTGTTCCAGGAACAGGCCATGCGCCTGGCCATGGTGGCCGCAAAGTTCACCGGCGACGAGGCGAACGAGCTGCGCCGCGCCATGGCGACGTTCCGGCGGCGCGGCACGATCGGCACGCTTCAGGACAAGATGGTCGGCCGCATGACCGCGCGCGGCTATCCGCAAGACTTCGCCGAACGCTGCTTCAACCAGATCAAGGGGTTTGGCGATTACGGCTTTCCGGAAAGCCACGCGGCGAGCTTCGCCCATCTCGTCTATGTGTCGTCCTGGCTCAAATGCCATTACCCGGACGTGTTCGCCTGCGCGCTGCTGAATTCCCAACCCATGGGCTTCTATGCACCGGCCCAGATCGTGCGCTGTGCCCGCGAACATGGCGTCGAGGCGCGCCCGCCCGACATCAATCACAGCCATTGGGATTGCACGCTGGAGCCGGGCCCCGGCAAGTCCCACGCTTTGCGGTTGGGGCTCCGGCAGATCGACGGGTTTCGCGAGGCCGATGCCGATCAAGCCGTCGCCCGGCGCGATCGCCCCTATGCCGACATTCAGGATCTATGGCGCCGCAGCGGTCTTGGCCGCGCCGTCATCGAACGGCTCGCATCCGCCGACGCGTTCCGCTCGCTCGGGCTCGACCGGCGGCAGGCGCTGTGGGCCGTGCGCGGGCTCCCCAAGGAAATTGCCCTGCCGCTTTTCGAACATGCGCAAGCCACGGAAATGGGCCGCGAGCCGGATGTGGCGCTCCCGGCCATGAAGCTGCCCGAGCATGTGGTGAATGACTACCGCACACTCCGGCTTTCGCTCCAAAGCCACCCGATGTCGTTCCTGCGCGCACAAGTCAGCGCCGCCCGCATCGTCTCCTGCGGCGCGGTCAAAGGAATGAGGGACGGCGCACGGGTCAGCGTCGGCGGCGTGATCCTGGTGCGCCAGCGTCCCGGCTCCGCCTCCGGCGTGGTGTTCATGACCATCGAGGACGAGACCGGTGTCGCCAACGCGGTGATCTGGCCCTCGGTCCTGGAGCGCATGCGCAAAGTGGTCATGGGCGCGCGGCTCGTGGTGATCCATGGCCGTATCCAGCGGCACGAAGACATTATTCATGTCGTCGCGGAGCGGCTCGAAGACAAAAACGACTGGCTGGATCGCCTGTCCGAAGACGACGAGTTCGAGACCACGCTGGCGAACGCGGACGAGATACGCCGCCCCGATCCCGGCTCCTGGCGCTCCTCGCAGCCCAAGCCCGGCCTCATGCCGCCGCTCGCCCCCGCCGATCACGTCAAACGCCCCGAGACCGGCGAGCCGCGCCGCAAGGGCGAAGACCGGCACCCGCGTTGGCATCCGCGCTGTCACCCCCGCGATGCCCGAATCATTCCCAAATCCCGGGACTTTCATTGAGAGCATGTCCAGGAAAAGTGGACACCGGTTTTCCGTCCGGACATGCAACAAAACAAAAGGCCAAAGCTGACGGACGCGTGACTAGCGAGCGCCGCGAAAGTCGATATGCTGCGCCCCATGTTGCATCCGAAAAGACTCTCGCATCGCCTTTTCGCCGCCCTCGCGGTTTTCTCTCTCCTCTCATTTCCGTCCCACGCCCTCGACCTGCCCGAGGGCGCGAGCGGTCTTGCGCAGAAGCCGCTCGTCACCGCCAAGAAGCACATGATCGTCGCCGCGCACCCGCTCGCCACGCAGGCCGGGCTCGACATGCTGCGCAAAGGCGGCGCGGCCATCGACGCCGGCATCGCCGCACAGATGGTGCTGACCCTGGTGGAGCCCCAGTCCTCGGGCATCGGCGGCGGCGCCTTCATTTTATATTGGGACGCAGCGCAGGAAACGCTGACGAGCTTCGACGGCCGCGAGACGGCGCCCGCGGGCGCTACGCCGGAGCTGTTTCTTGACGCGGTCGGACAGCCTCTGCCGCGCCGCGTCGCGATGCATAGCGGGCTTTCCGTCGGCGTTCCCGGTGCACTGGCGGTGCTCAAGCTTGTGCACGACGAATACGGCAAGCTGCCTTGGGCGGAGCTATTTCAGCCCGCCATCAAGTTTGCCCGCGACGGCTTTCCGGTCTCCGCGCGGCTCTCCAAACTTCTGGGCGAGGCCGACCTCAACACGTTCGATGCGGCTGCACGCGCCTATTTCTTCGACAAGAACGGCAAGCCTCACCCGCCGGGTACGATCCTGAAGAACGAAGCGCTGGCGGAGACCCTCGAGACCATCGCGAGCGAGGGGATCGACGCGTTCTACAAAGGCCCGATCGCGGCCGACATCGCCAAGTCCGTGCAAAGCGACCGGCGCGGCGCAGGGACCTTGAGCGAAGGCGACATCGCGAACTATCGGCCCAAGAAGCGCGAGCCCCTCTGTGTGCCCTATCGGGGCTCGTCCGTCTGCGGCATGGGCCCGCCGTCCTCAGGCGCCGTCGCGGTGGGGCAAACGCTCAAATTGATCGAGCCGTTCGATCTAGGCGCAACTCCCATGGAAGCGAACGCCACCCATGCGATCCTCGAAGCGGAACGGCTCGCCTTCGCCGACCGGGCGCGCTACCTGGCGGATCCCGGCTTTGTGGACGTGCCTGTCGAGGGGTTGCTCGACAACGACTACTTGGCGGAGCGGCGCAAGCTGATCGACCCCGAGCGCGCCGCTGAAACCGTCACCCATGGAACCCCGCCGAATCTCTCCAGCGCTTTCGGACGCGACGCCACCAAGGAAAAAGGCGGCACGAGCCACGTGTCCGTGGTCGACGACAGCAGCGATGCGTTTTCCATGACCACGACCATCGAGACCGCCTTCGGCGCACGCAGCATGGTGCGCGGCTTTCTTCTGAACAATCAGCTGACGGACTTTTCCTTTCTGCCAAAGGACGAGGACGGTAACGACATCGCCAACCGCGTGGAACCCGGAAAGCGGCCGCGGAGTTCCATGGACCCGACCATGATCTTCGGTCCCGACGGCGAACTCGACTACGTGCTGGGATCGCCCGGCGGTCCGGGCATTATTCTGTTCAACCTGAAGGCGATCATCGCCATGATGGATTGGGGGTTGGATCCGGCTGAAGCGGCCGCGCTCATCAACTTCGGCGGGACGCCACGAGGTGTTCTCCTCGAGACCGGCCCCGAGTGGGACGACCTCGCCAGCGCGCTCACAGCAAAAGGCCACTCGGTCAAACGCATCCCCATGACCAGCGGACTACACATCATCGCGGTCAGGCCCGACGGCCTCGAAGGCGGCGCCGATCCACGCCGCGACGGTGTCGCACTCGGCGATTGAACACTTGGTATCGGCGTGCGTGACGGCTATGCCTCTGTCCGCACGCAAGAGCAGGCAATTCGAAGACAATGACTGGTCCTTACAAAATCGCGATCCGCGGCGCCGGAGTCACTGGACTTTGGCAGGCGCTGACGCTCGCGCGCCGGGGACACAGCATCATCGTGGTGGAACAGTCCGCCGAACCGTTCACCGATGCCTGCAGTCCATGGGCCGGCGCGATGCTGGCGCCGCGCTGCGAGGAAGAAAGCGCCGAGCCCGTGATCCGGGAGCTGGGCATGCGGGGCCTGCAACTGTGGCAGGCCAACTATCCGGATCTGACCTCGGCGGGCAGCCTCGTGCTGGCGCCGGCACGCGACCGCACGCTTCTCGATCGTTTCGAGCGCATGACCGAAGGCGGGAGCCGCCTCGACGCGGCGCAGCTGGAAGAGCTGGAACCGGACCTCGTTCCCCGATTCGAGACAGCCTTGTTCTATGCGGACGAGGCGCATCTCAATCCGGGCGCCGCATTGGACTTCCTTTTGGATGAGGTTCGGAACGCGGGCGCGGTCGTTCAGTTCGACACGAGCGAAACCCCGGAAGGGGCGGACTTCATCGTCGACTGCCGGGGGCTGGGCGCACAGGACATGCTGCCGACCCTCCGGGGGTGCGCGGCGAGCGGATCGTGGTCCGCTCCCCCGACATCGCCTTCGAGCGGTCTATCCGCCTGCTCCACCCCCGTTTTCCGCTCTACCTTGTGCCGTGGGGCGAGGACGACACGGGCGCCAACAGGTTCATGCTCGGCGCGACATCGATTGAACGCGAAGACGGGGGCCCGGTGACCCTGCGGTCGGCCTTGGAGCTTCTCAGCGCCGCCTATGTGCTCGATCCAGCCTTCGGGGAGGCCGAAATTCTGAGCCTCGGCGCGGGCGTCCGGCCGGCATTTCCGGACAACCGGCCTAGGATTATCACGAGTTCGGGCTATATCTTTGTGAATGGACTGTACCGGCACGGCTTCTTGCTCTCGCCGGTCATGGCCGAAATGGTGGCGCACTATCTGGAAACCGGCGTCACCCACCCGGAGGTGTTCATTGCAGATTTTGGTCAACGGTGAGCATTTCACGACCGACGCAAACAGCCTCGACGAACTTTGCAAGACGCTCGGTTTCGCCGATGCGAAGATAGCGACCGCGGTCAATGGCAGCTTCGTCGCCGCCACCGCCCGTGCGCGCACCCGGCTCGCCGAGGCCGACGAGATCGAGATCGTCGCGCCAAGGCAGGGTGGGTGAGACAGAGCGGCCGATATAGGTCGTCAAAGGCATGATTGCTGATGCTTGAACTTTACGGCACAGAGTTTTCCTCGCGGATGCTGCTCGGCACGGCGGGCTATGCCTCGCCCGATCTGCTGCGCCAGGCCGTGGAAGCTTCGGGCGCCGAGATCGTCACGGTCTCTCTGCGCCGGGAGTCCGCACGCGCCAAGACCGGCCAAGGCTTCTGGGGACTGATCGAAGAGCTCGGGTGCCGGGTCCTTCCCAACACGGCCGGCTGCCACACGGCCAAGGAGGCGATCACCACCGCGCAGATGGCGCGCGAGCTGTTTGGGACGAACTGGATCAAGCTCGAGGTCATTGCCAACGACGACACGCTCCAGCCGGAAGTCTTCGGTCTCGTGGAAGCCGCCGCCGAACTCAACGCCGACGGCTTCGACGTACTGCCCTACACCACCGAGGACCTAAGCGTTGCCGAACGCCTGGCCGCGGCGGGCTGCGAGGTGCTGATGCCGTGGGGGTCTCCGATCGGCTCGGCCCGCGGGCTTGCCAACAAGACCGCGCTCAAGACGCTGCGGGCCTATTTTCCCGACACGCCCCTGATCGTCGACGCAGGTCTCGGCGCGGCGTCCCATGCCGCTGAAGTCATGGAAATGGGCTACGACGGCGTTCTCCTGAACACCGCCGTCGCGAAGGCGGGCGATCCCGTGACCATGGCGCGCGGCTTCGCCAGCGCGATCGAGGGCGGACGCCTTGCCTACGAGGCGGGAATCGTGGAACCGCGCGACATGGCGACACCGTCGACGCCGATTGCCGGAACCCCATTCTTCAAGATCGACAACGCGTCCTGATCGTAGCGTGATCCAACTCGACCCTTTCTATCCGATCGTGCCGGACACAGCCTGGCTCAAGCGACTGCTGCCCGCAGGGCTGAAGCTGGTGCAACTCCGCATCAAGGACGCGCCGGCCGACATCGTGCGAACCGAGATCGGCGAGGCTCTCCGGCTCTGCGCAGACGCGGGCTGCCAGCTCGTCGTGAACGACTATTGGCGCGAGGCCATCGAGGCCGGGGCCGACTTCGTCCATCTTGGCCAGGAAGACCTTTCCGGCGCGGACCTCGGCGCGATCCGGGACGCGGGGCTGAAGCTCGGCATCAGCACTCATAGCGACGAGGAACTCGGAATCGCGCTCGCCGCCGGCCCCGACTACGTAGCGCTCGGGCCCGTCTACCCCACACTCCTGAAGAAAATGCCCTGGGCGCCGCAAGGCCTGGATCGCGTGACCGCCTGGAAGGCCAAGGTACCGTGTCCGCTCGTCGCCATCGGCGGGCTGACCCCCGATCGTGCGGCCGGGGTCCTCGAGGCAGGGGCGGACACCCTGGCGGTGATCACCGATATCGTGACGCACGAGCAACCCGAGGCGCGGGCGGAGACGTGGGTCGAGATCACGGAACCCTGGAGGCGGCGCCTATCGCCGCACACACGGGCAGGTAGGCAATAAGCCTTGACCTTTGGGTGAGGTCACCGGAAAAATTGTCACCGAAGTTTCATACGTGCGGGGAATCGATGAGTTACCAGCTTGATCCTGCCTTGCCCATTAGCGAGGCCTTGCGTTCCGTTGCGCTCGGCGAGCTGGATCTTGCACACACATCGCTCGCCGCGCCGCCCGATCGCCATAAAGGGGTCCATAGCGCCCGGAAGTGCTTCAAACGGCTGCGTTCGCTGCTCGTCTTGGCCCGGCCCGGCCTGCCCGATCCCCTCTTCGCCAGCCTGAATGCGCGCGTCGCCCGCATCGGCAAGGGGCTGGCGGCCGCGCACGACGCGCACGCCCTCTTCGATGCTCTGAATGCGCTGGAACGCAACACCGAGCCGGGGCTCGGCGATGGTCCTATCGAGGCGATGCGCAGCTGGCTGCGGGAACGGCGCAAGGCGGCCGAGAAAAATTTGGAGCAAAGCTCCGCCTCACAATCGCTGGAGATGCTGCTGGAGCTCCGGCCCCGCTTCGCCAGCCTCGTCGTCTACCCCGACGATTTCACGCCCATCTCGAAGGGACTGCGGCTCAGCTATTACCGCGCCCGGGAGCAGTTCAAATTGGCTTTTCGGTCGAAAGACCCGGAGATCCTCCACGATTGGCGCAAGAGCGTACAGCGCCACTGGCGTCACATGCAGCTGCTCACGCCGTGCTGGCCGTCCGAACTCGGCGCGCGGACGGAGGCCGCCCGCGGCCTGTCGCAAACGCTGGGCGACGACCACGACATCGCCAATCTGATGCATCTGGCGACGACGCCAGCGATGGCGTTCGGAAGTCCCGAGGACATTTCGGGATTCCTGAAACGGTGCAAGATACGTCTGAAGGAATTGCGCAAGGACGCGAAGATCCGGGGCGAACGGCTCTTCGTCGAAAAGCCTGCGCCCTTTGCCGGCCGCATCCATGCCTATTGGACGACAGCCGCAGTCGGCGCGCTGAAGCCGGTTGCGCCAGCCCATCAGGACGACAACGTCATCGCGATCAACGACGCGAGACCGGACCTGAAGAACCAGACGAAATTCGGCGGACAGAGCTAGGCCCGGACTTATTGGGGCGTCGCAAGGTCGCGATACATTGCTTCCGTCGTGTTCGCGCAAGGAGACGGATGCATGAGAGCCCTATTTACGGCTGCACTTGTCATCGTGGCGGAGACCGCCCTCGCCTGCACGTTCGATGCGGAGTGTCCCCTGTCGGAACGATGCCTCAAGCGTCCGGGCCAGAAGACGGGACATTGCGGGAACTACGATAGCGGTCTCCGCGAGCCGTTGAGCCTCGACGCGCCGGAAAAGAATCTCTGTTCTGAGGACAGTGATTGCGGTATCGGCGGGACGTGCCTGGCCGTCGGCGGCCTCTACGGAACATGCGTCGGGATGTGACCCGCCAAGCCGACGCGTTCCGCGCCATACAACCGGCCTAGAGCGAGACTTCCATACCGTCATAGGAGACGGTCCAGCCGGCCGCTTCCACGGCAGCGCGCTCGGGCGAATCCTCCCGGAGGACCGGGTTGGAATTGTTCACGTGGATGAAGATCTTGCGGTCGATCCCGAGGGGCTCCATCAACGCCAGCGTCCCGTTCGGACCCGACATATTCATATGTCCGATGCGATCGCCCGTCTTCTGCATGAGACCCTGGTCGATCATCTCGTTGTTCGTGTAGAGCGTCCCGTCGAAGAACAGCAGCGCCGCGCCCTGAAGCCGCGACCGCAACGTATCGTCGACGCCCGAGCAGCCCGGGATGAAAAAGAACGACTTGCCGCTCGCATCCTCGGTCACCTTGAGGCCGAGCGTATCGCCCTCCTCGGTACCGAAGCTGCCGCCAGTGCCCTTCTCCTCGTCCTCGAGATAGAGTGGGATCTTGCCCGGCACCGTAAAGGCTTCGACCGTCAGCCCCACGGCGCCGTCCGGCCCTTCGACCGCGAACGACGAGCCCAGTTCCATGGTCTTCCGCGCGACGAGATCGGGATTGAGAACATCGAAGATGCTGTTGCTGGCCAGCACATCGAGCACGCGCGCGCTGCCGTAAACCGTCAGCGGCTGGCTCTCGCGCAAACACAACAGGCCCGCGACCGCGTCCACGTCTCCATTCGTCAACACGACAGCCTTGATGGGGCTGTTGCGCGGCGGACCGTTCGGATCGGGCTGAAGTTCGGGCGTCTCGTTGATCTGCTGGCGCAAATCCGGCGCCGCGTTCAACAGGACCCATTGCTTGCCGTCCGCACTGACGGCCACGGAGGCTTGCGTGCGGGGTTTGACCGTCGGAAGACCCGACCGCGCATCGGCCGAATTCCGGCCGTTGCAGTTCCATTGCGGCAGGCCGCCGCCTGCACCAGCGCCGATAACTTTGATGAGCATAGCAGCGCATGCATGGCGTCTGCGGGTGTCGCCCGTCAAGTCCATTCTTGATCTTCATCTGTAACGACGAAGAACTTCCGCAGCGCTAATGGAAAACGCGGCGTTCGCCTCGATTAGGACAGCAAAAAGGGGCGCGGCCCGAAGTCCACGCCCCTTTCATGTCCCTGATAACCGCGCCGGGCCTTAGCGTTTTTTTGCCCATCCGCGCCACGAGGGGGACCAGTGTTAGTCCACCGTGATCGCAAAGACCTTGAAGTCCTTGTCCATGCGGAAGTCGTACTGACCGCCCTTGCACTTCACGTCCTCGGCCTCGAACACACCAGTGGCCTCGGTTTCCTTCTCGTAGGAGCCGCCTTCACAGCCCCAAGCTGCGATGACTTCCTTGATCTTCGCAACTTCTTCGTCGGTCGGATCGTCGTCGGCGAAAGCGGGCGTTGCCACAAAAGCGAGAGCAGCGGCAGCGATCATGAACTTCTTCATATGAGTCAGCCTTTCGTACTAGCTTGCGTTTCGTCCGCGACATCTGTCGCGTCGTTTTGCCTGTCTCGGCGTTTCCTGCGTTGGAAGTTACAAGGTCCAACTTGCCAACGTGAGGCAAAACAGACGGGAAGATTTGGCAAAGACGCCTAGGAAATAGTGCTGCCGTCGCCTGCGCGGATGTACGATGACTGGCCTGTCGAGATGTCGCAGGCGCTCAAGATCGACGTCCGAACGAGAAGGCTAGCGCCGGCCGAACAGGCCGCGCCGCGTCTCGACGGTCCCTTCGAGAGGACCGACAGGACCGCGATAACCGGGCACGGCGTACTTCGTATAGTTGCCGAACCGGTCGTAATAGCGCTTACCGCCAAAGCCCCAGAACCCCGGTGTGTAGCCGTAGTTCGGCGGGGGCAAGGGCGCATTGTAGTCGTAGGCGCTCTCGTATCCTTCACGCTCCTTGAAGAAGCGTAAGGAACTCGCCCTCACGTAACCGGGCCCAACGCGGCACCAACCGCTCTTGCAGGATTTGGCCTCGACGACCTGAGAAATGCCGATCAGACCGAGAACCTTCGCCTTGGTGTTCGGCGCGGCATGGATGCTTGCGGGCCGTTTCGCGGCCGCACTCGCCGCAGTTGCCTCGCTCGGCGCATAGATCAACACAGCGAGTGCAAACGCCATCACAGAAAACAGCAGTTTTAGGATCTGAGGTACAGGCGTCTCGAAAGTCATCATAGCGACGTCTTCCAGCGGGTCCGCCCGAAAGCAAGAAAGTGTCGCGGCCGCAGGTTCGAGTTTCGCATGGGCCGGATCGATTATCCAACCGTTCGCCGATGCCCTGCACCTAATTTCGCGGCCACAAGCGGATCACCGCTATTTGAAATCGCCGCTGGGACCGTTCAAGAGGTGGGGAGACTCCAAAGAAAATGGCGGCCCGCGGAATTTCCGCGAGCCGCCATTCATCGATTGCGCTTATCGCCGCGAGGCTACCACTTCAACCGTGCGCCAGCCATGAGCGTGCGGCCGATGCCGGGTTTGACGCCGTCCTCGCGGTCGGTGATGTACAGCTCGTCGGTAAGGTTCTGACCCGACACGAACACCGCCATATTGGTTTTCGGGATCGTGTAGTTTGCACGGGCTGAGAGCAGCCAGACGCTGGGAACTTCGCCGTTCTCACCCTCGGGATCTCCGCCGAACGGCGTGTTGTTCTCATCGGTGTAAAACGATCCGCGATAGGTCCAGCTGACGCTCGCATTCCAGCCTTTGAGGCTTTCAATACCGACCGTCAGGTATGCGAACTCGCGAGGCACTTCGGGCACGTAATTGCCCGCAACCGACTCGCCATCCTCGTTGTATCCATCCTGGATCTTGTTGTCGGCGAGCGTGAAGCTGCCTTCCAGATAAGGATTCAACGTCCAGCCGGTGTATGGCCGCGTGTCGAGCCGTCCATAAGCTTCGAAGCCATTCACATGCACCTCGTTGATCAACGAGTAGACGTTGTTGCCGGCCACGTCGGTCGTGGAACCCTTGATTTGATAGTCCTGGATGTTCTGATGGAACCCCGCGACGTCGAAGGTGATGCCCTTCACCGCCGTCGAGCGCACACCAAGCTGGAAGTTGTTGCCGATCTCGTCCCCTGGCGGGAACGCGGCTTCGCGCAACACGCCCATGGTCAGACCGCGATGGTAGCCACCATACAGGGTGTTGGCGAATGTCGGCTTCTCCATCGTGACGGGACCGAGCGACTTCGAACCGAGAGTCATCGGAGCGTCCTGCCGGCCAAACCCGTAGGCGAAGGCGATGCCGGGAAGGACATGGGTCTTGTCGAACGACTCGGTGTACTGGTTGCCGCTGAAGTCCTCGATGACGACGCATTCCTCGCCACCGAACGCGCCACCCGGACACTCGTCGAACTCCTCGTCGTCCTCGCCTGGCAGCGCAAGGGTCTTACGCGTGATGCGATAATGATCGAGCCGTGCACCCGGAACGATGTTCAGATTGTCGTTCACGGAAATATCGGTCTGAACGAAGGCCGACACCGCGTTGGCTTCGTGCTTCCGATGGAAGAACGTCAGGCCGTTCGTATCGAAACCATCCAGAATGCGCCCCTGCTGACCGAGAATGTTCTGGTCGGTGAAGCTATTGTATTCGTACCGGACACCCATCTGCAGGTTTTGAGCCATGCCGAATAGGAACGGCCGGTTTGCGAGTTCGGTACGCAGCTCGGTACCGAAGTTGTCATACTCGCGCAGACGCCCCTCCATGACGCCTTCGGGAATGAAGACTTCGTCTCCATCGATGAAGGGATTGAAGCTGGTCTCCGCTGCGAGCGGGTTCTCGCCCTCAACGTTGAAATAGCGATACCGCTTGAGGAGCTGCCCGTAGGCGCGTGCCGAAATGGTCGTGTCCTGGTCCAGATAGTAATTGTAGATACCCTGGAAGAGCCACAGGTCGGCATTGTACTCGTTGAGCCCGGAGGCTGGATTAAAGCACGTCTTACAGTGCTTGTAGTTATTCAGGAGGAGGCTCTCCACCTGTCCGGGCGGATCCTCGTCCTCTCCTTCCAGGTTCGACTCGTCGTACTGGTCGCGCTGGGCGAAGTAGACGGTCGAGAACGTGAAGTCGGAATTCTCACCCTTCCAGCCGATTGCACCATAGAAGTCGTTGTAGCTCAGCCGCTCGGTGTTCCATGCACCCTGGCCGCTAGCACCGGTGTAGGACAGCACGATGCCCCAATCGTCGGTCGAGTGCCGCGTATGCGCATGCCACTTGCTCGCATCGCCATTGTCGACGCCAGGACCTTCCACCGAGACCCCGCCGGTTTGGAACGAAACCTGGGACTCGTTCGCGCCGAAGGCTGAAGGTTGCGGAAGTTCACCACGCCCGAGTTGTTGTTCGGGCCGTAGGTGAGGACCGTGCCGCGCAACACCTCGACGGATTCGAGACGCTCCGTGGGCGGCGTGTAATGCGTCGAAGGATCGAGCCAAAGGCTCTGATTGATCGACCGTCCGTCTTCCATGACCAGCACTTTGCGCGAACGGCGTGCTGGCGTGCCGCGAATGCTGATGCCGCCGTGCCGGCCCAAGCCGTCATCGTTGATGATCGCCACGCCGGGAACGGTCGACAGGATTTCGTTGGTCGTCAGCGGATCCTGCTCGTTGATCTTCTCGCGGGTCACACGGCTGGCAGCGCTCGAGAAATCCTGCAGATTGCCCGGGATGATGCCTTGTGTCGGCACGATCGGCGATTGCGCGGAGTTCACGGAACGCTCAAAGCTCCCCAGCCCTCCAGGCGGTCCGTAGTATTCGGGTGCAGGTTGCGTGACCAGGTTCGGCAGAACGGCCTCGGGCTCGATGGGCTGGAACGCAGGCTCCGGGGGCGGCTCATACGCCACCGGCTCCGGCGCGGTCACCACCGGCTGCGGCGCCGGACGTGAAACGGGACGGGGCCGTGGTGCCGGCTCGCGTTCGGCCTGGACGGGAGGCTGCTCGGGTTCGGCCTGGGGCTGAATGACCTCGACGGCCGGCACGTCACCCTCGGTCTCTTGGCCCGTTGGGGGCTCCCCACCAGCCGACGGCGTCGTTGCGGACGGCGCGGCCTGTTCCGAAACGGGCTCGTTTTCAGCAGTCTGACCTACTGCCTCGTATGGCAGGAAGGCCGCACTGCCCACTGCAAGTGCACCCCAAAACACGCGTGAAGGCATTCTTTCCCCCAGTCCTCTATCGTGAGTCTCCGCGAGGCGAAGACTGCATTCTCCCTGACGGGGCATTTTGTGTTTGGACTGTGGGAAGCTACGGATGCCACGAAACCTCGACCCCATCGTGGAAACGTGGCGGTCGATCGTCCAGAAGTCCCCGTGCGAATCCCCCATGCCCTGATTTCGCCCCGTCACAACCTTGTAAGAGGACGCTTAACGGGGCTATCCAAAAACAGGCGGGAAGTTCTTCCCGATGATGAGACTACAGTGAGGGCCATGAACGGGGCATCGCGCGCGATTTCGACGCGCTTCTGCAAAACTCAGGGACTTAGCCCCTCAACATTGACCATTGGTCATTGGATTTCTTCCCGAGACTTTTGGAAGAAATCTGTAGTTGGCATGGACGTTCGGCATTTGGGCGACTTCCGCCGAAGCCTCGTATTTGTGTGTTTGTGGCGCAAATCACACAGGCGGCACGTCGTACCCGAAAAAACAAGGCGGCGCACTTGGCGCCGCCTTGTTGCTGATGAAGCCTTAGGGTTGGTCGCTGGAGCGACCTACCACTTCACCCTTGCGCCCGCCATGAGCGACCGGCCGAGGCCCGGCTTTATGCCGTCCTCACGGTCGGTGATGTAGAGCTCGTCCGTCAGGTTCTCACCAGACACGAACACGACCATCTCACTGCCGAAGACGTCTGTCGGGATCGTGTAGTTGGCCCGTGCGTTGAGGAGCCAGACACTCGGCACCAAACCGTCCTCGCCGCTGGGATCGCCCGCGAAGGGTGTGTTCTCCTCGTCGGTGTAGAACTCGCCCCGGTACACGAAGCTGACGCTCGCGTTCCACCCGGCCGTGCTCTCGATGCCGGTGGTCAGGTAAGCGACCTCGCGCGGCGCGAACGGAATGCGGTTCCCGACGATGCTCTCGCCGCCCGGCAAGACGCCGTCGGTGATCTCACCGTTCGAATAGGTGAAAGTCGCTTCGGCGTAAGGATTGAGGTTCCACCCGGTGAAGGGCCGCGAGTCGAGGCGACCATACATTTCCACACCGCTGATCTCGACCTGATCGATGTTGGTGTAGACGTTGAGTCCCGACGTCGTCGTCGAAGAACCACGGATCTGGTAGTTCTCGATGGACTTGAAGAAGCCGGCCACGTCGAGTGTGACGCCCTTGACGCCGGTTGACCGCACGCCGAGCTGGAAGTTGTCGCCAAGCTCGTCTTTCGGCGGGAAGGGTCCCTCGCGTTGCACGGGGATCGTCACGCCGCGGTTGTAACCGCCATACATCGTGGTGTGATAGACGGTCTCGAGTTCCTGAAGAGACTTGTCGGCCGACACCGGAACGACTTGTTTGCCGAACAGGCCCCAGGAGAACGAAATACCAGGCAGCCAGTACGTCTTGTCGTAGCTGAAGTTCTGGTCGTTGGGGTTGATCTCGAAGACAACGCATTCGCCTTCATTGAAGAAATCCTCCCCGTCGATCTCGCATTCCTCAAGTTCGCGCTCGCCCTCGCCCTCTTCCTCACTCGAGGAGAGCTGGCGAACCTTCGAGCTGATATGCTCGAAGCGAATGCCGGGAACGATATCGATTGCCGGAGTCGCGTGGATCACCGTCTGCGCGTAGGCGGAAACAGCGTCGGCCTCGTGCTCACTGTCAAAGACCGTGAGGCCATTTTTGTCGCCGTCCTCCAGGATTTCACCCTGACGGCCGAAGAAATTGCGGTTGGCGAAGGTGTGGTGCTCGAACCGTGCCCCAAGCTGGAGATCCTGGCTCAGCCCCGCGAGCAATTCGCGGTTGGCCAATTCGAAACGCTGCTCGCCACCGACGTGCTGGTAGGTCCGCAAGCGCCCGAGCATCACCCCTTCGGGGATGATCACATCGTCGCCGAGCAACAGCGGCGCAAAATTGCCTTCAGCCTGCGAGGGATCGGCGCCTTCGAAATTCTGATAGCGATCGCGGCGGTGGTGGTAATAGTAGACCCGCGTGTTCGAGCTGGTGTCCTCGTCGAAGTAATAGTTCAGCGTGCCCTGAAGCCGGAACGGATCGGCGTTGTAGTTGCTGAAGCGTGAACCCGGGTTGAAGCAGCTCTTGCAGTGCTTGATCTCTCTGAAGAAGGCCTGCTCGACCGTATCGGAACGGAACACGGTCTCTTCCTCTTCCTCGAGTTCCTCATCCTCTTCGAGATCGCCCTCCTCCTCTTCGCCGTCCTCGTCTTCTTCGAACTCTAGATTGCCTTCATCGTATTTATCGCGCTGACGCATATAGGACCCGGAGAACACAAAGTCCGCGTTGGTATCCTTCCAGCCGACGGCGGCATAGAAGTCGTTGTAGGTCAGACGCTCCGTATCCCAGGTGCCTTGACGTCGCGCCCGTATAGGACACAACCGTTCCCCAGTTCTCCCAGGTCTTCCGGTTGTGAACGTGCCATTTGCCCGCACCACCATCGCCGCCGGCCCCGTTAAGCGCGACAGCGCCGCCTTCCCCCGACATCACGAATTCGTCGGGGCCAAAGGGCTGCAGGTTGCGGAAGTTGACGGCGCCGAAATTATTGTTCGGGGCGTAGATGATCGAGCCTTTGATCACTTCGACGGCCTCGATACGATCCGGCGGCGGCACGTAGTGCACGGACGGATCGATATAGAGGCTCATATTGATGGACTGGCCGTCCTCCATGACGAGGATCTTGCGCGACCGCCGCGGATTGGATCCGCGGATGCCGATACCGCCCTGATTGCCGATACCGTCGTCGTTGACGATTGTAAGACCAGGCACGCGCTGCAGGATGTCGTTGGTGCTGAGTGGGTCCTGCTCGTTGATCTGCTGGCGCGTCACGCGGCTGCCGGCTTCCGAGAAATCCTGCAGGTTCCCAGGCGCGATCCCATTGTTCGGGTTGATCGGCGACTGAACCCCGTTCCAAGAGCGCTCGAAGCTGGCCTCGCCGCCGACCGGTCCGTAATAGCCCGGCTGCTGCTGCGTGATCAGCGATGGGAAGAACAGTTCCGGCTCGATGGGCTCGAAGGCTTCAGCAGGCGGCGGCTCGTACGCGACCGGCTCCGGCGCGGTCACAACCGGCTGCGGTGCCGGACGAGAAACCGGACGGGGCCGTGGTTCCGGCTCGGCTTCGGCCTGCACCGGTTCCGGCGGCTGCTCCGGTTCCGCTGCTGGTTGAATGATCTCGACGGCCGGGACGTCGCCCTCGATCCCATCCGCCGCCGGGGGCTCTCCACCAGCGGCCGGCGTCGTTACCGACGGCGCGGACTCTTCGGAAACAGCTTCATTTTCAGTGGTTTGACTTATTGCTTCAGCTGGCGCAATTACACAGATTCCAAGCGCCAGTGCGCCCCCGCACACCCTGGTCCTCATATTCAAAGCCCCCCACAGGCGTTCCTAGTTGCCTAGGTTCCATTTTCCATTAATGAAAATTTAGCATTGGGGGCTAGGCCAATCTACCCGAAAGCCTTTAAGCATCTTGGCATCAAGATATGGAACATCTGGCAATGCACTTGCCAAATCGTCCGCAGGTAACACGCTTGAATGCCCTGGGCCGCCACGGTAAATAAATTCTGGTACTCTCGGAGGACCTACTAACTAGTCTTTGGTTTGGATGTCGGTCCAAGTGTCGGGACGCCCCAGAACTTGCTGGCGGCCTCACGCGTACCCTCAGCCAAAATCGAGGAACATAATAAGGGAGCGGCGAACGCCGTCGGAACGCCTTTAGGCAACCGAAACCTGATCCTTGAAGCAGGCTCGGTATGGGAGGTATTTGTGCTTTTTTCGAATCGCGAGAACCGGCACGGCGCCGGTTTCATCCAAAGAGTCTTCGTGGCGGCTTTGGCTGTCGCCGCCGTCGTGCTCGTCCGGCCGCCCGTCGTTGCGGCTGAGGAAGACGCCGTCGCTGCGGCCGAGCAAGGCGACGGAGGCAGCGTCGCCATCGAGCTGAACAAGCTCGAGCCGAAAGGCTCCGATTGCCGCGCCTACTTCGTCATCGACAACAAGGGCGACAAGACCTACGAGGCGCTCAAACTCGACCTCATCCTCTTCCGTCCGGACGGCATCATCGACCAGCGTTTCGCCGTGGAACTCGCCCCGCTCAAGGGGAAGAAGCGGACCGTGAAGCTCTTCGACGTGGCCAATACGTCCTGCGACGATGTTGGAAGTTTCTTGATCAACGATGTGATGGAGTGCAAAGCCGGATCGGAAGATGTGGCCGACTGCCTCGAGGATCTTGCTGTTTCGAGCAGGACCGACAACGCACTTAACAAATAGGACTTGGCACCGTGGAAGTGGAACAGGAAATCGTAACTGCTGCTACCAGTCACGACTACAGTGTCTGGGGGCTGCTCATGCAGGCGGACCCGGTGGTCAAGGGCGTGATCCTGCTTCTCGTCCTCGCTTCCGTGGCGTGCTGGGCAATCATCTTCGAGAAGATCGTACGGGTGAACTGGCTGAAAGGCGGCATCCGCCGCCTGGCCAAGAGCCGGTCGAGTGCCGATCGCGGCGGGTTTTCCCGCAAGGTGCTCGAGGCCGGTGAAGCCGAACTTGCGGCTGATTTCGACGATACGCCGATCGAACGCCGGTTTCGGGTGGAGAACGCCCTTCGGCACGCTCTCAAATCGGAAATTCAGAAGGTGGAAGTCGGCCTGCCGTTCTTGGCGACTGTCGGCTCGGCCGCACCGTTCGTCGGTCTGTTCGGCACCGTTTGGGGCATCGTCAACAGCTTCACCGCCATCGCGACGCAGAAGGACACCAGCCTCGCGGTGGTGGCCCCCGGCATCGCCGAAGCCCTCATCGTGACGGCAATCGGTCTCGCTGCGGCCATTCCCGCGGTCGTCGCCTACAACCAGATCTCCGTCGCACTCGGCCGCGCTTTCGCCAAGGGTAATGACGCGATCATCGAGATTGCCCGCGACTTGACCGAGGACGAAGGCGACGCCCAGGCGCAACGCGCGCGCGGCGACAACGTCGAACCGCTACGTGCAGGGAAGCTTCGTAATGGGTATGTCCGTCGGCAATGGTGGGGGCGCCGAGGAAGGCGGATATCGCCCGATCTCGGAAATCAACATCACGCCCATGGTCGACGTGATGCTGGTCCTCCTGATCATCTTCATGATCACCGCGCCGCTGCTGGTCGCCGGCGTGCCGGTCGAGTTGCCGAAGACATCCGCCGCGAAGGTCAGCCAGCCCAAGAAGCCGATGATCGTCTCCCTGGACTCGGATGGTCTCGTCTACATCCGCGAGGAACAGGTCACCGTCGACACGCTGGTGCCACGGCTCGAGGCGCTTCGGGCAACCGAGGGCGACACCGTGGTTTACGTGCGTGGCGACAAGAACCGTCCCTATGGCGAGGTGATGGAAATCCTCGGCCGTGTCGGCTCAAGTGGTTATTCGCGCGTCTCGCTGCTATCCCAGCCGAAGGCCGCCGAAGCCGCGGGCCATTAGGGCACCAAGCGGAGCAGTCATGCCGCTCAATGTCATTGCATGGTTGGTGTCTATCGGCGTTCACGCCGCCTTTCTGCTCGCCATCCTGCTTCCCGAATCCGGCGGCGCCGCCTTCGAAGAAGGCTCGGGAAGCGACATCATGGTCGTCGAGCAGGGCATTGCGATCGAGGGCTTCGCCAAGCTCGGTGAAGATGCGGTCTCGGTTCAGGCCGTCGAGGCGCCGCCCGTGATGAGTGCAGCAGCGCAGCCGTTGGAGCAGGTCGAAGCGGTTGAGCAGCAGGAAGAGATCCCGGTGGAAGACGTTCCGGAGGTCGAGCCTGTTGAAGACACCTTGCTCACCTCAGATACGGGACCCGAAAACGAATTGCTCGAGCCGACCGAGGAACTGGTTGAGAAGGAGCCTGAGGTCGAGGTGAAGGAACAGCCTCTTCCGCAGCAGGTGGCCACCGTCGTGCAGCAGACCGTCATTGCGATGCGTGAAAGCTCAGGCGAGGAAAAGACCGGCGGTAGCGCCACCGCGCACAGAGTCTATCTCGGCAAACTTCGGGTGCATCTGGAACATGCGAAAATCAACCCGCGTACGACGCGCGTCGGGACCGCCGTGGTGCGCCTCACCGTCAAATCGGATGGCGAGCTCGTGACGCATAAGATCGTCAAGAGCTCCGGCTACAAGGAACTCGACAACGCGGCGCTTGAGTCGATCGCAAGCGCAGCGCCGTTCCCGGCGATTCCCTCGGATGTCGGCGAGGAGACAATCTCGGTGTCTGTACCGTTCCGCTTCACCGTCCGCTGACGTCGTCCAGATCCGCGCTCAGTCGAACTCGTATCCGATGAAGACTTTCACGGCGACGTCGGATGTTGCGTCGGTAAGCCCGAATTGCGCGCCGAGGCTCACCGTGAACTCCTTGCTTTTGCGGTCGACGTCGTAGAGGTCGTCGTCGCCGACGAAGTCATCCTCCTTACCGAACGTATAGTAGAAGGCCGGCCCGATGCTGTGCTGCTGCTCGTTGAACGGCCCCGCATTCGACATGTCCTCGATCTCCCCGAACATCTCGACCGCAAGCCATAGGCGCTCACCGAACAGCTCCTTGCGCGCTTGCCAGCCATATTCGAACCCGAAACCTTCCTGATCGTTCTTGTCACCGATCACGCGAAAGAACAGCGGGTTCAGCACCAGCGTATAGTTCGACTTCGAAAGTTCGACGATCGGACCGAAAGCGATCTCCGGATCGGTTTCATCCCGCGCCTCGAACACGGGTTGCTCCGTACCCCCTTGAATCGAGAGGCCCAGCCCATCGCCTTCACGCGTAATGAGTTCGAACTGGGTTTCGAACTCGATCGCATTGAGATCAGCGCCATTGTCGTCAATCGGCTCATCGAGGACCTGGGTTAGCGCCACCAGCCAATATGTGGTTGGGCTGTATTGAATCTCGAAGTCGTGGCTTTGGCGCAGAGGCGCTTCTTCGGTATCCGGCAAGATGCTGATGTCCTCGACGTCACTGACCGGCGGCAGACCAGTGTGCCACGCACCACGGTATTGGAGCTGTGTCTCGCCGGGGTCGATGGTGGATTCTTGGATCTCGAACTCTGCGAGCGCAGGACCGATCGATCCGACAAGGATCGCCGTGATTGCGATGGTGCGTGTGGAGAACGAGGCCATTAGAACTCCACCGCGAGGGTTATGCGCACGGCGGATTTGGCCGATGCTTCGGTGAGGCCGAACAGCATGCCGGCGCCGAGGAGCCATTCTCTTTCTGCATCGGGCGCGGAAAACACGTAGAGGCTCGGACCAAGCACGTGCGTCTGCGACTCGAACGGGCCTGTGTGGGCGAGTTCCTCGATCTCTCCGAAGCCGAGAACCGCAGCGCCCAGGCGCTCCGTGAATTGATAGCGAAGCTGCGCGGCGTATTCGAAACCAAGCCCGTCGTGCTCGGCGTCTTCACCGACGTCCGTCGCGAGCCGGGGATTGAGGGTGAGAAGCCAAGGTCCGGGAGCAACCTCCATCACCGGACCGAACTCGAATTCGTCGGGCGTATTGTCTTCGACGAAGAGTGAGTAAGGCCCATAGCCGGCCATGACCGCCAGGCCAAACTCGCCATCGTTGCGCGGCACGAGCACGAACTGCGTTTCCACGCCCAGGGACGAGAACTCGGCGGACTTGCCGGGTACGCGCTCGACATTCGGTGTGAGACGCAGCATCCACCAGTCCGTCAGCCCGTATTGGAGTTCGATTTCGTGGCTCTGACGCAGTGCCTCGCGGTCGTCGTCATCGTCGCTCGGCGGCAAGCCCCAATGTTTGGCACCGCGATACTCGGCCTCGAAGGCACCCTTCTCGGCATCCACTTCCGGAATTTCGAATTCGGCGAAGGCAACGGCGGCGGGGAGCAAGACGCTCGCCGCGATGCCGCCGCAGACGGCCGCAAAAACCGACCGTCCCCCGCTGCACGGGCTTTCTGGAAATCCCGACGTAAACACGCGCTCCCCCCCAACACATGCCTCAGGCGGTTTGCCCGCCCTTTTGCCCAATATCCACGAAAGAGAGGTAAAAAGGCAATGCTAGAGATGCCATTTTAGTCTTTAGATACGGGATAGTATGGCAACGACGTTGCAATGCGCGTATCGGCGGCGCGAGCGCGGGAAGGTCGCGGCCGACGGTCGAACTGCCCGTCAATCATGCGAAAATGCAGTATAGGTAACAGGCCGCCCCGTTCGGCGGAGGGAGTTGACCGCGACCCAGACGAAAAGTGCGCCCGGAAGCGCCTCGACGCGGCTACCAAGGAGCGCTTTGCATCTGATGCGTTATCGCACCAAGCTTCTCATCGCAGCCTGTCTCTTGCTCGCCATGTCGCTATCGGCGGCTGCGTTCTCCTATTGGGGCGTTGCGCAGTCGCATCGCTACCTGATCCGGTCGCGCATCGCGCATGAGCAACTGGAACGGCAGCTTCAGCTCTCGCGTCATAGCCAGCAGCTCTTCAAGGCCTGGACCGATACGCTTCTCACCGGGTTGTCCGACCGTCCCCTGGGCGAAGCGTATCTGAAGAAGGTCATCGAGTCGGACCTCTCGGCGCTCGAAGATCTGTCGCGCCGGGAACTGGCGATCGTTGGCGAGGAAGAGGGCCGTGCCGAAATCGCCGAAGTTCATAGGCTGGAGGCGATCCGAAAAGAGTATCGGCACGTTCTGGACCAGCTCTCAAAAGTCGAGCAACTGAGAAGCCGCGGGCGCCCCGACATCGCTTGGCAGAATCTGGTCGACCTTCTCCGGGGCGGGATTGACAGCGAGCTCAACGAGCTGATCGAAGTCGCCGTGGCCGATGAAACAGCCGAAGTGCTCAGGATCGATGCCGCCGCGACTCAGCTCCTGACCCGCCTGGAACGGATCAGCACAATTCACGCCGCCCTTGCCGTGCTCATCACGCTGGCTCTCGCGTTCCTACTGATCCGCGGCTTGCGCGCGCCTCTGGCCGCCCTCCTGGACGGGACGCGGAAACTCGCCGAGGGCGACCTCTCCTACCGCATCGCCGTCAGGGGCAAGGACGAGTTCGCCGAGCTCGGGCGCAGCTTCAACAGCATGGCTGCCGATCTCCAAGACCATCAGAAGGCGCTGCAGGATGCACGCGACAATCTGGAATCGATCGTCGAGGAGCGCACCGAGGAACTACGCCTCGCAAACGACTCGCTGCGGAAGATCGACGAAACGCGCCGCGCCTTTTTCGCCGACATCAGCCATGAACTGCGCACCCCGCTAACGGTCATTCGCGGTGAAGGCGAGATCGCCTTGCGCGGCCGCAACAAGCGCATTCCGGAATACAAACATTCCATCGAGCGCATCGTGGAACAGGCGAAGCATCTTTCCGTCCTGGTGGGCGACCTTCTGTTCATCGCCCGGCAAGGCGCCGGTGCGGCCAAGCTGAAGATCAAGCCCGTCGACCTCACGGAGCTTGTCGAAAGCGTTGTGGGAGACGCCAAGATCATCGCCATGAACAAGGACGTGGGGATCGAGTTCGCAAACGATACCCCTCACGAGGTGATCGACGGCGATCCGGCGAGGCTGCGGCAGTTACTGCTGATCGTCCTCGACAACGCCGTCCGCTACTCCAATGCCAAGGGAAAGGTGGACGTCGGACTGTCGCGTGAGAACGGCACCGTCGCGATCAAAGTCGCCGACCAAGGCGTCGGCATTCCACAAGAAGACATGGAAAACATCTTCGAGCGCTTCCGGCGGGCGGGAAACGCCGCCGAGGCCAACGAGGAAGGCTTGGGGCTCGGCCTGCCCGTGGCCCGCGCCATCGTGCAAGCCCATGGCGGAAAGATCGAGGTAGAAAGTAAGGTCGGGGAAGGAACGATTATTCTGGTAAGCTTGCCGGAAAAGGTGGGAGGGAGCCAAGCGTGAACGTGCTCTTGGTGGAAGACGAACCGCGCGTCGCCGATTTCATCGACCGGGGCCTGCGCGCGGAGAACCATGGCGTTACCGTCGCGGAGAACGGCGGCGACGGCATCGACCTTGCGAAGACCGGCGACTTCGATGTGATCGTGCTCGATCTCATGCTCCCGGATATGCACGGTTACGACGTGTGCCAGCGACTGCGCCAGGAAGGTCAGCACACACCCATCCTGATGCTGACTGCGATGGACGCCATCGAGGACAAGATCAAAGGCATCAAGCTCGGCGCCGACGACTATCTCACCAAGCCCTTCGACTTCGATGAGCTGCTGGTCCGGATGGAAGCGCTCGTGCGGCGCTCCCACGCTTCAAACCGAGTTCCAACGTGCCTGACGGTCGGCGATTTGGAACTCGACCGCGAATTGCTGGAGGTGAAGCGCGGCGGCGAAGCGATCAAGCTAACCGCCAAGGAACTGGCGATCATCGAGCTGCTGATGAGTTCGCCGGGGCGCGTCTTCTCGCGGACGCGCATTCTCAACCAGGTGTGGGGGTACAGCGAGGACCCTTTGACCAACGTGGTGGACGTCTACATCGCCCGGCTCCGGCGCAAGATCGACACCAAGGGCCGGGACCCGCTGATCGAAACCGTGCGGGGGCACGGCTACCGCTTGAAGCCGGCGGCGGCGGGCTGACGGACCCGGCTCGGGAAGGACCAGGCATCAGCCCTCTTATTGGCAACATCTATAAGACTTTTGGCAATTCCAAGGGCATAACTGGCGGTCTGACAATGGAACCTTGCACGGGGCGGCGCATCTTGTAGATTAAGCCGCGCCACTCGCCGACGACGCGCCATAACGATTCCAGGCCTTACCAGCAGGTCTCGGCTCCGCGTACCTGTCCGCGACTGTTGCCCAGGGTGCGCAACGCCTGGCCTCCTCTCAAGAGAACCTGGAACAGACCGACGCTTGGAGGAGACCCACACTTGGAGGAGACCCGTTGCGCCTACGCCTGCTAGCATTATTGTGCCTCGCCTTCGTGAGCTGCCTTCCAGCTCGAGCGGAGAACGCCGCCCCGATCAAAGTCGGTGTCCTGAAATTCGGCACCGTCAATTGGGTCATGGATACGATCCAAGCCAACGGCTTCGACAAGGCCGAAGGGATCAAGCTTGAAGTCGTCCCGCTCGCCAGCACGCAGGCGACCGCCGTCGGCCTTCAGGGCGGTTCGCTCGATGTCGTCGTGACCGATTGGCTCTGGGTTTCCCGGGAGCGGACCAGCGGCGGTGACTTCACCCTGGTCCCGTTCTCGACGGCGCTCGGCGCGATCATGGTCCCGCCGGACTCGCCCATCAAGACGCTGGCCGATCTCAAGGGGAAGACGCTCGGCGTCGCGGGCGGCCCGCTCGACAAGAGCTGGCTCCTGATCGTCGCCTACGCACTGCGGACGGCCAATATCGACCTTCGGACCGAAACCACGCAGGAATTCGGCGCGCCGCCGCTTCTGGCCGCGCGAGCGAAACAGGGTCAGATCGACGCCGTACTGAACTTCTGGCCCTATGCCGCCCGCCTGGAAGCGGTCGGCTTCACCCAGCTCATCGGACTCGAGGACGTGGTCCGGGAACTGGGCGCCAAAGGCGAGGTGGCCATGCTCGGCTATGTGTTCAATGCCGATTGGGCCGAACAGAACCCATTGGCGATCGATGGATTCATTCGCGCCGCGGAAAAAGCCAACGAGCTACTGGCGACCTCGGATGCTGAATGGGAGCGTCTGAAGCCGGTCATGAGCGCGAACGATCCCAGTTTCGACGAAGCCACTTTCGAAGCGCTGCGGCGCCGTTTCCGTGAAGGTATCCCCGAGCGGGAACTCACCTCGGAAGAGGCCGACGCGAAGATCCTGTATCAGTTCCTGCGCGAGCTGGGCGGCACTAAATTGGTCGGCAAGGGGACGGAACTGGCTCCCGGAACCTTCTGGCACGGATCCACGCAGTGACCACGGTGGAGCTACAGCCCGGGGTGCGCCAAGCCTCCTGGTATATGCGCGGGCCATGGATGTCGATCCTATCTGTGGCCGCCTTCGTACTGGTGTGGTTCATCGCCGCCCATGTGGCCCAGAGCCGGCTGCTGCCGGGACCGGTCGAGGTCCTGAACTATGTGATCGAGGAGTCGCTGCACGGCGACCTCATCTTCCAGCTCGGCATCACGCTTTGGCGCGTGATCGCGGCCTTCGTCGTGGCCATGGCCATTGGCAGCATCATCGGTCTGCTCATGGGCGAACTGCCCGCCGTAAACCGGGTGCTGGATCCGTGGCTGATCGTGCTTCTCAATTTACCGGCTCTTGTGATCATCATCTTGGCCTATGTCTGGTTCGGACTGAACGAAGCGGCCGCCATCGGGGCTGTCGCGCTCAACAAAATTCCGAACGTCATCGTGACGCTGCGCGAAGGCGCGCGGGCCCTCGACCCCGGTCTCGATGAAATGGCCCGGGCCTACCGTCTGACGCCATGGAGCAAGTTCCGGAATGTGACCCTGCCGCAGCTCCAGCCCTATTTCGCCACGGCCTCCCGGACGGGCTCTCGCTTATTTTGGAAGATCGTTCTCGTGGTCGAACTACTGGGACGCCCAAACGGGGTCGGCTTCGAGCTGCATCTGAACTTTCAACTTTTCAACGTTACGGCCATCCTCGGCTACACGCTTGCCTTCGTGGCCGTCATGCTCACGATCGAATATCTACTGGTACAGCCCCTTGAAAGATACACGACACGCTGGCGGAACAAGCCAGTTTAAGATCCGCATCGAGGAAAAGACCCATATCGGAGCTGACGGCACGCGGCTGACGGCGATCAGCGACTTGTCGCTCGATCTGGAGCCCGAGAGCATGACCGTGCTCATGGGCCCCTCGGGCTGCGGCAAGACCACGTTGCTGCGCATTGTGGCCGGGCTCGACGACGCGTTCACCGGCGAAATCGACATGCCACCGCACGCGCGGCTGGGCTTCATGTTTCAGGAGCCGCGCCTCCTGCCGTGGCGAACCGTGCGGCAGAACATCGAGCTCGTCGCCGCGCCCGGTTTCACCACGAAGGATCTCGAAAATCTGGCCGAGGCGGTGGGCGTCGCCGAGATGCTGTCCCGCTATCCGCAGGAACTCTCGCTGGGGCTCGCCCGCCGCGCGGCCCTCGCCCGGGCTTTTTCGACTGAGCCGGATCTGCTCTTGCTGGACGAACCGTTCGTCTCACTCGATGAGCGAACCGCTGACCGGCTCCGGCGCCTGATGCTGGAGGTTTGGTCCGCCCGGCCCACGACGGCCGTGATGGTCACGCACAACCCGCGCGAGGCATTGCAGCTTGCCGACAAGCTCGTGGTCATGGCGCCGCGGCCCACTCATGTGCTCGCGGTCGAGACAATCGACGTGCCGCGGGACGAGCGCGACCCGGCCATGATCGAGCTCTGCTCGCCGACATTTCCAAACGCTTCCCGGCCAATTTCTCCGAAATGTAGCTCTCGCCGGGATGGAGACATTTGCGCCGGGCCGCAGCTAGCCTCCGGCAGGAGCCGTCGCTTTGCGCTGCTGGATACCGCGCGAGGGGTCGTAGGCCCACACCGACAGCCCCAGGAACACGACCGTGCAAACCGCCACCACCGCCAGGGCCTCCCAGTTCATCTTCTGATAGAACGCGAACCGGATCAGTTCCACGGCCCAGGTGAAGGGGTTGTAGTAGCAGATCTCGTAGAGGATCCAGCTGCCCTCCTGCATCTTCCAAAGCGGATAGAGCGCCGAGGAGGCGAAGAACATCGGGAAGATGACGAAGTTCATGATCCCGGCGAAGTTCTCGAGCTGCTTGATGGTCGAAGAGAGGAGCATCCCAAGCGCGCCGAACATCATGCCGGTGAGGATCAAGGCCGGCAGTGCCAACAGATACCCTAACGGGGGCAACTCCACGCCGAACAGATAGGCCACGGCCAAGAACGTGTAGACCTGGAACAGGGACACCAGGACACCGGCGAACAGCCGTGCGATAAGCAAGAACCAGCGCGGCAAAGGCGTGGTCAACAGCACCCGCATCGAGCCCATCTCGCGGTCGTACACCATCGACAGGGAACTCTGCATCCCCTGGAAGAGCTGGATCATCGCCAGAAGGCCGGGCGTGATGTACACGTCGTACGTGATGTAGGTCTCATAAGGCGGAATGATCGAAATCCCGAGTGCCGCCCGGAAGCCCGCCGCAAAGATGATCAGCCAGATCAGGGGCCGGACGAGCGCCGCGAGGAACCGCTCCCGCTGCTGCAGGAACCGCAGGAGCTCACGCCAAACGATGCCGCCGAAGGCGCGGGTGTAGTGCATCAGGGTCATACGGCGACCTCCTCCACGCGATCCCCGGTGAGACGCCGGAAAGCCTCCGCCAGACTAGTGGATCCCGTCTCTTTCTCGATGCCGGCCACGTCCCCGAGCGCCACCACGCGCCCCTTGTTGATGACGACGAGAGCATCGTCGCTCTCCACCTCGTCGAACAAATGCGTGGCCCACAGAACGCCGATATTGTCCGATACCGCGAGCTTATGAATATGGCGCACAATGGCGTCGCGCGTCGGGTCGTCGAGGCCGATCGTGGGCTCGTCGAGAAGAAGCAATTTAGGACTGTGAAGCAGCGCCCGCGCGATCTCGACGCGGCGCCGGTGGCCGCCGTTCAGCGCCCGCACCTTCTCCCCGATGCGTTCGGCCATGTCGAGCGAGGACAGGGCCTTCTCCATGCGCTCATCAGCTTCCTTCCGGCCCAATCCGCGCAGAGAGGCGAAGTAGCGAAGGTTCTGACGCACGGATAAATCCAGATCGAGGGTCGGTTGCTGGAAGACGACCCCCAGCGGCGCCAAGATCTTGAAGCCCCACTCGGCCGCCGCCCGTCCGTCGATCTCGATCCGACCGGTTGGCGCGTCGAACAAACGCGTGATGAGCGAGAAGAGCGTGGACTTGCCGGCGCCGTTCGGCCCCAAGAGAGCCGTCACCCGTCCCGGATAGACGTCGAAACTGACGTCATCCAGCGCCTGTTTGGCGCCGTACCAGTAGGACACGTTCTGAACCGATAGCACCGGCTCCGGCGTTCCGGCAGCGCCGGAGACTGATTCTGCCATGCTCCTCCATCCCCTCGGAACTCTTGCGGTTCCTGTTCGGGCTTCGCTCCTCGTTCGTTTCCTCAGATGAGAAATAGCCTCTGGCCCCGCCTTTCACAAGCATCCCGCCGGATACGAGCGTGGGCCAGTGCTTCTCCTACGCATAGACGGCAAAAGCCTCTCGTCGGCGTGATCTCGCGGCTGGGGAAAACGGCTGGGATTGTCTCAGGCAAAAAAGAAGCCGCCCCGAGGGGCGGCTTCCGTAAGTGTC
>NZ_LPWE01000003.1 GCF_001723355.1 Methyloceanibacter stevinii | reverse complement strand
GCGCGAGCAGCGCGCGGGCCGGCGGCACAACTGGGATCAGCGATGAAACGAGGGGCGCCGCGCCGCGTTGGTTAACGCGGCGCCTCGAAACCACAACATGTCGTAGGGAACAGCGTGCGAAGATTTACGAACCCCTGATTCGTCGCTGCTCTGTTCACGGTGCGGCCTCGCGCGAAGCGCCCATGGCGCGGCCTCCTACACAAGATGTGGGAGGCCACACCGATCGCTGGCGGATCCTTACGACGTTCCGAACTTCAGAAGCTTGATCGCGTCGAAGTCCTGCACGCCGCCGCCCACGCGCTTGGTCGTGTAGAACAGCACGTAGGGCTTGGCCGAGAAGGGATCGCGCAGCACGCGAATGCCGGCCCGGTCGACCACGAGATAGCCGCGGCCAAAATCGCCGAAGGCGACCGCGAAGCTGTCCGTGTCGATGTCGGGCATGTCTTCGCTCTCGGCGATCGGGTAATTCATCAGCGTGGGCGACAGGTCCGCGCGCTCCGGCGGCTGCCAGAGATAGTTGCCGTCCGCGTCCTTGAACTTGCGGATCGTCGCCTGCGTGGCGCGGTTCATGACCCAATGGGCATTGGCGCGATACTCGGACTTCAGCGTGTAGATGAAATCGATCAGATCGTCGCTCGGGTGCGAGGCGTCGAACGCGCCGTCGTTGCCCGTGGCCACGTAGCCGATCTTGTCCCAGGCCCAGGAGCCGTTCTCGACTTTGCTGTAGTCGAGGAAACCGCGGGGCTTGTTGTTGCCGTCGCCGGAAACGAAGGCCGCGCCTTCCTGTTGCGCGAATGCCACCTGGATTTCCTCGGCCAGCCATTCGTCGATGTTGACTGCAGAGTCGTCGAGCAGGCTCTGGGTCGCCGACGGCATGGCGTAGATCTCCATGGTCGGGAAGGTCAGCTCGGCCAGCGTCGGCGAGTTGGTCTCGTCCCGCGTCGTGGTCTCGGCTACCCAGCCGGTCGCGGGGCCCGTGACGGAGAACGGCTTCTTGTAGACCGACGCGCTCACCGTGCGGTTGCCGGCGATGGCGCGAATGGGCGATATCTCCTTCACGCCGCGAAGCACCGCCGCCTCGACTTCCGGCGGCACCAGATAGCCGCCATCCGCGCCGTCATTGGTGCTGATCGCCAGTGCCTTTCTGCTCCAGCGACAAAAGCCCGGACGTCTCGCCCCGGCGCATATAGCCGTCGAAGGCGGCCTTGTGCTGCAGGCCGCGCCGGACGCATAGAGCGGCGAGGAAGACAGGCGCGGCCGCGCGCCCTTCAAGGTCAGCCGGTCCACGAGCGCCTTCTGCTCGTCCAGCGCCTGGTTGATGCGGTCGATCTTGTCCGTGGTGACGACGTCGACGGGCATGCCCTGCTGAAGCGCGCGGATCTTGTCGTCGTTCTCCTGTTTGAAGATCTCGAAGTTTCGCAGAAATTGCTCGAAGGCGAGCGCTACGTCGTCGCCGGTGCCGCCCGGCGTCGTGGTCACCACGCTCGTGGCCGGCACGCCGGGGTCGACGCCATCCATCTTGCCGTAGCGGGCCTTCGTCTCGAGGTCATCAAGCGCAGTCGTGTCGTGCTGTTCGTCCATCGTCAGTCCTCTGTTCTAGGGGCGGGAATGCGCCCCATTGTCTGTTAGGGGCGGAAGCACGCCCCATTGTTTGGTCGGGGGCGGAAGTACGCCCCATGCGGCAACGCCGCGGCGCGATAAACGCACCACGGACAAAGCCGTCAGGGGCTGGTGGAAAATTCAATCGCGCTTAAGTGGCGCGAAGCGCTACTCGTCGGAGGCGCGATAGAGCGTGGCCGCGGCAACCTACTCTGTGCGGCTGTCGC
This sequence comes from Methyloceanibacter stevinii, assembly GCF_001723355.1. Lineage (NCBI taxonomy): Bacteria > Pseudomonadati > Pseudomonadota > Alphaproteobacteria > Hyphomicrobiales > Hyphomicrobiaceae > Methyloceanibacter > Methyloceanibacter stevinii. The sequence goes on along the minus strand of NZ_LPWE01000003.1, from coordinate 166,455 downwards.
GGAACTCAGCTCAGCCTAGGCCGATAATTACGACATCGGGTTCTGTTGGATGATTGACCCATATCCGCACTCGCGTTTCAGCGCCCGGGACTATTGCACTTAGAATTGTTCGATTTTCTACGGTTCACACATCCACCCGATGGCTCGGCGTCTCAAGTTTGGCATCAAAAATTGGAAGCGCCCCTGGATCGACCTCGGCCGCGGGACCAAGCGTTACTTCTGTGTCGCCGTCGTCGGACATCATGCACCCACATGTAATGCGAGAGGGCGTCGACAGGATCAACTCATTCTCGATGAACCCCGGTCCGACACCGCGGTTCGGGTCGGAAATAAGAAGCATTGAATTCGGCGGTGCGACCCTAACAGTGCGCATCTGCTGTCCTCACTAGTGATTGCTTAGCCAGTTGCCCTGCCGTCGACTGCACTGAATACACTGTGGATAGAGACGTTGTGATCGGCAAAGAGGACGACTTCCTGCGCCTCGCAGAGGGCCAGGTAGCGCTCAACCAATTGCTCGTCAGTCATGTCGGAAACGGGCATGCGTTTCATGGCTTGAGTACTCCCAACCTACGCTGGGACGTAACGGCCCTCTTCCAATGCACGCAACATCCCACGCGCATCTCCTGCCTGAGGTTGTCGGTTCCGGTCGCTCAGCCATTGAAGTACCGCTCTCGAAGCCTTTGGCGCGACGGCCAGTGTCGCTAGCGCAGACTTCAGGCGAACTTGTAGATTTTCATGCTCATAGAGTGGTTGCAACAGTATGCGCTGATCACCCGCACGCGACTTCAGCTCAGCTTCAACAGCCTCCATCTTGTCGTAGAGGCGGTTGTAGCGCCCGTTATCGTCGTAGAGCATCGCCTGATCTTGCTCGATCGCGATTGCCACGAATAGCTCAACGAGCTCTTCCGGCGTCATGTCCTCAAGTCTTGCGCGCTTCACGGCCTTAGGACTCCCTGTTCGACCATTATCTCCAACCCAATCCGATACCGCTCTTCCCAGGTCTTGTCTTTGAGATAACTCCTTAGAGACACGCCTCCGTACTCTTTCCTCTTTCGCGAGAAACGCCCCGAAATCAGATGATGCTTGAAGGTCGGGATGCTCACAAGGTTATCAGGCGAATTGACCTTCGCGTCTTCCCCAAGCTGTTTCGAATTCTGCTCTACGATGTGGTGAATCTCGTAGCCTGGCCTCCTGCCCAAGGCCGCTGCATCCTGCAGTTCCTTGAGGGACTTCGGTGGATCGTTGTAGCTCTCGATGACCGGCCACAAGTCTTGCTCAATCCATGGCGCAAGTTCTGCGGCATAGAAGAGCTTCCGAAGCATACTCCGCAACGTGACCTTTTTCGCAGCGGACTCCACCGACTGTTTCATGATGTAGTCGGCAAACTCGCAGGCTATGAACTTGCCAGCTGCATTGACAAATTGAATCGAACTCGGCTTCTCCTTCGGAATATCTGAAAGCGATTGAATCGAACGCGGCAGGTTTCGAGGCCGTGGCGGGACATCGGTAAGCGTGTTCGGATCGTCGTTCTGCGCAACACGAATGCGTTGCTGATCGCTTGATCGTCCGCCACCGCCCCCAGCCGTCCATTGGCCCCCGCGCGGGTCGCCGGCCGGCACGCGCGGCTGATCGGGGTTGTATTTCCGCTCGACCGCGTCGCGCAGGTCCAGCAGCGCCTTCTCCACGCGATAGGCGCGGTAGAACCAATAGGCGCGGTGAAGCGCGCGCGAAGCCGCAAGGCCCGCAAGCGATACAGACATACCGGCCTCTCCGCCTCGCTATTTAATTGTGTTGTTCATCGCCCCCAAGCGGACTAGTCGCAATTGGGGAGCTTGATGGGCCGCCAGCCGCTCGCGTCGCGCGAAGCGCGGTAGCGCAAACAATCCAGCCCTCAAGCAGCCGCTAGGCGGTAGGGCAAACAATCCAGCCCTCAAGCAGCCGCTAGGCGGTAGGGCAAACAAAATGCCTACCAAAAGTCCCACGGAACATGGCCATGCACAGGCGTTCGCCGCCATGCCAAGCTCCACACGCGCGAGCGAACCAGGCGCGGAAAGAGAGTGCATCCCGAATGGCTTCCCGAAGAACGCCGATCGTCGGCCTGGCAATTGCCGGCGCCGTCACCGCTCTTCTTGCGACCGGATACTGGGCGACCCAAGACAGCCCGACGCCGCCGACCCCGGAACATGTGGCGGCGCCGGCAGCGCCACCGCAGCTCCAATGTGTTTTCATCGGCTATACGGGCGCCCCGCGCGTGGCCTTCCTGTTCGACATGAGCCGGGACGGAAACGAACCGCGGTTCGAACAAACGTCTCTCACCGAGATCAGCGGCACGGGCCGCACGACCAAGAAGCCGCCCTTTCCGGCCTGGCGCCTGGACACCGGCGTGGAGCCCGCGCGGCTGGAATCGGAGATCACCGTCATCGACAACACGGCAGCCGGTAAGCACATCGAGCAGATCGCAATCGAGCTCTACAAATACCGCCCCGAGGGGACCAACCCGGGCTTCATCGAAGCCGGCTTGAAGAACATCCACTATCAGAACTTGTCCGGCTCCTGTCAGCAGTCGCGCAGCCTGCCGCTGACCGTTTCGAGCAATTGACGGTGTGAAATGCCCGGCGCCATGGCCGCGTGCGGTTCGTCCCTCATCGCTCGTCTCCTCTAGATGCGAACCGTTGGCGGCTTGCGCGGGAGCGGGTTTGACCCGGCCAGCCCCGTGCGTTAGCGAAGGCGCCAGCGCCGCCGCAAACCCGATTCAGCCGACATGCCCAAGATGAAATTCGTAGCCAAGCTCGCTCTCGCGAGCATCGCCGTTGGGCTTCTCGTCCTCGGGTTGAAATGGGCTGCCTACCTTGTGACTGGCAGCATCGCGCTTTACTCCGACGCGCTCGAGAGTGTGATCAATGTCGCCACGGCGATCGCCGCGTTTCTGGCCGTGCGCCTCAGCGCCGTGCCGCCGGATGCGAACCATCCTTACGGCCACCAAAAGGTCGAGTACCTGTCCGCCGTCGTCGAGGGCGTCCTGATCGTCGTCGCCGCGCTCGCCATCCTCCGAAAAGCCTATTTCGGCCTGATGGACCCGCATCCATTTTCGGCGCCGCTGCCGGGCCTTGCCCTGAACGTCTTCGCCAGCCTCATCAATGCCGCCTGGTGCTTCGTGCTCATGCGCTACGGCCGCCGGCACCGCTCGCCCGCGCTCGTGGCCGATGCCAAGCACCTGCTCTCCGACGTGATCACGTCGGTCGGCGTCGTCGCCGGCGTCATTCTCGTCGTCCTGACCGGCTGGACCCCGCTCGATTCGATTGTCGCGGCCCTCGTCGCCCTCAACATCCTGTGGTGGGGCTGGTCGCTCATGCGCGAGTCCGTCGGCGGCTTGATGGACGAGGCTGTCTCGAACGAGATCCTGTCCGACATTCGCCTCGTAATCTCGCGTGAAGCCGAAGGCGCGATCGAAGCACACGATCTGCGCACGCGCACTGCGGGCCCTACCGTGTTCATCGACTTCCACCTTGTCGTTCCCGGATCGATGAGCGTCGAGGAGTCTCACGACATCTGCGACCGCATCGAAGCCGCGCTGAAGGAAGAGATGAACCACGCGGTCATCACGATCCACGTCGAACCGGAAGACAAAGCCAAAATGGGTTCGGGCGTGCCAGTCCTTTAGGAGCGGCGTTCCGGAACCCGACAGTCGCCGCCCCTACTGCGCGGTCCAGCCACCGTCGACGGTCAGCACCGAGCCGACCGCGAAGCGCGCCTCGTCCGAGGCGAGATAGAGCGTCGCCGCGGCGATCTCCTCGGGCTTGCCCAGCCGCTTGATGGGCAGCCAGCCCTTCGGCATCCTTGCGGCTGACTTTGTGATCGTCGATCCAGCGCAGGAACATGTCGTTCGGTATGTCGAAGGCGCAGGTCGCGATCGCGTGATCGAGATGTTCTCGGCCGCCACCTGCAGCGCGGCGGATTTGGTCAGCCCGATGATGCCGCCCTTGGTCGCGGCATAGAGGCCGTTGTCCGGCACACCCGTCATGCTGCTGGTGACCGAGGCCTGGTTGACGATGGCCCCGCCGCCGTTCTTGCGCATCTGCGCGGCCTCGTGCTTCAGGCAGTAATAGGTGCCCTTCAGATTGGTGTCGATCACCGTGCCGAAATCCTCCGACGGCAGATCGAGCGTCGGACCGGAGATTTCCTTCGAGGCGTTGTTGATGGCGACGTCGAGCCGGCCGAAGCTGGTCACGGTCTCCGCCACGAAGCGCGCCACGTCGGCTTCGCTCGAAATGTCGGCGTGACTGTAGAAGCCGTCCGCGCCGATCGTCTTGACCGAGGCCAGCGTCTCCTCGCCGCCGGAATCGTTGATGTCGCACAAGGCGAGCTTCGCGCCGCGCTCGGCGAAGGCCTCCGCCACCACGCGCCCGAAGCCTTGCGCCGCGCCGGTGATCAAAACGACCTTGTCTTTGAAATCGAACATTGGCTGTCCGCCCCTCTCCTCGGCGTTATCCACCATCACGTCGGCACATAGGACCCATCATCCAGCGCATCAAGCATCTCACGTGCATCCGCAGCTTGAGGATACCGATTTCGGTCGCTCAGCCATTGAAGAACCGCCCTTGAAGCTTCCGGCGCGACCGCGAGTGTCGCAAGCGCCGCTCTGAGTTTGACCTGCAGGTTTTCGTGTTCAAGGAGCGACAGCAACACCCTTCGCTGGTCGCCTGGACGTTGCTTTAGCTCCTGTTCGACATCCTTCATTTTGTCGTAGAGCTGGTTGTAGCGCCGGTTGTCGTCGTACAGCATTGCCTGATCTTGCTCGGTTGCGATGAAAACAAACCGCTCGATCAATTGCTCCTCGGTCATCTTGGGGACGGAGATGCGCGTCATGGCATGAGGACTCCAAACCTGACTAGCGCGCGAAGGCCAACGTTGTTGCGCACTTCCCACTCCTTATCCTTTAGGTAGTCCCGAGGTGACATCCCGTCGAACTTGTCATTCTTTCGCATGTACCAACTGGTAACGAGATGATGCTTGAAGGTCGGGATACTCACAAGGTTCTCGCGTGAATCGATCCTCGCCTCCTCGCCGAGCTGCTTCGAGTTCAGCTCTGTGACGTAGCCGCGTTGCATCCCATACTATCGTGCTTATCATCTGTCGTCGGACTAAGCTTCGCGCATCACGTGCGCGCCGCGACGTAAGGCCCGGGCGAAGGCCGGCAGATTGTCCGGGGCCCGCAAGCGCTGACGCCCATCACGCGGCAGCGAGACCGCTTGGCGTTTCACGGCGCTCACGCGCGCGTCGCAGCATGGGAAACGTCACCACGGAAATTTCCCAAAGATCGATCTTGTCGAGCCGGCGCACGCCCGACGCCGGGTCCGTGCGGCCCTGCACGGTGCGGAAGCCGATCGACAGTCCGTCGAGCGCGCCGGCCCGCATCAAAGACAGCACCTCACGGGCGCGCGTCACCTCGGGCATCAAGCGCCCCTTGGCGAACAGACCGCGCGCATCCTCGGCAAGCTCCAGCCACACGCCGATGGGCTCGTTGGGGTCGTGCTGAAACAGCAGCTTCACCCCACGGGCGCCGCGCGTGCGAGGCTCTCGCGGAACGCGCCCGGCATGACGAGGTCCTGGCCGAGATCCACCTGGCCGAACACGCTCGCATAGCCGGAGAACGTGCCGTCGGCTTCGACGGCCTGCAGATTGACGGGCGCGAACTTGACCTCGCGCTCCGGCGCGAGCTCGCCAAAGCGTTGCAGCATCGTTGTGGTCTTTCCCGTTGGGCGCGGCCGCCCAAAGGGTTAGCCCGAAAAGGGAAAATCCAAGGGGGACACGTGTGCTGGCGTCAGACGCCCTTCATCGCCACGCCTGCGGTCAGCATGCCCCAACCGAGCATGGCCGCCCAAAAGGCGAAGTGCGAAATGGACGCAAAGCCACCGTCGATCACGCCGAGCACGCCAAGCAGATACAGCACAAGCGCGACGACCACGCAGACGATGGATAGATAGAAGACGTTCTTGGTCGGTGGTGTCAGACGAATTGCCATAGCCCCTCTCCTTGCCGATTCTCTTCAGGTCCCGGCGGAAGGCTAGCATGGGGCACGGCGGCCGCCCAGCTTAGGGCGGCGGCGCGCCGGACAACGTATCGCCACCTTCGATGGCGCCATAGCCGACGGCCGCACGCTTCTCGTTGAGGGTTAGGAAGTCCGACGCCTGCACGCGTGCCCACAGGGCCTCGCGTTCCGTGGAGAGCGCCTCCACCGCGTCGAGATCGGGCTTCAGCTCCAGCGCCGGCGCGTCCGGTCCGTTCCCGAGGTCAAAGCCGGGCGTGAGCCAGGCCGACAGGGCCTTCGCGGTCCGGGCCACGAGCGGCAGCACCGTCTGCCGCCAGAAGGACCGGTTGGCCTCCGCATAGTTCGCATAGGTATTATCGCCAGGAATGCCGAGCAGCATGGGCGGCACGCCCAGCGCCAGGGCCACTTCCCGCGCGGCCACGTGCTTCGCCGAGATGAAGTCCATGTCGCGGGGACTGAGCCCCATGGCCTTCCAGTCGAGCCCGCCTTCCAGCAGCAGCGGCCGGCCGGCATTGGCCGCGCCGGCGAAACCGTCCTCGAGTTCGGTCTTCAGCCGCTCGTATTGTTCCGGCGAAAGCTGGCCGTCCTTCGCTGTGTAGACCAGCGCGCCCGAGGGACAGGCGGAATTGTCGAGCAGCGCCTTGTTCCAGACGCCGGCCGCATTGTGCAGGTCGAGCCCCACGGCGGCAGGTTCCAGAGGGCTCATGCCGTAATGGTCGTTGAGCGGATGGAACAGCGCCATATGCAGGATCGGCCGCACGCGCGAACCGTCCTGATCGAAACGCATGGTCTGCCCCGAGACGGCGTATTCATACGCCTCCGGCCAGCCGTCCGGCCCCGGCACCACCTTCATGCGGTCCGGGCGCAGCGCGTGGAGCTCGCGCACGGTGCCATCCACCGCCACGGCCTCCAGATACGCGTTCCCCGCCACGATCAGATGGCCGAAGAACGATTCGAGCAGATCCGGCCCGCACTCCATCGGGTTCGGCCGCTGCAGAAGCGCGAGCAGCGGATGCTCGTCGATCTCCTTCGCACCGTCGAACAGATAGAGCGGCACGGAGGCCGCGGCCTCCGCGATCATGCGCACGGAGCGATAGACGATCGGGTTCTTGGTGAAACCTTCGCGCGCCAGGCTCGCATAGTCGCGCGGGGTCCAGACGGCATGCCCGCCCGTGGCCCAGGCGATCAGCTTCGCCGTCTGGCTCGCCTTGGCTTCGAGGCCGAACAATCGCCTCAACTGAGACCGTAAACCCGTTGTCATGAATCACCTTTCACGAGTCGCAGAAGAGTCACATGAACCGCGCACGACGCCGTCCCCACCTTCGTCATTGCCGGACTTGTTCCGGCAATCCATTGGTGAGTCTGCAATGCGCCGCGCCGCCCCAATGGACCCCCGGGACAAGCCCGGGGGTGACGATGAGAGTATGGCGCCATCCTCGGGCAACGCGCAGCGCGGTAGTGCAAATCACCATGCGCTCAAGCAGGCCACCGCCCTCAAGTAGGCCGAAGGCCGGTAGGGCAAACAAGACGGCCGATAGCGCAGACTAAAGAGTGCGGACTCTCGGCTCCGCTTGCCCACGCAAACACAAATCCGTCAGGGCCCAGACCAGCGCGTCGACCCGGTCGGGGCTTCCCCCGCCGGAGAGGCCATCGAGACCGAAATCGCACATCTCGTCTTCGAGCGCGGGCAGCGCGCCTACATGAGACACGCACGCACGCTCATAGAGCGCGGCCACGGGCTCGGCGCGCAGCACCTTGCCGCGCATGGCGCGCACGCTCCGCACCGGCACGCACCCGTCCACCTGCCGCAACACGGTTTCGACCAGGTCGCCGCCCTGGTTCACCTCGGCGACGATGCGGTCCGCTTCGAGCGGCGGAAGGCGGCGATGACAGCGCGCGCCCAGTCGAGAGGCCGCACGCCCTGCACGGTCGCGTCCGCCAGCACGTAAGCACGTCCATCTTCCCCGAGACCGGCAACGACGATCCCGCACGCATCGGCGCGCGGGCCTGAACTTGCTGGCGGATCCACCGCCACGACGACACGCACCAGCGGCGGCGGCGTACCGACACGGTGCCGCTCGATGATTTCGCGCGGCCACAAGGCGTCCGGCCGGTCTTCCAGCAGTTCCGCCTCGAGTTCCTGGCGTCCGAGCCGCGTGCCGCGATAGCGCCCGACAATCGCCTCGAGAAAAGACGGCGCCAGGTTCGCGGCGTTGGCGGCAGTCGCGACGCGCGTGACGATCGCGCGCGCGTCCACGAGCAGCGCCTTGATCAACGGGATCGGCCGCGGCGTGGTGGTCACCACCTGCCGGGGCGCCTCCCCCAGACGCAGACCGAACTGCAGCATGTCCCAGGTCTCTTGCGGCCGCCGCCACTTGGCGAGTTCGTCGCACCAGGCTGCGGTGAATTGCGGCCCGCGCAAACTCTCCGGATCCTCCGCCGAGAACAGCTGCGCCACGGCGCCACTCTCCCAGCGCACTTGCCGCTTCGACGGCTCGAACACGGGCCGAGCGCCCGGCGGATGCACCGCCAGCAAGCCGGACACGCCTTCGACCATCACGGCGCGGGCATCGGACAGCGTTTCGCCGATCAAAGCGATGCGCGCATCGGATGCGCGGCGAGCTTGCGCGCGTACCCATTCGGCGCCTGCCCGCGTCTTCCCGGCCCCGCGCCCGCCCAGCATCAGCCAGGTGGTCCAGGGCGGCACATCGCCGAACGCGCCACCGGACGCTGCGGGCGGCAACTGATCGTCACGCGCCCAGACCTCGAAATCGTAATGCAGCGCCGTTAGCTCATCCGGCGAAAGCTTGAAAGGAATCGCTCAATCGTCTCCGGGCTGGAGGCGCGCAAGGCGGCCCGCAAGGTCGCGGCGGAGTCTGTCCGCATCGGCACCGTCCTGTGTCTTCTTCTGCTCTCTGCCTCCGCGCGCGGCCTTTTCGTTTGCGGCTTTGGCCTCGTCCATCTCGACGAGCTTGGCGTAGAGCCGCGCCAGGGAATTGAGATTGCGCGCCTCGCGCTCCGCTTCCGCCGCGCTTTGCGGGCGCCCGTCGTTCTCGGCCATACGCGTCTCGATCTCGCTCATCTTCGCATCCAGCAATTTGTAGAGCCGTTTTACGATCCGCCCGCGCCGCTTCTCGGTCGGTGTCGGCGGCAGGCCGTCTCCGAGCGGTCGCCGCCGCGTGGGCAGACGCACGAGCGGCGCCACCCGTACCCAGCCGCCCTCGTTCCGGCGCTTGGCGATATTGGCCGGCGTCGTGCCGTGTTTGTCGGCGATCCGGCGCAGCGCCATCCCGCTGTGAAGAAAGTCGTGGTGCACCGCCTCCCAGTCGATGGTCTCGGCGACGCGATCACCCCGAAAGGTGGGGGCGCTTGTCCCTCCCCGATCAGCGCGCACGGTCGAGCCTCGCCCGTCGGTGTCGGGCTGCGTCATGGCCACCTTGTCGATTGTGTTGAGGTGTGGAGACCGAGCGCCTCCTAGTGCGTCATGCCCGGACCCCGCGCTCAAGCAGGCCGCTAGGCCGGTAGCGCGTCAGGATGTCCGGGCATCCATTTTGGCCTCTCGATCGGCCGCCGACGTCTGCGTCTACCGCGCGGCCCCAATGGACCCCCGGGTCAAGCCCGGGGGTGACGATGAGAGTGTGGCACCACGCTCAAGTAGGCCGTTGCCCTCAAGCAGCGAAGCGGCAGGGCAAACGAGATGGCCGGTAGGGCAAGCAAGAATGCCCTCAAGCAGCCGCTGCGATAGGGCAGCAAAGACTCCTACCCCTGAAACCAACAACGCCGCCCCATTTCTGGAAGCGGCGTTCTAAACGCGATCAGCGACGCAGGAACTAGGAGGGAACGTCCCCCTCAAGGGGCCGTGCCCCTCGCCCAACTGTCGCGTTGTAGAGAGAACCTAGCCCATGAGCGTCACGCTGTCAAGGACTTTTTTCCTATATTTTCGTCTTCGAGGCTCAACTTTCTTCCTCCGTGCAGGTCGGGCGCCAGGTGAAGTCGGCATCCTTGGAGGGATCGGGGGCGTCCGGACCGGTCTTGCAGGGGGCGGCCTTGGGCGGGGGAGCGACAGGGGCGCCAAGCGGATCGACGCAGAACGTATAGCCGGTGACGGGGTTCACCTCGGCCCGCTTGCATGCCGGCGGTTCGTCTGCCGCGCGGGCTAGCGTGACCGGCCCCGCAGCCAAGATTGCCCCAGCGGCAAACGCCGCACCCACCAATAAAACCTCAGCTCGCTTCATCCTCATCTCCAGGTCGCGCCGCCTCCATCGGATGAGGTCTACGCGGGACGAGCCGCGTCCGTCTTGCATGAACTGGCTATGCGGGTGCGGCGCGGGCGCCCTACTCCGCCTTGGACTTGCAGGGAATGCCGTCGGCGAAGCACTTCGAATAGAGCCCCTGGACGGCGCAGCTGAGATTGGAGTCTTTGGCGAGATCGAAATCCAACTCCGTGTCCGGGAAGACCTTCGCAGCCTTCTCCATCCAATTCTCGATGGCCACGGTCTCGGCCTCGTCGCGGTCGGCCGTGAAGCCCGGACCGCTGCCGCTGATCATCTCGGTGCCGCATTCGAGGTCGGCGAACTCATCGGCTCCCGCTCCGGCCTCCGGCTTCGGCACGGACAGATCGAACGCATCGTCTTGAGCGAACGCCAGGCTTCCCAGCGTCATCAGCCCTATCGCGGCGATCGCCCCAATCGTCTTCACGGCAAAGCTCTGCATGGCCGGCACACTCCCTCCCAGTGACCCATTGTTCTTTTGGATGTCTCTTCTGCGCAGGACTGTCTCGTCTTGGATGGTTCGTTGTCCCTCAGATGGAGGAGGCTTGCGTCGGATAGAAGAGACCTGCAGTCGGTGACGCCATTCTTTCCGGCCTTTCCGGGAGATTCAAGGTCGCCCGCACTCACGCGCGCCAGCGCCCGGCACTGCCCGGGTCTCGCCCGCGCGCCTCACACAACTGTGATGGGCGAAGCCGGCAGGCGCGCGCGCCTGAGGCATTGGGACGCGCATATGTCCTTGATAACGCCTTTCTTTGCCGCAAATGTTGGTGGATAGGGTGGCGCTCGGGGGACTCGCCTGACACTAGATTGCTGTGGGCTCACGCCAAAAGGGCGGCTCTCCAGCCGCACCGGCATTAAGGCTGCGGGCTTTGAGAGACTTGCCGCCGGCGGGGTCGTTCGGGCAACGTGGCCGGCAGGTTCGTGGTTGCGTTAGGCGTGCGGCGTGTCCCGTGCGGAACGCCGAAGAGGGAATGTAGGATCGTGACGAGGCTTTGCGGGGCATTATTGGTCACTGCCGTCTTGGCGCTGGCGCTTGGCGCCTGCAGCCGCAAGGGTCCGGCCCCCGACGTATCCTTTCTGCCGACCGCCGCCGTCGAGGCCGAAGACAAGAAAGCGGCGTTCGAGGCGGCTAAGGCCGTCTGCCTCGAGCAGGCGCAGCGCAAAGGGATTTCCTCGGTAACCCGTATTCTTCTGTTCAAGGGCAAAGTCTCCGAATCCGACTACGTGGATTGCATGGAGGCAAAGGGCTTCGCGGAGCTCGAATAAGCTTGGGCAAGCCGTGAGGCGTCGGCGCCGGGCCCAGAGCACGCCGCGCGGGATTTTCTGCCGTACACCCCGCCAAACCTCTATAAATGGCCGTATTCGGTGTATACTTAAGAATTCGGGTCGTCTCCCTTGGGGCGGCCAGCTTTTGTGCGGGCGGAACGCACTCTCTCAAGAGGTCCAAAGTCGTTGCGGGATATCCAGGGCAATAATCGCGGCAAGCTGATTGATTGGCTGAAGATCGATTCGTGGATCGATTCGGGCCTTTATTCCGCGCTGACCGGCTTCCGCGATTGGTGGGGCGCCTACTCGTCCTTCTTCGGCCGTTTCGAGGTCAAGGGATTCTGGCGGGCCTGCAACGAGTTGGTTTGCGATGGCCTCACGCTGAGCGTGGCCGGCCTGCTCGTGGTCCTTGCCTTCGCGCTACCCTCGTTCGAGATCGCCCAGGGCAAGATCAACCTGTCGGACGAGTTCAGCGTCACCTTCCTCGACCGCTACGGCAACGAGATCGGCAAGCGCGGCCTCCTGCGCGACGACTCCGTGCCGCTCGAGGAAATTCCCGATCACATGATCAAGGCGACCCTCGCCACCGAGGACCGGCGCTTCTTCGATCATTTCGGCATCGACATCATGGGCACCTCACGTGCCCTGATCCAAAACGCCCGCGCCGACACGGTCGTGCAGGGTGGTAGTTCGCTCACACAGCAGCTCGCCAAGAACATGTTTCTGTCGCCCGAGCGCGCCATCACGAGAAAGATCAAAGAGGCGTTCATCGCCATCTATCTCGAAAACCACTACACCAAGCCGGAACTCCTCAAGCTCTATTTCGACCGCGCCTATCTCGGCGGCGGCTCCTATGGCGTCGAGGCCGCGGCGCAGTACTACTTCAACAAGTCGATCCGCGACGTCACCTTGGCGGAGTCGGCCATGCTCGCGGGCATGTTCAAGGCGCCCACCCGCTACGCGCCCCATGTCAATCTCGCCGCCTCGCGCGCACGCGCCAACGAAGTGCTGAGCAACATGGTCGAAGCCGGCTATCTCAGCGAGGGGCAGGTCTACGGCGCCCGGCTGAACCCGGCACGCATCGTCGAGCGCGGCGACTCGAACACGCCGGACTACTTCCTCGACTGGGCCTTCGAGGAGGTCCAGCGCATCATGGGCGGGCGGCCCAACCGCATCGTCGTGGCCCGTACGACGGTTGACCTGGGGCTGCAGAAAACAGCCGAGTCAGCCGTCGAAGACACGATCTCGAAATTCGGCCGCTCCCGGAACTCAACGCCGGCGGCCCTCGTCTCCATGGAGACCAACGGCGCCGTGCGCGCCATGGTCGGCGGCAAGGACTATGGCGTCAGCCAATTCAACCGCGCGGCACATGCCTATCGGCAGCCGGGCTCCTCGTTCAAACCCTACGTCTACTTGAGCGCGATCGAGCATCTCGCTACACGCCCAACAGAAAGGGTGGTCGACGGCTATGTGAGCTGCGGTCGCTGGTCGCCCAAGAACTATTCCGGCGGTTATCGTGGCGCCATGACCTTGCGGACGGCGCTCGCGAAGTCGATCAACACGGTGGCCGTGAAGCTCTCGCTGGAAGTGGACCGCCAGACGGTGCTGGATGACCTGAGCAAGATGGGCGTCAAGCATTTGAAGAAGACCTGCTCGATGGCGCTCGGCGACAACGGCATGACGCCGCTTGAGCATGTGGGCGCCTGGGGTGTCTTCGCATCGGGCGGCCTGTCCATCCGACCCTACGGCATCGAGGAAATCAGCACGATCGGCGGTCAGCTTCTTTACAATCATGACCGGGACGATCCGAAGCCGACCCAGATCTTCAAGCCTGAGGCGGTCGCAACGCTCAACAACATGCTGCAGACCGTCGTCGATGCCGGAACCGGCCGCCGCGCACGGCTCGACTACACCAATGCAGCCGGCAAGACCGGAACGAGTTCCAACTATCGCGATGCGTGGTTCATGGGTTTCACCGGCAAATACGTCACCGGCGTTTGGTACGGCAACGACAACTTCTCGCCCATGGGCCGCGTGACGGGCGGCAGCTTCCCTGCCCAGACCTGGAAGACGTTCATGGACGCCGCCTATGACGGCGACAACATTCCCACGGCCCCGGGCGTCACGCCGCATCCGCGGCAGATCGCCGAGCGCCAGCGGATTGCCGCGGTCATGTCGCAGAACACCTCCGCCGACCTGCCGGTGCCGCCGCCGGTCGACACATCCAAGGACATGTCCAAAGCGACACGCCAGGTTCTCGGCAATATCGCGACGCTTCTGCAAAAGGCTCCCGCCGTGTCGCCGAACAGTGCCGATCGCCAGAGCCGGGCGACCCAGCCCGTCGGCAACAATCCGAAATCGAACGTGGCGTCGGCCGAGGGTACGGGCGTCCCGCAGGCCGCCTCTAATCGTAATGCGGAGCGGGCGGCGCGCACAGCCAGCACCGACCGTCAGTAAGTCGCCCGCGTTGCGCCTAGATCGAAAGACGATGCTCGCGTGACAGCACTCCCCGACATGCCGCTTTCCGGAGCGCCGACGCATAACAGCCTTTGGCGCGACGAAGGCGGCACGTCCATGCGTGCGCTGGGCTACTTCATCGGCGCTTTTGCCGTCGCGCTACTCCTAGGCATCGGATCGGCCTGGTACATGATCGAGCGTGGTTCCATGCTCACCACCACGCGCGTGGGACCGTGGACGAGTTGGCTCAGCGAGGGAAATCCTAGCGCGGATCCATACACGCGTGCCCATCTCGCCCGGAGCGGCCGCCTACCGCTGACGTCGACGGCAGCCCGGTATTTCATGGCCGGCACGGACTCGGGTGGCAGCCACCTAAGTCCCCAATGCGAGTACCGTATCTCGGGCGGTCCTTTGAGGCCCGCTGGTGGTCGCTTGCGCTTTACGACTCGCAAGGGTCCATCATCCCCAACCCGTCCAACCGCTACAGCTTCAACAGCGAAGAAGCGATCCGCCGGTCGGACGGGAGCTACGAAATTTATCTTTCGAAGAGCGCGCGCCCCGGCAACTGGCTGCCGAGCGGGACCGATCCGTACAGAGACCTCAAACTCCTGCTGCGCGTCTACGGCCCCCGCGAAACGGACGCCAACGGCATCGGGCAGATCCCCGATGAGAGCCTTCCAACGATCGAGCGTGTGCGATGCGAGTAAGACTGCCGGGACTGTATATCGCCTTGGCCGTCGTGCTCGCCGGCCTCATTCACGTGGTCGCGGTGCTGACGCTGCCCATGCTCGCGCCGCGCGACGCCCATGCCCGGCTTGCGGCTCTCGGTCCCACCAACACCATCATTCAGCTTCCGCCGCTGAAGCCTGGACAACAGGTCATGCCCAACATGGCGCCGGACGTGCGCTATGCCATGTGCCTCTTCGATCTTTCCGACGGCCCCGTGCACCTGCGCGCGAATATTCCTGACGAGCTGTGGCTCATCGCCTTCTACACGCCGATTGGCGAGAATTTCTATACGGTGGTCGGTGCCGACATGAAGCGGGGCAACGTGGACCTCGTCGTCACGACCGGGGATCAGTCCGTCGCGGACGCGACGGGCGACTCTCCCGAAGCCCTCGAGAATCTGTTGGTGGTCAATTCACCCGCGAGCAAGGGCATTGCCTTGATCCGCGCACCCCTGGCCGGTCCAAGCCGCAGCTTCGAAGCCCAGCGCGCGCTCGAAGCCGCCTATTGCGGACAGCAGCGGGCCACGGCGGCACCCCCCGCAGAGGCGACGCCCCTACCCACACCGGCGCCTTCAGGCCTGTGACTTTGTCCGGGCCTGCGCCGGATGTTCTCCAGCGGCGGTAGACAGTGTCTGTTCGTGAGCGCCATGGCGCTCGATACGCACACCCGGAAAGATGATGATCTCACCGAGCGCCCCTTCGGCCGGCACTTCCTTTCGGGCGCCGTCGTGCTCCGTCACGCGGAATTCCAATATGGTCGCCATCTTAAGGTCTCCACGGCTTGCCTCACGCGATGCGCAAACAAAACGGGCGCGCAACGCGCCTTTCCTGGATTAGGACCCCGTTAAGGTTAACGAACCCCTAATGGACCCGGGCCGCTCAGGCCGCAATCAACGCGTCGCCGAGGAAGTGCCGCCCCTCTTTGTCCTCGACCGCGATCACCCAAAGGTCGGGGTCGAACTCCTCCTGCCGGTCGAGATATGCGGCGACGGTCGGCGCATCCGCGGCGTCGCCTCCGAGACACGCCACCCAGAAGCGCTCGGCATCGGTCGCGGACAGTCCAGCCGGCGCCGGCCCGTAGAGATTGAGCGTACCGTCCAGCCTGTCGACTTCGATGAAGATCGCACCCGCTTCCTCGTGGCCGCGCTTGACCACGACCGCCGGAACATTCTCAACGGCGCATCTGCGCAAGTAGGCGCTGACCCAGATCCCGCTCTTCAAACGCATGAGACGGCCTTCTTTAATCGGGTCGAGGGTACGGTGAGCGGGCTAACGGTTACTAGCCGCCGTTCTGGTGAAGTCGCGTCCTGTCACGCGCTGAAGCTCGGCAAGAAGTTCCGGCGTGATCGAGCCGGTGACGGCCATATTGCGGTCCTGCTGAAACGCACTGACGGCATCGGCGGTGTTTTCGCCCCATTGGCCGTCAATGGCCCCCGGTGCGTAACCGAGTTCGGCAAGCACCTGCTGCACGCGCAAGACCGTGCTGTCGCCGGCCGATTGCGCGGCAATGCTGTCGGCCGGCGGTACCGAGCCGGTCGCATCGGAATTGGCGATCGTGTCGCCGAGAAGAATCTGGCGCAGCACGTCGTCGCTCGGAAGACCAGTGATGGCAAGCCCTTCGCGCATCTGAAACGCGGAGATGGCCTTGCGCGTCTTGTCCGACAGTTGGCCATCGACGGTTCCCACGTCGTAGCCGCGCAACGAAAGCTCCCGCTGGATAGCCCGCACGACCAGCAGCGATTCCCCGTCTCCGGGTGGCTGCGACGGCAGGTCGGTCACGACCGGTGCCACGGCCCCACCGGACTCCGCCGTCTTCTCATAAGTGCTGGCTGTGCTGTCGGCACTCACGCGCGCACTCGGCGGCTCGACGCCGATCACACGGGTGGTGCCGGAGCCCGCGGACATCGCATCGGCCATGCCATGCGGCGCGTGCTCCTGCAGGTAGAGCGCGTTGTAAATGATCGTCGCGGTCATGCCCAAAAAGGCCAAAAACAAAAGCCGCGCTGTGACTACGCCCATTATTCCCACAAATCGATTGTTGAGGTCTCGCCCACTCGAATCGAGAAGGACATCACGCCCCTCCCCTAACGCATCTTGGCG
The DNA here is from genome assembly GCF_001723355.1 of Methyloceanibacter stevinii. Classification (NCBI taxonomy): domain Bacteria; kingdom Pseudomonadati; phylum Pseudomonadota; class Alphaproteobacteria; order Hyphomicrobiales; family Hyphomicrobiaceae; genus Methyloceanibacter; species Methyloceanibacter stevinii. The sequence goes on along the minus strand of NZ_LPWE01000003.1, from coordinate 149,584 downwards.
CTGGAAGCTAAAGAGTTACTAAACGCCCGTCCGCGCCTAGGCAGCCGCCACAGAAGCCCCGTGCTCCTCGTTGGCCGGAGGTTCTGCCTCGACTTCGAGGGGTAGAACGATACGCACGGTCGTGCCCTGCCCCAGCGTACTTTCGAGGTCCAGCGATCCCCCATGGAGCTGCGCGAGCCCCCGCACGACGGACAGGCCAAGGCCCGCGCCCTCGTAGCTGCGGTCATAAGAGCTCGCGGCCTGGACGAATGGATTGCCAAGGCGCGGCAAGTCCTTCTCGGCGATACCGATGCCGTTGTCGGACACGGCAAACACCATGTTCCCGTCCTCGGCGGAGGCGGCAACTCTGACCCAACCGCCTTTCTCGGTGAACTTGACGGCATTCGAGATCACGTTGAGCAGCATTTGCTTGCAGGCGCGCTTGTCCGCCGCAAGTTCCGGCAAGCCGTCCGCGACCTGAGTCGTAAGCGTCAGCCCCTTGGTCTCGGCGGTATGGCGCAGGACATCGCAGCACGACTTCACCAAGTCGCCCACGCAGAAGGGCTCCCGCACGATGGAGAACTTGCCCGCTTCGATCTTCGACATGTCGAGGATGCCGTTGACCACACCCAGCAGGTGCTCGCCACTTTCATGGATCAGGCCCGCGTAATCGCGATAGCGCTTCTCACCCAGCTTGCCGAATAGCTCCCGCTCCAAAATCTCGGAGAAACCGATAATGGCGTTGAGCGGCGTCCGCAGCTCATGGCTCATACTGGCGAGGAACTGGCTCTTCGCACGGCTGGCGCTTTCCGCCTCGCCGCGCGCGCGCAGGAGATTCGCCTCGTATTCCTTATGTTGGGAGATGTCGCGCGTAACGGCAACGACGGCGGACTGGTCGAAGCCGTCTGCCTGCGGCATCGGCCGGCAGCGCATCTCGACCCAGGCGTAATAGGCATTGTCGCTCGAGCCGCCCCGGCGCAGGCGGAATTCGACCGATATCGGTTCATTGTTCACACGGCATCGGTTGAGCGCCGAGAGAAAGGCCGGGCGGTCGCCGACATGGACATGTTCGAAGAGGCCGTCGCCGAGCACGGCGGGCGCCGTGGCCCCGAGAAGCTGCCGCGCGGCTTGCGACGCGAACACCACACGTCCGCGGTGGTCATGCAGCGTGATCATGTCGTTCACGTTCTCGGCGAGCAGACGGTAACGCTCCTCGCTGGCTTCAATGGCGTATTCGGATTGCCGGTGAACGAGCTGAAGCGTCACGACCAGACCTGCCGCATAGGCCATCGCGCTCAAGGCGCCGATAAAGGCAAAGGCTGCAGGCGGGATCGGCAGGGTGAACGGCGTCGGGTCGATACCTCCGGCACCCAGCATCGCGAGCGCGACAAGTCCCGTGCCGGCGGCGCCGACGGCCCACGCAACGCTGCGCCTGTCAGTGCTGAGACCCGCCTCGAGCGGTACGGCGACGAGCCACGGCAACAGCGCCGAGGCGAGACCGCCGGTCAACCAGGCACAATAGGTGACGAGGCCGGCAAAATTGACCGCAGAGATCCGATGGGCCACGGCAAACCGGCCAGTCCGCGACAGATAGATCGCAATCGCGATCGGCGACATCAGCCAGAGGAAGGCGAAGGCGCTCAACAAAGAGGGCTTGCCCCCGACAACCAGATAGATGGGGAAGACGCAAAGCGCCAAGGCGCCGCCCAGGAGCCGCGAGGCAATAAAGGTCTGGTGCCGCGCCAAGGTCAGCGCGTCGCCACGCGCCGACTCGTGGACAAGCGACCGGAAATAGGCTGACAGGCCGCGGATACTCTCTCGACTCAACACTCGCAACTCGGAGCGGCACGGGACCGCTGCGTCCTAGAATCCTCAGTTAGCAGCGCATTATTCCCGAGCCTCACTTAAAGAAAGCATAAGGCCGCGACACTTACCGCCGCCCCGATGGCACTTCGCCCTGTGTGGCGCGCCAAACTTCCAGCCGATTCGATTAAAACTTTAGTCAAGTTTCTTTCAAATGCATTTACAGAGATAAACAGTGCGTTTACTTACCGGCCTCGCAAAACCCGATAGAGGAGGTTGAGAGTTCGAGTAAAAATTTACAGGGTTTCAGGAAAGGACGTTATTTTCTTGCGCGTATAGTTCCCTCATCTGCGAAAAATCGCGGAGCACAGAGCGGCAAAAAAAACGGGGCCGCCATCGACAGAGAGGGCAGACAAATGATGTTCCTGATTAGATCGGCCTTTTGGCTGGTGGTGCTCATCCTCCTGATTCCGACGGACGGGGAGCAACAAAAGAAGATTTACGGCATGGCGCAGACGGCTGTGGCCGACATTCGCAGTTTCTGCGTGCGCAACCCCGAAACCTGCGACTCGGGCCAGTTCGCGATCAATGTGCTCGTGCAGAAGGCGCAGTATGGCGCCCACATGGTTCAGAGCCTCGTCAACGATCAGACGGGCACCTTCGCGCCGGCGCGATATCCGGATAACAGCCAACAGGCCGCTGCAAATCGGCCGTCGGCGCACCAAGCACCCGTCGACAACTCTGTGATGCCGGTGCCGTCGGCCGTGCCGATCGAGCCGACACCCTGGATAGACAGCGGGTCGCAGAACACGCTGAGCCCGGAAGACCTTAAGACGGAGTGGAGCGGCCCGAACGTCTAGCCGTCCGGCTCGTTGCCACAACGAAGGTTATCCGGAAGCACCAAAGTTTCCCCGGCAGCCCCCCGCCTGCCACCAGACGCGCAAGCGGCCGGTCTCTCCCCTCGGGACCGTCCCTTGCGCGTTCCTTTGCCGCTCCTTGGCCTAAGCTCTCGCAGCGGGCGGCGAGCGGACCTATAATCGGGCTATGGATACCGCAACAACCACAGACCGCCCCTCGTTCGAGGAGATCCTCGCCGACTTCGAACTACTCGATGACTGGGAGGACCGCTACCGCTACGTCATCGAACTCGGCAAGAAACTCGAACCGCTGCCGGACGAGCTTCGCAACGCCGACACCAAGGTCCAGGGCTGCGTCAGCCAGGTCTGGCTTTCCACGACGGTCCATCCCGACGGCGTACCGCGCCTCACCTTCATTGGCGACAGCGATGCGCACATCGTCCGCGGGCTGGTCGCGATCCTTTTCGCCGTCTATTCCGGCAAGACCGCCAGCGATATTCTCGACATCGACGCCGTGAAGACCCTGGGCGAACTTCACCTCAACGAGCACCTCACCCCGCAACGCTCCAACGGGCTCATGGCCATGGTGACGCGCATTCGCACCGACGCGGAGAAAGCGCGCACCGGCGCGGCCTAGGTCACGCCGTCAAGCATCAGCCTGATCGGCCCCGTCCGCAACGCCGTCGATGCGCGGCCGATAGCCGGGCTGACCCCATTTTCGGAGCTTGCGTCTACGGTCATTGCCATCGGCGAGGAGACCGTAGTGTTTCGCCAGCCGTGTGAGGGCGATCTGGAGCACCACCTTGCCGGCGCGCTGCGGCCAGCCGTTCTCCTTCTCGGCCTCCTCGAGCCCCTTCAGTTCACAACAAATATCGACGAGAACGCCGGAGATCTCGGGCCCTACGGCGGCCAGCGCGCGCATGACCCGCTCCTTCGCCGCCAGGACCTCATCGCGCAGCGCCGCCGGGTCAGCCGGTGCTCCGCGCCGAGAGCGGCTCGCAGGCTCCACCGAGGACCAATTGGCCGTCACGCGCGGGTTCATCTGCGCAAACCAATAGTCCGTCCGCAAACGCTCCCCGGCTTCGAATTGCTCCTGGCCGATCAGCGGCCGACCGGCACGATCCTTCCGACTGCGAAGCCAGCCGAGCGGACTCTCGCCGTCGTTCAGGAGCACCGGTTGCCGGATACCGCCGATCTCACGCACGTCTTGGGTCCGGCATTGATGCTGCGCGCGGAAAGGTTCGACCCCGTCGGCACCGCTACGCCGGACGCGTGCGTACCCGGTATCGCTAAGTACCAAGCCGTGATCGGTGCGCTCCAGGAGGTCGGCTGCGAGGCACGCCATGACCACATCACGGTCCACGGATTTGAAGACGATGCGGCCGGCCTCCCTCAGAACGAAGCGGCCCTTGCCATCGTCGACGAGCACCGCGCCGCCGGCGAGACGCTGCAAGAGCCGGCTGTGTGCCGCTACGGCCGGTTTCGCGGGGCCACGCGAGCGCCGCGCGCTCACTAGCGCCTCCCGCGCCAGGAGAGCGCCCCGATCACCGCCGCGATGGCGCATTCGAGCCGTTCAACGCGGCTGTCCAACTCGGGGTCGTCGCGCCGATCCTCGACGACTTCGCAGGCATGGGCAACCGTCGTCCGGTCGCGCGAGAAAAGAGCGCCCACTTCCGTCATGCTCAACCCGCAGACGACATGGGTAAGATACATGGCCACCTGCCGAGCGAACGCGGCTCGCGGGGACCGGCGCGTCGCGGCGCCAAGCTCAGATGGATCGACCTCGAACACCAGCGCCACCGCAGGATCGATGACTTGGCGCAGCGCTGCCCGAGCGCCATGGCGCTGCCCAATTCGCTCCCGCGTATCCTGAAACCGCTCACTCCCCAACGCACTCATGAACTCGCTCCTCCAAACTCGTTATAGGAATCTTGTCCTATATACTCTAAGAGCGAACGCAATGACGGGGATAGAGAAGCTGCTCGGGAACGCGCTGAAAGAGCCCTTGTTCCCCCAAACCACCCGGCCTCAATGGCACGGCCTGCGTTGAATCCGAGACGTTACGCGCGCAGGGCCGTAGGTCCGGGCTGACCGGAACAATAGGCCGTGAATTCAGCGATTTGGTCGGCGTCCGTGTCGGGACATCGGGCGCATGGCAGAGGATGCGATCGACCCGGATGCCGTCATCGGAGAACGGCAGGCGCAGCCAGTAGAGCACGACATGGTCGCGGCCCTCGGCAGGTCCGCAGGCAATGCCCTGGGCGCATACGGCTTCCGTCGCGATCCTCGAATGAACAGCGTGCCACGGCTCGGCGCGGCGACCCGAGAACACTTCCGGTAGGGTCAGACCCGTGATCTCGCGTCCGTAGATCTCCCGCAAGCGCGTGCCCGCCAAGCGGAAATGGCTGCGTTCGAAACCATCGCGCAGGTCTATCAAACCGAGATTCGGGAGGAGTTCGGGGAACTTGAGCGGATCGAAATCCGCGCGGGCCGGCATCGGTCGCCCACGAGCGATGTCGCTCCAATAGTCCAAAAGCACACGCTGTTCCGGCAGCGCCAACTGTGCCCTGAAGGCGCAATCGGACAGCATCACATCCCCTCGCAAAATCGAATCGGCCCGCACCCCGACTATGGGGGTTTCACGCCGTCACATTCAAGAGAGGCGCGAAATTTTGCCTGATATCACAAGGGGTTGTGTCGATACGGCAAGCGCACACCGGATATTGCGCTTGCAGCCAGGCGGTGCAGTCTGACCGCAGAATGCCGGCACCAACGATGGTGGTGAAAATGACGGACACGCAGCCCAAAATGCGGTGTCCGTGAGCGGGCCAGCGCCCGCTTGCGCGTGCCTTAGCGGCGGCGCTGTCCGAGACCCATGCGCTTCGCAAGATCCGACCGGGCCGCGGCGTAGTTCGGTGCGACCATCGGGTAGTCGTGCGGCAGGCCCCACTTCTCCCGGTACTCTTCCGGCGACAAGTCGTAATGAGTCCGCAGATGGCGCTTGAGCGACTTGAACTTTTTGCCGTCCTCCAAGCAGATGATGTATTCCGAGGTCACCGACTTCTTGACCGGAACCGCGGGCCGAAGCTCTTCCTTGGCCGGCTGCGCACCGGTACTGGAGGCCTTCTTCAGCGCGTCGAATACGTTGTTGATCAGGGCCGGCAGATCCGTGGCCACAACAGTGTTGTTGGTGACATAGGCCGAAACGATCTCAGCCGTCAGTTCAACAAGCTCGTCCTTTTCCACCACTGCGTCCATGATTTGGCTCCTTTAGCCGCGAGCGTTTCTATTCGAACGCTGGAAACGGCGATTCAGCGACTCAATTCGCATTCCACACAATCTAGCGCCCTTGAAAGTCATCAAATTGCGCCGTTTTTGTGGCTTGAAACTATCGAACTTTGGAAACTAACAGCCTTTGAGCACGTTTAGTTCCATCAATTTGCTTCGTATAGCACTCTGCGACGGAATCGCAACGCACTTTTGCTCACGAAGACTGTGGAAAACGGACGTGGGCTCTGTCGGTTCTCGATTTTCTCTGCTTTGAAACATCCCAGAGTTTGTCTGCATTGCCGGAAATCTCTCGTTTACCGAGCAGAAGCGAGATCACGGTTGTGCGTTGCTGGATCAAGCTTGCGTGACACCACTTAGGGACCTGCGCGCGCCACCCTATATTCTGTAGCGAACACGAGGACGACGGATAGAAGGCAAGCCATGAGCACCACGCACAAGAAGACAGGCACCCCGATCCCGGCAACGAAGGACGACTGGCGCGAGCAACTCACACCAGAGCAGTTCCATGTGATGCGCGAGCATGGGACGGAGCGCGCTTTCAGCCATCCCTATCACCAGGAGAAGCGCACCGGCATGTATCGCTGCGCCGGGTGCGGGGCGGTCCTATTCAGCTCGGACACGAAGTTCGATTCCGGCACGGGCTGGCCGAGCTTCACCGACGTGGCCGCCGCCGAAACCGTGACGAAACACGAGGACAGCAGCTACGGCATGCGCCGTGTCGAGGTCCGCTGCGCCAATTGCGAAGCCCATCTTGGGCACGTGTTCCCGGACGGACCGGGGGATACCGGCCTGCGCTACTGCATCAACGGCTGCGCCCTCGACCTTGACACCGATGACCTTGACAGCGGCGGCGCGGACGGCAACACGTCGGGCTAGTCTCCGAGCGTGGGATGCCTCCATATTGGCCGCATCCCATGCTCAACCATGGTCCTATTACGCCTCAACTAGGCCTCACGAATGAACAAACCCGATCTTCCGGCGCGCGGCCCCATCGCCCCGCGCCGCCCCTCCCAGTCGCACCATCACGGCATCGATCGCGAGGACGGCTACGCCTGGCTCCGAGCCGACAATTGGCAGGCCGTGATGCGCGACCCTGCCGTTCTCCCCCGAGATATCTGCGCGCATTTGGAGGCGGAAAACGTCTACACGAAGGCTGCGATGGGGGATACCGAGGCGCTGCAGGAGACGCTGTTCGCCGAAATGAAGGGCCGGATCAAGGAAGACGATTCATCCGTGCCGGCCCCCGACGGACCGTTCGACTACTACACCCGCTTCGTCACGGGCGGGCAGCAGCCGCTGTTCTGCCGGCGCCCGCGCGGTGGAGGTGAGGAGACAATCCTGATCGACGGCAACGCGCTGGCCGAAGGCCAGGCCTATTTCCGCATCGCACAGGTAGCGCACAGCCCCGACCACAAGCGCATCGCCTACGCGGTCGACACCAAGGGCTCGGAATACTTCACGGCCAAAATCATCGATGCCGAGACCGGCGCGGTTGTCGAGGAAGCGATCGCGGATGCCTGCGGCGGCCTCGAATGGGCCGCCGACAGCCAGACCCTGCTCTATGTCTGGCTCGACGAGGAACACCGGCCGCGCAAGCTCTTCGCGCATAAGATCGGCGATACGGGCGAGGACCGCTTGGTCCACGATCAAACCGACCCCGGCCTGTTCCTCGACATCAGCCTGACCCAGGACGGCAAGTACCTTCTGCTCGGCACCCACGACCACGAGACGACGGAAGTCAGCCTGATCGATGCGGCCGACCCCTACGCCGAGCCCCGTCTCGTTGCGCCGAGAGAAGCCGAGCACGAATACTCCGTATGCCATCACGAAGGCCGGCTGATCATCCTGACTAATTCCGGCGGCGCGGAAGATTTCCGCATCGTCGAAGCACCCGCCGACAACCCCTCGCCCGCCAACTGGACCGAGATCGAACCGCACCGGCCCGGGCGGCTCATCCTCGACATCATCGCCTTCAAGGACTTCCTCGTGCGGCTCGAACGGGAGAACGGCTTGCCGCGCATCGTCATCCGCCGTTTCGCGGACGGCGAAGAGCACGAGATCGCCTTCGACGAAGAGGCCTACGCGCTCGGCATGAGCGCGGGCTACGAGTACGACACGACGACCTTGCGCTTCACCTATTCGTCGATGACCACACCGTCGCAGACTTACGACTACGACATGGCGACGCGCGAACGGACCTTGCGCAAGACGCAAGAGATCCCGAGCGGCCATGACCCGAGCCAATACGTCACGCGCCGCGTCTTCGCCCCGGCGAAGGACGGCGAGACCGTGCCCGTCACCTTGCTCTACCGGAAGGACACGAAGCTCGACGGCACGGCGCCCCTGCTGCTCTACGGCTATGGCTCCTACGGCATCACCATTCCGGCGAGCTTCATGACGAATGCGCTGAGCCTCGTCGATCGCGGCTTCGTCTATGCCATCGCGCACGTTCGCGGCGGCAAGGACAAGGGCTTCGCCTGGTACAAGAACGGCAAGCGCGCCAAGAAGACGAACACCTTCACGGATTTCATCGCCGCCGGCGAGTATCTCGCGAACCAGAAGTTCACGTCACGCGGGCGCATCGTGGCGCAAGGCGGCAGCGCAGGCGGCATGCTCATGGGCGCCATCGCCAACATGGCGCCGGATCTGTTTCTCGGCATCATCGCGAGGGTGCCGTTCGTCGATGTGCTGACGACCATGCTGGATGCCACCCTGCCGCTCACGCCGCCCGAATGGCCCGAATGGGGCAACCCGATCGAGAGCGCCCAGGACTACAAGACCATCGCCGCCTACTCGCCCTACGACAATGTGAGTGCGCAAGCCTATCCCAACATTCTCGCGCTTGCGGGCCTCACCGATCCGCGCGTGACCTATTGGGAGCCGGCCAAATGGATCGCCAAACTGCGCGAGACCGGCACCGGCAACAATCTCATTCTTCTGAAGACGAACATGGAGGCCGGTCACGCCGGCGCCTCCGGCCGCTTTGACCGCCTGAAGGAAGTCGCGCTGTCCTATGCCTTCGCGCTGAAACTGACAGATCGCGCCTGAGTAGACCTCTTGTTCGTCATGCCCGGACTTGATCCGGGCATCCACGATTTGCAGACTCGCACCATGAGCGGGGGCTGGGTCTATATCCTCACAAACAAGCCCAACGGCATTCTCTATACGGGCGTCACGCGTGACTCGCGCGGCGGGTGTTCGAGCATAGAGAGGGTGTGGCGCCGGGATTCTCACGCCGCTACGGCTGAAGAGGCTCGTATGGTGTGAACAGCATGAAACGATCACTGCAGCCATCCAGAGGGAGAAGACCATCAAGCATTGGTCACGCGCCTGGAAGGTGAAACTCATTCTGGCGGACAACCCTGATTGGGACGATCTCTATCTGACGCTAAATCAGTGAAGACGTGGATGGCCGGGTCAGGCCCGGCCATGACAAGGAACGGACGAATTCGCGGTTGCCGTCATCCCCAACCAAGCCACCACACTGTCATGCCCGGACTTGATCCGGGCATCCACGGAGCGCAGCAACGGCTAACCCAACGTACTGATAACAAGGCTTGCGGGCGCTTGCCTCTTGTCCGCAAGATGGCGGAGCCGCCATCGCCCTGAAGCCGTGACACCATGAGCCTTCTCGATATCCTGGCCTTTGCCTGGTTTTGCCTGTGCTATTTCGGCTATGCCTGGGCCGTGCGCTATGGCCCGCTGAAATCGCGCCGCGGGCTCGTCGCCGCTGTCAACGACCGGCGCGTGCAGTGGATGGAGACGGCGCTGCGGCGCGACATCCGCATCATGGACGCCCAACTCCTCACTTCGCTGTCGAGTGGGAACGCCTTCTTTGCGTCCACGTCCGTGCTGGTGCTCGGCGGACTGACGGCGATGCTCGGGGCCGCGGACAATGTGAAGGACCGCCTGGAACAACTGCCCTTCATCTCGGACGCACCAATCGTCATGTGGGAGTTCAAGATCCTGTTCCTCATGGTGCTGATGATCATTGCCTTCTTCGCCTTCGCCTGGGCGTTTCGGCTCACACACTACGTGGGCACCATGTTCGGGGCCTTGCCGCTCCAAACCGAGGCGAACACGGCTGAGGCGCGCGCCCATGCACGCAAGACCGCCCAGCTCGTCGGGCTGTCGGGGCGTCATCTCACGCGGGTCTTAGGACGATCTATTTCGCAATTGCCGGTCTCGCCTGGTTTGTGAGCCCCATCCTCTTTGCGTTCGCATGCGCCCTGGTGACCTTCATCGTTTATCGACGCGAATATCTGTCCGAGGCCTTCACCGTCCTCGACCGTTAGGGAGAGCGGGTAAGCTTGAGCAGATCCCTATGAGGCGTCATGCCCGGACTTGATCCGGGCATCCACCAACAACGGCCCTAGGCGAAGCCGCGCCACCTATGCGACAGTGCCGCCCATGCTGCTCTCCCGCGAAAAATCCCAAGTCCTCATCGTCGATGTTCAAGACAAGCTCCTGAAAGCCATCAACGGCGCGGATCGGGTTATCGACCGCTGCGTGCGTCTCGTCATCGCCGCCCGCAAGCTTGGCATTCCCATCACCATGTCGGAGCAATATCCCCAAGGTCTGGGGCCGACCCACGATTCCGTGCGCGATGCCTTCGCCAATGACGGCTTCGTGGCCGACAAGACCGAGTTTTCCTGCATGCGCAACGAGATGTTGCGGGACCGGCTCCATGCACTGCGCCGCGACGGCCGTTCCCAGGTCGTGATCGGCGGCATCGAGGCCCATGTCTGCGTGACGCAAACCGCCATGGACCTCGAATCGCAAGGGTTCGAAGCCTTCGTGGTCGCCGATGCCGTGGGTTCGCGTGCCAAGAGCAGCTACAAGCTCGCCCTATCGCGTCTGCAAAAATCCAGCGTCGACATCGTCGACAGCGAAATGGTGCTGTTCGAATGGATGGAACGCGCCGGAACCCCGGAATTCAAGGCGCTTCAGGCCCTCGTCAAGTAGCCCTCACCCCGGCCTCTTTGCCCCAAAATTTCAATGAACCGGCCCTGCAGGATCGGTTCATGTTGGGTTCAGGTGGAAAATCGCACTCTCCAAAGCGTCAGATCCCTGTACCTGATTGTAGCGAACCTTCCTCGGCACCGGGCGTGGAGTTCAGGGGCTCCACGCCCACCCCGATTTCTCCGGAACAATAGGGACACTTGCGGTATTGTCTTCCGCACCCCGCATCGCCGCCCGGGCCCTTCGACGCGCCCCGGTTGCTTCGGCATGGCCGACGCATTAGCTTCGCGCCGGACAGTGTTCTTTCCACCCCCTAGTTCGCGGAGACCCAAAGTGGCATTCGAACTCGAACCCCTCCCCTACGCATACGATTCCCTGCAGCCCTATATGTCTGCCGAGACGCTGGAGTATCACCACGACAAGCACCACAAGGCTTACGTGGACAATCTCAACAAGCTGATCGAAGGCACCGACTACGAGGGCAAGGACCTCGAGACCATCATCAAGGAAAGCTTCGGCAAGGACGCCGGCGTCTTCAACAACGCCGCGCAGAACTTCAATCACATTCACTTCTGGCCCTGGATGACCAAGGACGGCGGCGGCAAGAAAGTGCCGGGCGCGGTTCTGGCGCTGATCGACCGCGACCTCGGCGGCATGGACAAGTTCAAAGCGGACTTCCTGCAGGCCGGCGCGACCCAGTTCGGTTCGGGCTGGGCCTGGCTGACCCTGAAGGACGGCAAGCTGGAAGTGACCAAGACGCCCAACGGCGAGAACCCGCTGGTCCATGGCGGCTGGCCGCTGCTCGGCTGCGATGTGTGGGAGCACTCCTATTACATCGACTACCGCAACGCGCGTCCGAAATATCTGGAAGCCTGGTTCGACAATCTCATCAACTGGGAGCATGTCGAAGAGATGTACGCCCGGGCGCCGTCTTCTTAAGCGCGCCTCGCGCGTCAGCGCATCGCAGTCATTTCAGAAACGGGCGTCCCCAAGATCACATGATCGAAGGCGGGCGCCCGTTTTGTTTGGAGCGCGGCCTTACGCGTCGACCTCGGCCATGGCTGACTCGACCGCTTCGCTCGCGTCCAGCCAGCGCGCTTCGGCTTCTTCGATCTCGCGGGTGAGCTGCCCGCGCTGCTTCATGAGATCGCTGGCTTCGGCCGGCGTCGCATCGATCAGCTTGGCGTCCACCGCGTCGCGCTTCACCGTCAGCTTCTTCATGTCGGCTTCCGCATCGGCGATGGCCTTGCGTAAGGGTTTGGCGCGCTCGCGGGCGTCGGCGGCGGCTTTGCGCTTCTCCTTGCGCTCGGCCTTCGACAGCGTCTCCTTCGGTGCCTCTCCCTGCCGCTTGCCCTTGCCCGACCGGGCCGTGCTCAAGATGCTGTCGCGATAATCGTCGAGCGTGCCGTCGAACTCGTGCACGCGGCCGCCATCCACCAGCAGCAGCCGGTCGGCGATGAGGCCCAGCAGATGCCGGTCATGGCTGACCACGATGACCGCGCCGCCGAAACCGGCGAGCGCCTGCACCAGCGCCTCGCGCGCATCCACGTCGAGATGGTTGGTGGGCTCGTCGAGGATCAGGATGTGCGGCGCATCGCGCGTCACCAGCGCGAGCGACAGCCGCGCCCGCTCGCCGCCCGACAGCGCGCTGACCTGAACGCCGACCTTGTCGCCGGAGAAACCGAACCGGGCGAGATGGTTCCGCACCTCGCCGGGCTTCGCATTCGGCATCATGCGCTCCATGTGCTGGAACGGCGTGTCCTCCGGCACGAGCTCTTCGATCTGATGCTGTGCGAAATAGCCGACGTTGAGCTTGCCGCTCGCCTTGATGTGCCCATCCATAATCTGCACGCCATTGGGCGTGAGCTGTCCCGCCAGCGCACGCGCCAACGTCGTCTTGCCGTTGCCGTTGCGCCCCACCAGGGCGATGCGGTCGTCGGGGTCGATGCGTAAGTCGACATGCGACAGCACCGGCTTGCCGGGCACGTAGCCGACGGCGGCATCCTCCAGCATCATGAGCGGCGGCTTCACCTCCTTCGGCGAGGGAAAGTCGAACACGAGCGAGGAATCGTCGAAGATCTCGGCCTCCGGCGCCATGCGTTGCAGCGCCTTCAAGCGGCTCTGCGCCTGGCGGGCCGTGTGCGCTTTATAGCGCCAGCGATCCACATAGGCCTGCAGCTTCTGGCGCTTGGCGTCCTGCTTGGCGCGCATCGCCGCGTCCTGCGCCTGGCGCTCGTGCCGCTGCCGCTCGAACTGGTCGTAATTGCCCACGTAGAGCGTCGTCTTGCCGTGGTCCACATGCACGATATGGCTGACGACATTGTTCAGCATGTCGCGCTCGTGGCTCACCACGATCAAGCTGGCCGGATAGACCCGCAGGAACGACTCCAGCCACAGCGCCGCCTCGAGATCGAGATGGTTCGACGGCTCGTCGAGCAGCAACAGGTCGGGCTCGGAGAACAGCAGCGCGGCGAGCGCCACGCGCATGCGCCAGCCGCCGGAGAACTCGGTCAACGGCCGGTGCTGGTCGTCTTCGGGAAAGCCGAGCCCGGCCAGGATGCGCGCGGCCCGCGACGGCGCCCCATGGGCATCGATCGCGTTCAGCCGCTCGTGAATCTCGGCGATGCGATGCGGGTCTGTCGCCGTCTCCGCCTCGTCGAGAAGCGCCGCGCGCTCCTCGGCGGCGGCCAGAACAGTCTCGAACGGCGTGGCAAGCCCGCCTGGCGCGTCCTGTTTGAGATAGCCGATTCTGGTCCCGGTGGGCGCCTCGATGCGCCCCTCGTCCGCCTCGTAGATGCCGGCGATCATCTTGAGCAACGAGGATTTGCCCGCGCCGTTGCGGCCGACAAGCCCCACACGGGCTTTCGGTGGCATGGCGACGGAGGCGCGGTCCAGAATGACGTGACCGCCAAGGCGCAAGGTTATGGCATCGAGGGTGAACATGGCGCCCGTGTAGCACACGGTGAGCAAATGCCACTAGCGACCGCGCACGCGTCCCAATGCCACGAGCGCTACCGGCGGCGCTGACCCCCGAGCGCGTTGCGCCGGATCGCATCTTCCAGCACGCGCGTGGCCATGGGCACCACCGCGCGCACCACGGACTTGCCGAGCGCCGTCCAGAAGCCGTCGCCGCGCGAGCCGCCGGACGACTTCTTGGTGGTTTTGGACTTCTCCTCCGCGGCTTCCGCCTCGGCCGCGGCCTTCGCCCGCTCCTCGGTGCGCTTCGTCAGGATCTCGTGAGCCGACTCGCGATCCACCGATTCGTCGTATTTGCCGGCGACGGGATCCGTCTCCATGAGCGCCTTGCGTTCGTCCACCGTGATGGGTCCCACTTGCGAGGACGGCGGTTTGACGAAGGTGTGCTGGACGATGCTGGGCTGGCCCTTCTCGTCCAGGGTCGAGACCAGCGCCTCGCCGATGCCCATGGACATGATCATCTGTTCGGTGTCGAGGTCCGGATTGGGCCGGAACGTCTCGGCCGCGGACTTCACTGCCTTCTGCTCGGCCGGCGTGAAGGCGCGCAAGGCATGTTGCACGCGATTGCCGAGCTGCCGCGAGACCGTGTCGGGCACGTCGCGCGGGTTCTGCGTCACGAAATAGACGCCGACGCCCTTCGAGCGGATCAGGCGCACCACCTGCTCGACCTTCTCCAGTAGCGCCTTGGGCGCGTCGCGGAACAACAGATGCGCCTCGTCGAAGAAGAAGACGAGCTTGGGTTTTTTCGGATCGCCGATCTCGGGGAGTTCCTCGAACAGCTCCGACAGCAGGAACAGCAGAAACGTCGCGTAGAGCCGCGGGCTCTGCATCAGCTTGTCCGCGGCCAACACGCCGATATAGCCGCGCCCCTCGTCGTCGGTGCGCATCATATCCTTGCCCACGTCCAGCGCCGGCTCGCCGAAGAAATGATCGCCGCCCTGCTGTTCCAGCACCAGCAATTGACGCTGAATGGCGCCGATCGAGCGCTTGCCCACATTGCCGTATCGCGTGGTGAGTTCGTTGGACCGCGCCGCGAGATCCTCCAGGAGCGACTGCAAGTCCTTGAGGTCCGAGAGCGGCAGCTTTTCTTCGTCGGCGATGCGGAAGGCGATGTTCAGCACGCCTTCCTGCGCTTCGCTGAGGTCCATGAGGCGCGACAGCATCAGCGGGCCGAGTTCCGACACGGTCGTCCGCACCGGATGGCCTTGCTCGCCGAACAGGTCCCAGAAGATCACGGGATGGGCAGTGAACTTCACGTCGTAGCCGATCATGGCCGCGCGCTCTTTGATCCAGCCCTTCTCCTTGCCCATGGCGGCGACGCCGGACAGGTCGCCCTTCACGTCGGCGCAGAACACAGGGACGCCGGCCGCCGAGAAGCTCTCCGCAAGCCCCTGCAGGGTGACGGTCTTACCGGTGCCCGTGGCGCCGGTGATGAGGCCGTGCCGGTTGGCGAGCTTCAGGAGTATGTATTCTGGCTTGGTGCTCTTGCCGATGAACACGCAATCGTCGGGGATCTCGATCGGCTCCACGGCGGCGTCTTCGCTCTCCGCCGCCTCTGCCGGCTTGTCCTCCCCGGTCGCCGCGTCCTTCTCCGACGCTTTCGTCCGCCTCGCCATCCCCCGAACTCCTCCATTCGCGCAAATCTGCCGTTGCGGCACTCTAGCCGCCGCGCGCGCCCGACGCCAACATGGCCGCAGTCCGCAAGTCCCAATAAGTCACCCTCACTGGTTGCTCGCCCGTGGGTTTCTTGCCGCGCTGGCTTCTGCTAGGAGAAAATCCAGAACCAATCTAGCTTACGCGCATGTCAGACTTGTCACTCGTATCCGCCTTTCCGAAGGCCGAAGATTCCGCTTGGAAAGAGCTCGTTGAGAAAGCCCTGAAGGGCGCTCCATTTTCCGTACTTGAATCAAAGACCTACGATGGCGCCGTGATCGAGCCGCTCTATGCGCCTGCGACAAACGGCGCGGTCATTCCGAGCCGCGATCCGGGAACGCCTTGGGAGATCACCCAGCGTATCGACATCGCCGATGCGGGCGTGGCCAACGGCCAGATTCTCGAGGATCTGAACAACGGGGCTTCGGGGATCGCGCTCGTGTTTCAGGGCGCCGTCGGCGAATGCGGCTATGCGCTCCCGGCCGATGCCGATGCTCTCGGCGCCGCGCTCGAAGGCGTGCACCTGGAATGGGGCGTCCCGCTCGAGCTTCAGCTCGGCGCGAATGCGGCGGCCGTCGCCAACATTGTCGCCGATCTCGTCGACGCGCGCGGACTGCCTGCGAACCACACCAATATCCGCTTCGGCTTCGACCCCATCGGCGTTCTGGCGGCACACGGCGCCACTGACGCATCGCCAGAGGATGTCGCGGCGCTTGCCAAGGATTTGTCCGCGCGCGGCTTCAAGGGCCCCTTCGCCGCCGCCGACGGCCGTCTCGTGCACGACGCCGGTGGCACCGAGGCCCAGGAACTGGCCTTCGCTCTTGCCTCCGCCATTGCCTATCTGCGCGCGTTCGAGGCGGCAGGCATTCCGTTGGATGAAGCGCGGCGGATGATCTTCTTCCGCCTGTCCACCGATCAGAACCAGTTCCTGACCACTGCGAAGTTCCGTGCCCTACGCAAGCTGTGGTCCCGGATCGAAGAAGCTTGCGGCCTGACACCGGAGCCAGCCTTTGTGACCGGCGAAACCGCCTGGCGCATGATGACCAAGCGCCACGCGCAAGGAAACATCGTCCGCGGCACCATCGCCGCGCTTGCGGCCGCCGTGGGCGGGGCCAATGCGGTCACCGTGCAGCCCTACACCGCCGCGCTTGGCCTGCCCGAAGCGTCGCGCGCCGCGTTGGCCCGCAACACTCAGACCGTGCTGCTGGAAGAGTCCAACCTTTATCGCGTGGCCGATCCTGCCGCCGGGTCCGGCGCGCTGGAAGCACTGACAAGCGATCTGTGCGCCAAGGCTTGGCGCCTGTTCCAGAAATTCGAAGAGGCCGGCGGCGTGATTGAGGTTCTCGGGACGGGGCTGTTCCAAGAGGCCGTCGCGGAAACCCGCCGCCCGAGAGACAGCATGGCACGGCGGAAAGAGTCGTTGATCGGCACATCGGACTTTCCCGATCTCGGCGAAGACGATCTCACCGTGATGGATGTCGCCCCGGCCCCGTTCGAGACCGGCGCGCAAGAAGTGATGCCGCTCAAGCCGATGCGCCTCGGCGCACCGTTCGAGGCTTTGCGCGACCGCAGCGATGCCGTGCTGGCCAAGACCGGCGCGCGCCCGAAAATCTACCTGGCCTGCCTCGGGCGTCCCGCCGATTTCAACACGCGCGCGTCCTTCGCCAAGAGCCTGTTCGAGGCCGGCGGCATCGAGGCCATTGCCGCCACGTCCGAGCAAACGCTTGCTGAGACGGTGGAAGGCTTCCGCGCATCGGGCGCCTCGCTCGCGTGCCTGTGCTCCTCGGACAAGGTCTACGCGGCCGATGGCGCCGAAGCTGCGAAAGCGCTCCGGGACGCCGGCGCCGCCCATGTCTATCTCGCCGGAAAGCCGGGCGACCTGGAAGCCGCGCTCCGTGAAGCGGGCGTTGAGAGTTTCGTGTTTCAAGGGTGCGACGTGCTCGCTGTACTGGATGGGGCGCAGGCAACGCTCGGAGGCTAACGGCAAAGTAGCCAGATGTATGAAACGGAACGACAAGCCGAGATCGAAAGAGTCGAACGCGAACTGCAGATTCTGCGTGAGCGTTACGCCAACCTCGATCGTGGCGGGCGGCACCTGCGAATTTTCTCGTACGCAGTCCCAATTATACTCGGTGTGCTTGCTGGAGCGGTTATCGTGGGATTGTTTTTGAAGGACCCCGTCGTAGCGATCGTTGTCGCCGCCGTCATTCTGCTGAGCGTCCTTGTGGCCCTAGCCGTTAGCGTGCCTTATGCCCGGATCATGGAAAAGCGCGTCGACCGTCCAATTCGATGGATTGATTACGCTGATTTTTTTGGAGTTGGTATTTGGCGGTTCGCCGTTCGACAGAGTGAAGCGAGCGCCGTTGAGGATATGGTTGCCGAACGGACCGAGCAACTCGCGAGGTTGAGAGGAAACGAAAAAGTGACGGGCATTCCGAAGTTTACCGATATCGAGTATCGCGAACCGCAAGAGCCGGTGCTTGGGCCTCCGGCCGACCCCTGGGAGACGCCTGAGGGCATCCCCGTCAAGCCCGTCTATGGCGAAGAGGATCGGGAAGGTCTCGACTTCCTCGACGGCTGCCGGGCCTGCCGCCCTACTTACGCGGCCCCTACCCCGACCATGTATGTGCAGCGCCCCTGGACCGTGCGCCAATATTCCGGCTTCTCGACGGCCGAAGATTCCAACGCCTTCTACCGGCGCAACCTCGCCGCCGGTCAGCAGGGCGTGTCCATCGCCTTCGACCTTGCCACCCACCGCGGCTACGACTCTGACCATCCGCGCGTGACGGGTGACGTGGGCATGGCGGGCGTCGCCATCGATTCCATCTACGATATGCGCGTTCTGTTCGACGGCATCCCGCTCGACCAGGTCTCCGTGTCCATGACCATGAACGGCGCGGTGCTGCCGGTGCTGGCGCTCTTCATCGTGGCGGGCGAGGAGCAAGGCGTCGGCCACGACCAGCTCTCCGGCACGATCCAGAACGACATCCTCAAAGAGTTCATGGTGCGGAACACCTATATCTATCCGCCCGAACCTTCGATGCGCATCGTCTCGGACATCATCGGCTACACGTCGAAAGAGATGCCGCGCTTCAACTCGATCTCGATTTCCGGCTACCACATGCAGGAAGCCGGCGCGACGGCGGACCTGGAGCTCGGCTATACGCTCGCCGACGGCATCGAGTACGTCCGCGCGGCGATCGCTTCCGGCCTCGACGTGGACGCGTTCGCCCCGCGCCTGTCCTTCTTCTGGGCCATCGGCATGAACTACTACATGGAGATCGCCAAGATGCGCGCGGGCCGCATCCTGTGGGCGAAGCTCATGCAGGAAGAGTTCGCGCCGAAGAACGCCAAGTCGCTTGCGCTGCGCACGCACTGCCAGACCAGCGGCTGGAGCCTGTCGGCGCAGGACGTCTACAACAACGTGATCCGCACTTGCGTCGAGGCCATGGCCGCCACGCAAGGCCATACGCAGTCGCTGCACACGAACGGTCTCGACGAGGCGCTTGCACTGCCCACGGACTTTTCCGCGCGCATCGCCCGCAACACGCAGCTCATGCTGCAGAAGGAAAGCGGGACCACGCGCATCATCGACCCGTGGAGCGGCAGCTACTATGTGGAGCGCCTGACTTACGACCTGGCCGAGAAAGCCATGGCGCATATCAAAGAGATCAGTGACTTTGGCGGCATGGCCAAGGCCATTGAAGCGGGCATTCCCAAACGCATGATCGAGCAGGCGGCCACGGCCACGCAAGGCCGGATCGACTCCGGCCGTCAAACCATCGTTGGCGTAAACAAGTATCGCTCCGAGACCGATGCGGACATTCGTCTCCTGAAAGTCGACAACCGATCGGTGCGCGAACAGCAGCTCGCGAAGCTTGATCGTCTGAGAGGCGAGCGCGACGAAGCCGCCGTGACGCAAGCCCTCGACGCTCTCACGCAATACGCCGAGAGCGGCAAGGGCAACCTTCTCGAAGCCGCCGTGAGGCCGCGCGCGAAAAAAGCGACCGTGGGCGAGATTTCCTATGCAATAGAGAAGGTGTACGGTCGGCACCAAGCCAGCATCACGGCAATCACCGGCGTGTACAAATCCGAGATGAAGAAGGACGGCAACATGGACCGCGTGGCCGACATGATCGACGCCTTCGAGGCCGAGCACGGCAGACGGCCGCGCATCCTCGTGGCCAAGATGGGCCAGGACGGCCACGACCGCGGCCAGAAGGTCATCTCGTCCGCCTTCGCCGATCTCGGCTTCGACGTGGATATCGGCCCCCTTTTCCAGACGCCGGAAGAAGCGGCCCGCCAGGCCATCGAAAACGACGTACACATCCTAGGTGTGTCCTCGCTCACCGCCGGTCACCTGACGCTGGTGCCGGCCTTGCGCCAAGCGCTGGAGGACCAGGGTCGCGGCGACATCATGATCGTCGTGGGCGCGGTGATCCCGCCGCAGGACTATCCTGAGCTCTTCGAGGCGGGTGCGAAGGCCATCTTCGGCCCCGGCACGCCCATCGCCAATGCCGCCATCGATATTCTCGGCAAGCTCGGCGTGGCTCCCAAAGCCGCCGCAGAGTAGATGACGGCCAGAGCTTCAAGCAGTCCGGGCGCCGCCAGCGCCAGGCCCCCGCAAAGCATCGACGAGATCGCCGCCGCCATTCGTGGAGGGGACAGGGTGGCGCTGGGCCGCGCCATCACCCTGATCGAGAGTACCCGGCCCGAAGATCAGGCCCGGGCGCGCGAGTTGCTGAAGACCCTCCTGCCCGACACGGGCAAGGCGATCCGCATCGGCATTAGCGGCCCGCCCGGCGCAGGCAAGTCCACGCTCATCGATCAGTTTGGCCTCAACCTGATCGAGGCGGGTCACAAAGTGGCCGTCCTCGCCGTGGACCCCACCTCGTCGCGCACGGGCGGCTCCATTCTTGGCGACAAGACGCGCATGGGACGGCTGGCCTCGGAGACGGACGCATTCATTCGCCCCTCGCCTGCCGGGTCCAGCCTCGGCGGCGTCACCAAGACCACCCGCGAGACCATCGCCATCGCCGAGGCCGCCGGATTCGACGTGGTGCTGGTGAGACCGTCGGCGTCGGCCTCGGAGACTGCCGTCTCCAACATGGTCGACGTGTTCGTGGTCGTGGCCATTCCCGGTGCGGGCGACGAGCTGCAAGGCATCAAGCGCGGCCTTCTGGAGCTTGCCGACATCATCGCCGTGAACAAGGCCGACAGCGACAACGTGGAGCGTGCGAACCGCGCCGCTGCGGAGTATCGCGCGGCGCTGCATATTCTCGCCTCCGGCAACATCGCCTGGCAGCCGGCCGTGCTCACCATGTCGGCGCGCGACAACACCGGCCTCGATACGCTGTGGGAGAAGATCGGGGAGTGCCGCCGCTCGCTCACCGAGGCCGGCGTGCTCGACGAACGGCGCGCCGAACAGGCGGCCACCTGGATGCGCGAGATCTTCGAGCAGCGCCTGCTTGCCGCCTTCAAGGGCGGACGCCGCGCCGCACGCGAATATCAGGACATCGAGGACCAGGTACGCGCGGGCACCATGAGCCCGGCCGAAGGGGCGGACGCGCTCGCCGGACTCGTGGGGCTGAACGACACCGAATAGCCGCAAGGCGGCTCAGCCGCTCGGGTCAACCACAAGTCCGATAAGCCCTTCCCTCAAGGGCTAAGCGGGGCTAAGCCTTCAGTCATGGCAGACGTCTCGTCAGACCCTTCGGCGCACGATTCGGCAAGGCCACGCGTCCTCGTCACGGGCTTTGGCCCGTTTCCCGGCGTCGCCGAAAACCCATCCGGCTGGCTCGCCGAACGGGTGGCCGCAACCGCGCCCCCCACCGACTGCATGCTCTATCGCGCGGTGTTGCCGACCGAATGGACCGCTGTCGCCAGCCGCGCCGCCTATTTCCACCAGGCTATTCGGCCGCGCCTCATGATCCATTTCGGCGTCCAGACCCAGGCGACGGAAATTCAGCTGGAGTGCAAGGCCCATAACGTGACCGAGCAGCGCCCGGACGCGGCCGGCGCCCATCCCGGACGCCCCGACGTGATTTCCGGCGGCGGCGACATGCTTGAAACCTGGCTGCCCGTCGATGCGCTCGTCGCGCGGCTGCAAGCGGAGAAGTTCCCGGCCAGCGTCTCTCAGTCCTGCGGCCGCTATGTCTGCAACGATCTCTATTTCCGCTCGCTCCATTGGGCGGAGCAGAACGGCAGCGACGCGCTCTTCGTGCACGTGCCCCAAACCCATGTCCTGAGCCTACACACTCTGCTGCAGGCGGCGGAAATGATCCTGCAGGAGGCGCTGCAAGCCGTGCAACTGCAGAGCAAGTTCGAGGCGGGGCCGTTGGACACCCTGCCGCCGACGGACACGCCATGACCAATCCCCGGAAACCCGCCGGCCCCGGCGGCGGCCTCCAGATCGGACGGCGGGACGCACTGCTGGCGGGCCTGGGTACAGGTGTCGGCGCCGGCCTCAGCATGGCCGGCCCGCACACGGCTCTGGCGTACGATGGTTCCAGCAGCAGCCGCATTGCCCCGGCGGGCGGCGCGGTCTCGCAAACCGCGACGCTGCAACAGGCTCTGAACGATGCGGCCGCGAACGGCGAACCACTGTTCCTGCCCGCAGGGACCTACAAGACCGGCACGCTGACGCTTTCAGCCGGGACGCATGTGCAGGGCGTTCCGGGACGGACGATTTTGAAGTCGGACGGCGTGCCGATCCTTGTCTTGGAAGAGGCGGACAACGTGCGCCTGTCGGGCCTGGTGCTCGACGGCGGCGGCTCACCGCTTGGCGAGGACAGCGCGTTGATGACGGCGACCGGCGCGACCGGCCTAGATGTCGCCGCATGCCGCTTCCTCAACAGCGGTGGCGGCGGCATGACCTTGCGCAAAGCCTCGGGCCGCGTTTCGAACTGCACGTTCGGCAACATCACGAGCGCAGCCCTCTTCAGCGAAGGCGCGGCCGGCCTCGAGATCAGCAGCAATCACATCCACGATTGCGGCGACAACGGCATCCTCGTCTGGCGCACGGAGAAGGGCGAAGACGGCACGCTCGTCACCGACAACCGCATCGAACGCATCGCCGCCAAGAGCGGCGGCAGCGGGCAGAACGGCAACGGCGTCAACGTGTTCCGGGCAGGCTCCGTGCTCGTGACGCAGAACCGTATCTCCGACTGCGCCTATTCGGCCATCCGCAGCAATGCCGGCTCGAACTGCCAGATGGTGGCCAATTCCTGCTCAAGGCTCGGGGAAGTCGCGCTCTACGCCGAGTTCGGGTTCGAGGGAGCGCTCATCGCCAACAACATCGTGGATACGGCCGCCACCGGCATCTCGGTGACCAATTTCAACGAGGGCGGCCGGCTCGCCGTGGTTCAAGGCAACATCGTCCGTAATCTGTTCTTCCGGAAGACCGGCGAAGCCGCGGCAGCGGGATTGCCGTCGAGGCCGATACGACGGTCACCGCGAATGTCGTGGAGGGCGCGCCGGCCTACGGCATCATCGTGGGCTGGGGCGATTATATGCGCGACGTGACCGTGACCGGGAACGTGATCCGCAAAAGCCATATCGGGATTGGCGTCGCGGCCGCTTCGGGCGCCGGCGCCGCCCTCATCACCGACAACCTGATCGACGGCGCCCAGGACGGCGCCATACGGGCGATGAAAGGCCCGACGCCGGTCGGTCCGGACCTCGCTTTGGAAAGCGCGGAGTCCTATCCGAACCTCGCCGTTTACTCGAATGTCGTGCGCTAATCGGCTTGCCGTTCAGGCTCCGCCGCTTGGGACATCAGCTCGGTCGGAACACCCGGCGCTTGCTTGGATGTCCGGATCACGAGCGAGGTCTTGACGCTCTCCACATTGGGCGCGGCCGTGAGATCGTGAATGATGAAGTCCTGAAACATCGTCAGGTCCGGCGCCACGCAGCGCAGCAGGAAGTCGATCTCGCCCGAAAGCATGTGACAGTCGCGGACCACGGGGCTGGCGGCGACCCACTTCTCGAAGGCGATCAGATCCGCCTCGGCCTGGCTGTGAAGCTTGATCATGGCGAAGGCGGACACGTCGAAACCGAGCGCCCGATCGTTGAGCAGGACCGTGAAGCCCTTGATAATGCCCGCCTCTTCCAGCGCCCGGACACGGCGCAGGCAGGGCGGCGCGGAAATGCCCACTTTGCGCGCCAATTCGATGTTCGTGATGCGGCCGTCAGCCTGCAATTCACGCAAGATCAGCCAATCCGTGGAATCGAGGCGGGCGGCACGCATCGGGCCCCATGCTCCCTAGACGATCGCGGGCGCATCGCGGTAGAAGGCGCGATGGCAGGTCACTGACGTTCAGTGGGGAAGTTTTGCATACTTTTGTGCCTCCCACACAACGGAATCGAAAAGAATTTGAGCATTTTCCATTCTGGAAATTCTCGTGAGTAGGATTTAAGGAAACCCATGCCGGAAACCTGGATCGTCACGGACGGCGCGGTGGGCATGGAGGCACAAGGCATCGCCGTGGCTGAAGCGGTAGGCCTGCCCTATGTCCTGAAGCGCGTGAAGCCCACCGGGCCGATGCAGCTGATTCCGACCCGTTTCCAGCACCTTGTGCCCGCGAAGGGCCGGATTTCGGCCTCGCAGTCGAACAGCCCCCTCGCCCCGCCTTGGCCGCGTCTGGTCATTTCGATCGGGCGGCGCAGCGTGCCGCTGGCCCTCGCCATCAAGCAGCTCGGCGGCGCCTATGGAGTCCACATCCAAAACCCCAAGGTCCCGGCACGCTTATTCGACCTCGTCGCCGCGCCGGTGCATGACGATTTCGAGGGGCCGAACGTGATCACGACGTTCGGGGCCGTCCATAGGGTAACGGCAGATAAGCTGGCCGAGGCCGGCGCGCGCTACGCGCCACGCATCGCCGATCTGCCTCACCCCCGCATCACCGTGCTTCTGGGCGGCGAGAGCCGCGCCTTCAGCTTCCCGCCGGAGGCCGGCGCACGATTTGGGGCGTCGCTGGCAGCGGCCGCCCGAGAGACCGGCGGATCCCTCCTGATCACACCCTCGCGCCGCACCCGCCCCGACACGCTGCGTGCCGTCGCCGAAGCAGTCGCGGACGTGCCGCACGTGGTCTGGGACGGGACCGGCGAGAATCCCTATCTCGCGTTTCTGTCGCTGGCGGACGCCATCGTCGTCACCGAGGACTCCGTCAATATGGTCACCGAGGCCACGGGTACGGGCAAGCCCGTCTACACGCAGGCCCTCTCCGGCCGGTCCGCGCGGCTGTCCCGATTCCATGCCCTGATGCGCGAACGTGGCGCCACGCGCCCGTTCGAGGGCCACGTCGATCCGTTCGACTATGCACCAGTCAACGACACCGAAGCCGTCGCCGCCCCGATCCGCGCGGCGCTCGGTCTTGATTCGAGAGGATAAAGACGTTGTGACACGGCACGGGTTGCGCCCGGACGCGCAACTGCTTACCTCTCCCATCCGACGCGACAAGCAGAGCCACAGCACATCCGAAAGGCAACGCCCATGGGTTCCCGCCACGAGAAGCTGATCATCATCGGCGCCGGTCCGGCCGGCTACACCGCGGCCATTTATGCGGCCCGCGCCATGCTGAAGCCGCTGCTGATCGAAGGCATCCAGCCTGGCGGACAGATGACCATCACCACCGATGTGGAGAACTATCCGGGCTTCGCCGATGTGATCCAGGGACCGTGGCTGATGGAACAGATGCGCGCGCAAGCCGAGCATGTGGGCACGGAGATTATTTCCGACATGGTGGTCGAGGCGGATCTGTCACAGCGCCCCTTTCGGCTGAAGGGCGACAGCGGCGAGGAGTACACGGCCGACGCGCTCATCATCGCCACGGGCGCAAAAGCCCGGTGGCTCGGCCTCCCCTCCGAGGACAAGTTCCAGGGCTTCGGCGTTTCGGCGTGCGCCACCTGCGACGGCTTCTTCTATCGGGGCAAGAACGTCATCGTCGTCGGCGGCGGCAATACGGCCGTCGAGGAAGCGCTCTATCTCGCCAACCTCGCGGACAAGGTGACGCTCGTGCATCGCCGCGACGAGCTGCGCGCCGAGAAGATCCTGCAGGAGCGCTTGTTCAAGAACCCGAAGATCGACGTGCTCTGGGACCACAATCTGGTCGAGGTTCTCGGCGCCGACGACCCGCTTGGCGTCACGCACGCAAAGCTCGCCAACGTCAGACCGGGCGACGAGACCACGACCGAGATCGACGGCATCTTCATCGCCATCGGGCACTCGCCACAGACCGAGTTGTTCAAGGGTCAATTGGAGCTGAAGACCGGCGGCTATATCCAGACCGCGCCCGGGTCCACGGAGACCAGCGTCGAGGGCGTGTTCGCGGCCGGTGACGTCACCGACGACGTGTACCGTCAGGCGGTGACGGCAGCGGGCATGGGATGCATGGCCGCGCTCGACGTTGAGCGTTATCTCGCGAGCGTCGAGGCCCACGCGGAAGCGGCCGAGTAGCGGCTCTCGGTAGCCCTCAGAACCACACCGAAACGACGCCGAACAGGCTTTCGCCCGCCACCAATCCTGCGGCCACGCTCAAGAGAAAACGCGCGGCCCAGTGGGGTGCGAATTTATGCGCGATGGCGGCCAGCCCCGCGCCCGCGAACAGCATCAGCGACGTGCTGGCCGGGATCACGAAGGCGAGGCCCAGTGCCGCCCCGCTCGGCACGAAGATCAGACGTTTCGGGTCCAGCCAGCGCTCCAACAGAGCCAGCACCACGCCGAGCACCCCGCCGACGGCCATGGCCCAAAGCGCGGACGGGGCGATCCCGCCAAGTCCGTCGCTGAGGGCCTCCGCCACTGCCTTCCAAACGGCGACGGCGGGCGCGGGCCATTCCGGCGTGAACAGTTGCGTGGCCGGATCCGGGATCAGCATCAGGTACACGAGACTGCTGACGATGCTGCCGACCACGACGCCCGCGCACTGGGCCACGACCTGGCGCGCCGGATGCGCACCGACCTCATGGCCCGCGCGAAAATCGTTGAGAAGGTCCGCAGACTGGCCCGCCGACCCGCCCGCTACATTGGCGGTCATGAGATTGGTGATGGGCTGGCCCGGGGCCATAGCCCCAAATGTCAGCTGTGAGACCTTGCCGATCGCCCCGATCGGCGCGACCGATGTCTCTCCGACGACGCGGGCGGCCACCGTGGCCAGCACGAAGGCCACGGGGATGGACGCCAGCGCCATCGTCCAATGCACATTGAACAGGACGACCTGGAGCACGATGGCGAGCGCCGCCGCGACGGTAAACCCGGCGAACTGAAACCAGCCGTTCCCGGATGCGCGTGTGGGCGCCTGACCGTGCGGATGGTGTTTCGAGACCGCGAACAGCGAGGCGGCGAAGCTGGTGAGACTGGCCGCCACCATCACGGCGACCCCCGGCCAGAGCAGCCAGCCGACCAGCGGCTCGAACCAGCTCACCTGGCTTTCCGAGACCTGAACGATCCCGTGCTCGATCAACACGGGCCCGATCAGACCCCACGCGAGCAGCGCGCCGATCAGCAAGCCGAGGCCCGCCCGCAAGCCGATGATGCCGCCGAAGCCCAGCAGCAGCAGCGATGGATCGAACACGAAGGTCAGCTTCGAGGCGGTCAGGGTGGGCCCCACCCTCGGGATTTGCCAGACCAGCTTGTCGAGTACGTTGAACAGGATCGCGCCCACCAGAGACGACATCAGGACCTTGACCCGCGACATCGCCTCGTCCGCATGGGCGAACATATCGCGCATGGTCTGTGCCGCCGCCATGCCGGCGGGAAAGACGAGATCGGACTGCTCGATCATCCGCGGCCGCAGGAACCAGCCGATCCACACGCCGAGGAAGCTCACCGAGAACACCCAGACGATGAGGGGTAGCCAGGGCAGGTTCTCGCCCGTCATCGCCGCCAGCGCCGGGATCGGCGCGACGAGGCCGCTCGACGTAATGGCCGCGGCGGCCGAGGCCGTGGTTTGATTGATGTTGCTCTCGAGCATGCCCCAGGACGGGCGCCGCAGAAGCCGCGTTATGGGCGCCCAAAACGCAAAGGCCAGCAGCAAGGCGGTGATCGACATGTTGAACGACCAGCCGATCTTCAGCCTGAATAGACATTGCAGGGGGCCAGGAGCGCGCCGAGGATCAGGCCGGTGGCCAGCGCCCTTGGTGTTAGCTCCCTTGCTGATGGCACCCTTGGCGTAGGCTCCCTCTGGGAGGGAGCGGCATCCGCCTTGGACGCCGAACCCGCCGTCAAGCTGTCGTGAATCCCCGCCATGGCTTCAGCTAACTGCCACGATCAGTTCACCATACCAAGCGAGAACGGGCCCGGAAGGCCCCAAAAGCACGGTTTACGGGCCTTTGGGGGGGCGGGGCGGCAAGCGTTCCTTAAGGCCCCTGACATAGCTTTCGTGGCCGAATATGCTGTATTCTATGTCCCGTATCGCGTTGGGCTCAGGGCCCTTTGAAGAAGAGAGCCGGGCTGAAAGGGAACCCATGAATAAGAAACAAATGTTCGAATTTCCAACAGACATGCGTGACTTGGCCGAGAAGAACGTCGAGCAAGCACGCGTGGCTTATGGCCAGTTCATGGAGTTCATGAGCCAAGCGATGAACGCTTGGTCCGCGTCCGGCGTGCCAGAGGCGAAGAACTTCAAGACGATTCAGGATCGCGCGATTGGCTTCGCCAAGGAAAACGCCGAGCGCTCGTTTGCGCTGGCGAGCGACATGGCCAAGGCCCACGATCTGCAGGAGGTCATGACGCTGCAGAGCCGCTACGTGCAAACGCAGATGCAGACCTTCGGCATCCAGGCGCAGCAATTGTCGTGGCTAATGGCGGACGCCCTGCAAAACATGCAGACGGGCCGCCCGAAGCGCTAAGCGACGCCGAACGCGCACATGGCCCCTCGTGCGCCATGCCACGGCGCGCATGGTCACCCCCAATCCAAGGGTCTCCTACGTGCATGGCGCATCGGCCATGCACGCGCTGTCATGCGCGCAAAATTACGCGCTGGAGGCATCAGGCGCCGATTGCCAAGCGGCGAATCCTCACGCTACAACGGCTGCCGCGGGGAACGGAGCTTTGCTTGATAGGCTTGAGCGAATCGAGAACGCTCGGGCGGAGGACACTCAAGGACGGTGGCTCGGGACGGCTCTCGCCCGGTGCCTCCTGAACGATGGAAGGCCCTGATGGCGTACACCCGACTGATCGCGCTCGCGAGCGCCCTTCTTATTCTGACCGCCGCCCCGGCGCTCGCCGCGCGCTGCGGCAACAACGCCAACGGTTTCGAAGCGTGGAAACGCTCCTTCGCACAGGAAGCCAAGGCCAACGGCATCGGCCAGCGCGGCATCAATGCGCTCATGGGCACCCGTTACGCCTACGGCACCATCAAGGCCGACCGAGGCCAGCACAGCTTCAAGCTGTCCCTGGACCAGTTCATGAAGAAGCGCGGCGCCTCCGCCATCGCTTCGCAAGGCAGGCGCTATAAGGCCTCGAACGCGGCCCTCTTCAACGCAATCGAGCGCCGGTACGGCGTGCCGCCCGGACCGTTGATCGCGATCTGGGGCATGGAGACGGGCTTTGGGCGCTACATGGGCCGCCAGAACACGATCTCGGCGGTCGCCACCCTCGCCTATGACTGCCGGCGGCCCGACTTCTTCCGGCCGCATCTCTACGCGGCCCTGCAGCTCGTCGACCGGGGCGCCTTGAGCCCGAGCCAGGTCGGCGCCATGCATGGCGAAGTCGGCCATACACAGTTTCTGCCGCGCAACGTCCTGCTCTACGGCGTCGACGGCAGCGGTGACGGCCGCGTCGATCTCAACAACAAGGCCGACGCCCTGGCCTCCACCGCCAACTTCCTGCGCGGTCACGGCTGGCGGCCCGGCGCCGGCTATCAGCCCGGTCAGCCGAACTATCGGGCCATCCAGGGCTGGAATGCCGCTGGCGTCTACCAACAGACGATCGCGATTGTCGGCGCCCAGATCGATGGCGGCTGATGGCCCGAAAGACAACTTCCAGACCCGGAGTAGTACGTCGACCCGGCGGCGGTCTACGCCGATGACGCGGCGGACGCTCATCAATCAGCTGGGGCGCGCGATCGCCCTGCTGCTCGTGCTGGGTCTGGTCTTGCTGCTGAACCGCTATTGCGGGATGGAATCCGAGATGATCGGTCCGGGCGCGAAGCTCGTCGCCGTCGATGGCGATTCCTTGCGCGCCAGCAACGGTGAGGATTACCGCATCTTCGCCATCGACGCGCCGGAACTCCACCAGACCTGCACCGACGCCAAGGGCAAGGAATGGTCGTGCGGCCGCGCCGCGAAAACCGAACTCGCCAAGCTCATCAAGGGCGGCGATGTCTCCTGCGTCGAGCAGGCAACCGACAAATACGGCCGCAACGTCGCCCAGTGCGGGGCCAAGGGCGTGCCGGATATCGGCGAGGCCATGGTGCGGGAGGCTACGCGATCGATCTCGGCCGGCAAACGGGCTACGCCTATGCCGGTGCGGAAAGCGAGGCCCGCGCGGCCGGCAAAGGCATCTGGGCCGGCACCTTCCAGCGCCCCGGCGAATGGCGCCAGCAGAACCCCCGCACGAACTGACGCCTGGCTCTGACGCGGACCGGCTGTCGCCGCCTATGGCGTGGCGGCCGGCTTTGGCTTTTCCGTGAAGGTCCAGTAGCGCCCGCCATCGGTTTTCACCGGCGCAAGGCGCGAGCGCTTGTCCGGGCGCTTGCCTTCGAGAATGAGATCGCGCAGATCGCCGAGCACCGTGTCCGAGTCCCCGTAATAGCCGTGGCCGACGAAGTCGGTACGGATGGCGCTCGCATCGATCGTGTCGACGCCGGGCGCGATAATCACGCCGTCGGCCGTATCGCCCGCGCGCGGATAGCCGGCAAAGGTCTTCGACGCCAGCAGCGCGTAGTCGCCCGAGGAGGCATAGAGCGTCGTCCCGCCCTCGCCCGCCAGGATCTTCGGCGCGATGTCGCGCTTGAACGTGTCCGCGTCGATATCGGGCGCCGCAAGAATGATCTCGTCGAACTTCTCGCGGATGCTCGGGTCTTCCAGCACGAGTTCCTTCAGCGCGCCCGTCAGGACGCGCGTACCCATGCTGTGGGCGATGAGATAGATGTGCTCCGCGCCGGACTGCGCGACGAAGTCTTTCAGGAAGTTCTTGAAGTCGAGCCGCGCCCACTCCGCGTTGGTCTCGTCCACCTTGTACGAGGCGTAGCTAGCTTGTGACGGCCAGCTGTAGAGTACCGGCGCACCACCGAAGCCGAGGTCGTAGGTGATCTGCGCCGTCCGCCGCGCAGCATCGACGAAGGCCACGTTGTAGCCATGCACGAAGACGAAGGCGGACTTGCGGTCCGAACTCTTCACACGGGCCGCGACGTCATCGAAGAATTTGGTCTTGTCGACCTCGTCCACCGAAAGCAGCACCACGAACTGGTCTGGATCGTTGCACCATTCGAGCCGCCAGATCGACGGCGTTTCGACCACGCCGACCTGGTGTCCAGGCGGGATGCCGACCGCCGCGACGCCGAATGTCAGCGGGCCCCTGTCGCCGCCATAGACGGAGGCGGGATCGGTCTTGCCGGTGTTCTTGCGGTCCGTGGCATAGAAGACCTTCACTACCGCGTAGGAGGTCTCCTGGCGCATATAGGCGTAGCGCCGCACCTTCTTGCCTTCGAGCTTGCGGGCGGCGGCAAACGTCTTCTCCGCCTCCTTGGTGCGGCCTGCGGCCATGTAGACACCGGCCAGCGCCTCCATGGTCGCAATGGACTTTTCGTTGCGCGCGCCATACTCGGCCTGCCGGATGGACAGCGCGCGCTTCATGGCGCGCACGGCGTCCTTGTAGCGCTTGGCGTTCTTATAGAGATAGGCAAGCTGCTCGGCGCTGTCGGCCACCTCGACGCTGCGCGGGCCGAACGCGGCGACGCGGATCGCGAGAGCCTTCTTCAGCAGTGCCTCCGCCTTGCCGAGCTTGCCCTGCTGCTGGAACACGAATGCAGCTTCGACCAGCGCCGGCACCACGCCCGGCTGATCGGCGCCGTAGCGCTCCTTGGACAGCGCGACGTAATGGTCGGCCAGACGGGCAGCTTCCGCATCTTTGCCCTTCGCCTGAAGCTCCTGAATTTCGAGCGGCAGCGCCTCGAGCATGCCGCGCCCGACCGCCTTGGCGCGAATGGCCTCCACGCGGACCAGGAGCGACTCGGCGTCCGCGAACCGGTCCTGCTGCTCGTAGAGCCCGGCGAGATTATTCAGGCTGGTCGCGACGAGGGGATGATTGGGCCCATAGGCCTTCTCGCGGATCGCAAGCGCCTGCTTGAGCAGTGGCTCGGCGTCGGCGTAGCGCTGTTGCTGCTTGTAGACCCAGCCGAGCCAGGTCAGCGCCGTGGCGTATTCGGGACTGTCTTTGCCGGCCTCAGCGCCGCGTCCGCCACATAGCGCTCAGCCAGCGCCTCGGCCTCATTCATTTTGGCACGGGCGGCGAGCGCCGGAATTTCGCGGCTGATCTCGGAAAAGTCCTCAGGCTCCTCCGCTTGCGCGCGGATGCCTGGAACGAGGAGGAAGGAAAGCGCGATCAGCGCCACGGCCAGGGGCACGGGCGCTGATCGCAGTGTTCTAACATTCCGGCGGCTTTGCGAAGCCATTCAACTTTCCCAATCGGGAAGAGGATCGCCGGGCTGATCCGTCTTACGCGGCCACCCTTACGCGGCTTTGGCGTAGTAGGACTTCAGCTGGTTCAACACGGTCGCCTTGTCGAACTCGGCGCCCATGGCGAGCATGGAGTCGGCGAAACGGCTGACGATCTCGGTGATCTGCTCCGGCGAAAGCTGGTTGAGGATACCGATACGGACCTGAACGGGCTCGGACAGGGTCGGCCAGATGCCGAAGCCCTGCGCACGTGCGCCCTGGACCAGTTCCTTCTCGCGACCGGCCAGCTTGCCCGGCAGGTTCAGCACCACGAGGCTCGGCATGTTCGACGTGACCTCGCAGCCCATGGCCTCAACGGCCTGGCGCAGCGCAGCCTCGTGATACTTGTAGTCCGACGCCTTGCGGGCGCGGCCGTAGCCCAGAATGATGCGCAGCGCCTCGTGGAAGGCGGCCACGGCATAGCCGGAATGGGTCTGGTGGTAGACGGGGGTGTCGACGTCCTTGCCGTCGATGATGCCCCAGTGACGCGCGTCCAGAATCGGATGATGGACGAAAGTCCGGCAGCCCCGCTTCTTGACCATCTCGATCGCCTTGTCGGTGAAGCTGACCGGCGCGTAAGTCAACGGCAGGGACAGCACGCCCTTCTGCGGACAGGACGCCCAGGCCACCACGCCCGGATAGTCGTCGATATTGAAATCGCCGACGCCAAGGCTCGACACGGCATCGACGATGCCCATGACACCGTGCTTCACGCAGGCGTCGGAGAAGCCCTTGAGGTCGTTCACGCGGCCCGAGCCCGTCTCCCAATGCGCCATGAAGGCCCACATGGGCTTGTGCTCGGCAAGCGCCTTGTCGATGGTTTCGGCGGAGATCGACTGGCCGTGCGGCGTATCGATGATCTTCACGCTGGCCGGCTTCGGATCGAGCGAATTCTCGGCGAGTTCCTCCTGGGTGGCGGCCTTCATGCGAATGGTCAGGCCGTCGATGCTGGAGAAGGTGCCGTTGACGAACGCCACGACCTCGTCGCCCGGAAGGATCAGGCTGTGCACGCAATCCAGACCGTCCCAGCCCGTGCCCGCAACGCCAAAGGTGTAGACATTCTTGGTGCCCCACAATTCGCGGAGCATCAGCTTCGCCTCCTTCATGCCGCGCAGCACGTCGGCTTGCATGTGGTCGGCGACGCCGGTCTTGGCGAAAGCCTCGAGCACGCGGGGATCCGTGTTGCCGGGCCCGGGGCCTGCGGCAAGTGTCTCCGGGATTACGAGAGCTGGAAATACAGTCATGGGATTACCCTCTGGAAGCTAACTGACATCAGACGAAAGTATAAGGCACCATCGTCTACCGGTATGGGAGACGCGGGGCAAGGCCCGGGGCCAAAATTTGGTAGCTCCAAGCCTACCAGACGACCCAGAACGAATCACCCCGCCCACCCTTGATCCAGCGCAATCAGGCAGCCTGATCGCGCCGGTGGGACAGCACCTGATCGGCGGCTTTGCCCACCAATTCGGCCAAATGATCGTGCCGGGCCTGGAACGTTCCCACGCCCGCCGTCGCCGACCGCAATTCCACGATCAGGGTCTGGATTTCGGCTTCGGGAATATGGGCTTGAACCACGTCCCAGCCCGGCCAGCCCGGACGGGCATCGAAGCCGAGAATCTGGCCGCGGTGCGAGGAGACGATGGAATTGACCCGGGGGGTCGCCTCCGACGGAACCGCGATCTCCACGGCCATGATGGGCTCCAGCAGCACCGGCTGACACTGCGGCATCCCCTCGGCCATCGCCAGCCGGCCGGCCTGGCGGAACGCCATGTCGGAGCTGTCGACCGAGTGGTAGGACCCATCGACCAGGCACACCGCCACATCCACCACCTGGAAACCCAACGGCCCCGTGTGCAGATAGTCGCGCACACCGTGTTCGACGGACGGGATGTAGTTCTTCGGCACCACGCCGCCGGTGATGGTCTCGGCGAAGGTGAAGCCGCTCCCGCGCGGCAACGGCTTGATGTCGAGCACCACGTCGCCGAACTGGCCGTGACCGCCCGACTGCTTCTTGTGGCGCCCGCGCACCTGCGCCTGCTTCCGGATCGATTCCTTGTAGGGAACCTCCCGCGGATAGGTGGAGGCCGCCGCCCCGTATTTGCGGATCAGGCGTTCCAGGGCGACGCGCAAATGCATCTCACCCTGCCCCCACAGGATCATCTGACCCATGTCCTGATCGTGGGCGACGGAGATCGACGGATCCTCCTCGACGATCTTGGCGAGGCCCGTGGTCAGCTTCACCTCGTCCTTCTTCTCCTTGGCGACGAGCGCCAAGCCGAAAACAGGCTCGGGCATGACCGCCCGGTCGATCGACGGGACCGCGGCCTTGTCGGTCGACAAGGTGTCGCCGGTCTGCACGCTTTCGAGCCGCCCGAAAGCGACCGTGTCACCCGGCTTGCCCGGACCGCGCTTGACCGGCTCCTGACCCAGGACATCGAAGGTCCCGGCGATACGCTCCTCGGCCGCGCCGCCGAAGACCGCATCCCCGTCGGCGAAGGTGCCGGCGAGAATCCGCACGAGCGACAGCTTGCCCGCATGAGCCGTGTGGAACGTCTTCATCACGAAGGCGCAGGATGCGGCATCCGCCACACCGAGCCGTTCAGCCGCCGTTTCGACAAAAGGGGCTTCGTGGCGAAGGGCCTTCAGGAGCCGGGCAATACCGTTGCCGTTCTCCGCCGACCCCAACAGCACGGGACAGATCACGCCTTCGCGCAGGTCCTCCGCCAAATCGTCAAAGACCTTGTCGCGCGGCGGCGGCACATCCTCGAGAAGCTGTTCCATCAGCTCGTCGTCGTAATCGGCAAGCTGCTCCAGCATCGAGAAGCGGCGCTCCTGCTCCCGGTCGGTGAGAGCGTCGGGGATGTCGACCACCTTGGACGGCGCGTGCTCGCGATAGACGTGCGCGCGCTCCAGGGCGAGATCGATGAAGCCCGTGACGATGCTGTTTTCCCAGATCGGCACCTGGCGCAGCACCAGCGGCACGGTCGATGCGGGCTGCAGCATCGGCACGATGTCGCGCACGCGGGTTTCGGCCTTGTCGATCTTGTTCAGGAACAGGAAGTGGGGGATGCCCCGGTCCTCGAGCTGCTTCAGGATGAGCTGCAGGGCCGGAACCTTCTTCTCGTCCGGCTCGCACACCACGACCGCCGCGTCGCAGGCGCTAAGCACATTGGCGGCATCGGCCTGGAACTCGATCGAGCCCGGACAGTCGAGAAATGTGAATGTGTCGCCGAGAAATTCG
The DNA here is from genome assembly GCF_001723355.1 of Methyloceanibacter stevinii. Classification (NCBI taxonomy): domain Bacteria; kingdom Pseudomonadati; phylum Pseudomonadota; class Alphaproteobacteria; order Hyphomicrobiales; family Hyphomicrobiaceae; genus Methyloceanibacter; species Methyloceanibacter stevinii. Next base: position 114,166 of record NZ_LPWE01000003.1, on the reverse strand, counting down.
ACCGTGGCGGCGTTGAGCTCCACACTCATGCCGTGATGGCGGGCCTCGTCCGAGGCATCTCCGACCGTGTTGCCGGCCGCCGCCGAACCTTGCCTCTTGATGGCGTCGGTCCGCGCCAGAATGGCTTCAAGAAGTGTTGTTTTTCCGCTGAGATAGGGGCCAACCAGTGCGATGCAGCGAGCGCTGCGGGCTGGTTGGCCCTGCGCTTGGCCCATATCTTCCTCCCATGTTTTGCGCCAAGGCAAAACGCGCGAGGTGGGCCGATTTGTTCCGGCCCTTCGTCCTTACGCGAGCCTTGACGACACCATCGTGACAAGGGAAATCGGGTCTGGCAAGGGCCCCGTCTTCGACTCCCCCAAATGGCCCCTCGCCTCTTCTGATCCACTCGCTGAGACAGTATGGTGTCGCCGAAAGCTGCCGGGAGTTCCTCATGCGTCTTGTCACCGCCTTCGTGCTGTTGAGTGTTCTTTGGTTGTCGCCGGTCGCCGTCGGCCAGGACCGGGCCGCGGCCCTCTCCGCACCGCCCCAACCGGGCCAGACCCTCGTGCAACGGGCGAAGATCGTGTGCGGCGACGACGGCACAGGATATCGCTGCCGCAGCGAAGGCGGCGCCATCCGGCGCGGCAAGATGCCGGACATCCCGGACAGCGGTAAGCCGAGCGCACCGAGCGACGGGTCCTCGGGCGGCGGCCTCTGGGGCGGCGGTGGCGGGCTCTGGGGCGGCGGATCGCTCTGGGGCGGCAACAAGAACGAGGCCCCGGCAGCTGCGCCGTCGACCGGCGGTGCGGGCAGCGCTGCCGCGGGCGGCTGTCCTCCGAACTCCGAAATGCTCGGCGGCCATTGCATCCCCTACAAGCAAACCTGCAGCCGGGGCCTGGCCGCGAACGCCCCGCCGCAGTCCTGCCGCAGCGCCCAGGAGAAGCTCGTGTGCGATTTCCGCGCCGACGGGCTGAAGGACTGCTGCTGCCGCATCTACAGCCAGAACTGACGGCTCACCTCTACTCCGAAACCGCGTGCGGCCCGAGCGGCTGCCCGTACGAGAACTCGACGATGTAACCGGTGGGGTCCTTGACCCCGCACAGATAGCCGGTGGGCGGGGCGTATTCGTGCGGCTCCCAGTGGAGGCAACCGTCGTCCCGGGCAAGAGCCGCGATCCGGTCCACCTCTTCGCGCGTCGCGACGCCGAACCCGTAATGGGTCATGTCGCTTTCGTCCTGTGCCCGCAAGGCGCCGCCGCCAAGGAGAACGAGAACGAACCGGCCGCTTGCACCGGGGCTCGCCAGCCAGACCACGCGCTTGTCGTCCTCACCGTGTTCCTTGACGATCTCCATGCCGCAATAACGCGCATAGAAGTCGATGGACTTGTCGAGGTCTGCCGCCTGAAGGGCGCAATGGGTGAATGCCACGGTCATCACGACCGTATTGGACCACAGACGGGAGGGGAGACGTAAGTCCCGGCGCTACGGCGCGGGTGGCGCTGCGCGGCTGCGGCGTGGCGGCTTTGTCCGGATCCGATCCAGGATTCGCTCAAATGCGCCGAAGAGCCAGTAGTGTCCCATGCCCTCGATGACTTCGAGCCGGCAATTCGGCAGCACCTCCGCAAGACGATAGGCCGCTTCGGGCGGCACAATCGTGTCTTCACTACCCTGCCAAATCGTAACCGGCGTCTCCAACTTGTGCAGGTTCAAGCCCCAAGGATGGCAGTAGAGGCGCAAATCCTGCACGGCGCCCTCGACCGAATGGCTCAGACCTTCGCGCATGCTGGTGCCCAAGGAATGGCGGAGACCGTATTGATCCAAAATGGCGCGGTCCGTCTCGGTCGCGTATTGGGTCACCAGATATTCGGCGCTGTGCGGGAACCACGTGACCATCGAACGCACACCCTCGAAATAGACGCGCGCCGCGGTCTCGGAATGCCCCAGATAGGAGAAGATGAAGTGCTGCAGGCTGGTCATGGATACGCGTTCGGCATCGGCAACGAGCCCGACCGGCGAGATCAGGCCAACCTGCTGGATCCGGTCTCGCATGAGAAGCGCCGCCGCCAAGGCATGGGGACCGCCGCCGGAGAAACCGACCAGGAAGAAGCGGTTGATGCCCAGACCGTTCACCAAGGCTTGGATATCGTAGGCTGTATCCTTCAGGGTTGCGTGGTGGTGCGGATCCGACAGGCCATAGCCGGCCCGGTCGGGCGCAACGATCCTGAATCCCATTTTACGTGCAACGGAGTCCGTGCTTTCGAACAGCATCCGCGACCCCGGCGTTCCGTGCAGCACAATTACCGGCAGCCCTTCGGGCGCCCCGTACTCCGCAAATCCGATGCGACGTCCCTTTTCCAGCCGCAGCACGCATGCGGTGCGGTCAACAATAGTATGGGGTTCGTCCAAGACGAGCTTGTCCATGGCCTTGCTGGGTTGGTCTGGCTTAGAGACTCGATGCAATAGCTGTGCCGTGCGCCCCGCTCCGGACGGCCTCCGCCGTCAAAGGCACGGACGGGAGTCCAGCGCTATTCGCAACCGATCATGATGTCGACGGGGTTGACGATCAACGTGACCGCCTTGCCCTCGTAAAGCTTGAGCGTCTCGAGCGAGGCGATCGTCACGCTGACTTCCACCATCGTATCGCCGGCAATCTGCACGTAAACGATGGCCGTCACGGCCCCTTTGCGGATCTCCATGATCTTGCCCGCGAACTGGTTCGCGGTGCTGAGCTTGGAGAGCTTCATCTTTGGTTCGTCTGACATCGTCCCCGCCTCTTCATTCGTTTTTTGTTTTGTCAGTGTCGCGCGCTCACGTGAGACTAGCGCAGAAGCGCTGAATGCGCATGCACGCCTCTTTCAGCGCCTCGATCCCGGTCGCATAGGAAATACGGAAGAAGGGCGACAGCCCGAAGGCCTCGCCATGCACGACGGCAACGCCTTCTTCCTGCAGAAGCAGCTCGGCGAAGTCGCCGTCGTTCCCGATGACATCGCCCTTCGGGGTCTTCTTGCCGATCGTGCCTGCACACGACGGATAGACATAGAACGCGCCTTCGGGCGTCGCGCAGGTGATGCCTTCCGCCTCGTTGAGCATGGACACAACGACGTCGCGGCGTTCCTGGAACGCCTTGACCCAATCGGCCAGGAAGTCCTGAGAGCCGCGCAGAGCCTCGACGGCCGCCCACTGGCTGATCGAACACGGGTTCGACGTGGACTGCGACTGCAGCTTGCCGATAGCCTTGATGAGTGGGGCCGGCCGCCCGCATAGCCGATGCGCCAGCCGGTCATCGAATAGGCCTTGGACACGCCGTTCAGCGTCAAAGTGCGATCCTTGAGCTTGGGCTCGACCTGGGCCGGCGTCGAAAATTCGAAGCCGTCATAGACGAGATGCTCGTAGATATCGTCGGACAGGATCCACACCCGCTCATGGCGCAGCAGCACGTCGGTGAGCGCCTTGATCTCGTCGCGCGTATAGGCCGAACCGGTCGGATTGGACGGCGAATTGAAGATGAACCACTTGGTCTTCGGTGTGATCGCTTTTTCCAGGGCCTCGGGCGCAGCTTGAAGCCGTCCTCGAGCTTCGTCTCAACGATGACGGGCTCGGCACCGGCCAGCAGCACGATGTCGGGATAGCTCACCCAATACGGCGCCGGGATCACGACCTCGTCGCCGGGGTCGAGCGTGGCCAGGAGCGCGTTGTACAGGACGTGCTTGCCGCCGCTGCCGACCGTCACTTCTGCGGGCTGGTACTCCAGGCCGTTCTCCCGTGCGAACTTCTCGCAGATCGCCTGCTTCAGCTCCGGGATGCCGTCGACGCTGTGTACTTCGTCTCGCCCCTGTTGATCGCCTCGATCGCGGCCGCCTTGATGTTGTCCGGCGTATCGAAATCGGGCTCCCCGGCGCCAAGGCCGATAACGTCAAAACCGGCGGCCTTCATCTCACGAGCCTTGTTCGTGATGGCCATTGTCGGTGAGGGCTTGACCCGTTCAAGCGTGCGGGAAACCAGTCCCATGAAGTGCTCCTGACGATTTCAGAGGGCTGCGAAAGCGCAGTCACTGCGGAAAAATCTGGGCAACCCTATGCGTGCGCCTGTTCTGCTGCAAGTGCATTGCACCATAGATTTTCGGAGGAGACGAGACACGGTACGGAACGCCTCCGGCAAGGCAAAATGGGGCGCCATCGCGCGCGGCGGTGTGTGCAAACCGGCAAGTATCGCCCCGCCAGCACTCACGCTTGCGTGTGGTAAGCGAGGCGCGATCCGCTTGCGTCAGACCGGCCATGAGACACTGAAGCACGGTAAGTCATTGAAATATATCAGTTTAGCTTGAAACCAGCTCTATGCAGCACTTGAATATCGGGGTACGGGCGCCAGAGTCTCGACGCCGGGGCGTCCATCAGCCTCTTTCGGAGGCGCTACTCTGTGGTAATGTCTCCGGCCATACGGGAATCGGCCCGGTTTGGGACCGACGAAAGTGACGGGACCTTTGGGAATGCTGGAAGCCTTGGCAGTGTGTGTTGTTCTGCTCGGAACGCTGGGCTTTGTTGCGCTGCAGATGCAGCGGCAGCCCGCCCGCGCGAAGGCCGCGCCGCGGCGCAGCCGGAGGAGCGTCTGATGCGAAAGCAGACTTTGAAGCCGTCTTCCATGCCGGCACCGCGCCGGCGGCTTGCCGCAAAGACGTGCCTGGCCGCTTCCGCCGCGCTGGTCGCGTTGTTCGCAGCGTCCAACGTGCGCGACGCCTTTCCCACCATGAACGAGGACGGGCTCGCGCAGTCCTTGCGTCAGAGCGCGTGGACCAAGGCCCTGTCCGATCAATCGCCGCCGAGGCGTGGCCGTGGCAGAACGTTTCGCAGCACATGTCGGCGTTGCCGTCGGCGAAGGTGCGCCGGCTGGGACTGAGCGCCTCATTCCGTGACATGACGGAAGTCGCCGCCGAGCCCAGCCGCGACGCCAACCCGTCCCTGGCCAGCCAGAAATCCAGCCCGCGTTCCGCGCAAGGCGACGTGGCGCTCGGCGATGTCGGCTCCGGCAAGGTGGGCATCGGCGACAGCATCACCTTTACGGCTGACGACGGCGCGACGTGCGTCTATCGCGTCACGGGGCGCCCGGTCGTGGATCCGCACCTCGACTCGCGCCAAGCCGAGGGCGCCAAGGGCGAAGCAGGACTGTTCGATTGCAGCCCGCTCGACACCTTGATCATGCGCGCAACGCAAGCGGCCCCAAAGGCTGCACCCGAAGCGCACGCGATCGAGCACCAGCGCAAACTCTAGATCTCTGACGGCAATTAGGCTTAAGCCCGCACGACGCAGGCCCGCTTGCGGCCGCGCTCAGTGCTGCCCGGCAAGACGCTCGGCCGTTTAAGGCTGCTCTGCGGGGGCCTCGGCGGCCGGGGCATCAGAAGCCGGCGCCTGTTCCGGCACCACCGATTCACCGCCTTCAGGCGTTCCGGCCTCGGGGGTTTCCGCTGGCGCCACCGGCGCGACGGGCGCGGGCTGCGGCCTCGCCTGTGCTCTTGTGGATTCGACGGTCTGCTTCAGCTTCTCCAGGCCGTCCTCGTAGACCTCTCCGATATAGCCGTCGAGCATCAAGCCCTTCCAGCGCTTGATCGGGCTGGATCCGGATTCGAATTCAAACGACCAGGTGACTTTGGATCCGGCGCCGTCGGGCACCAGCTGGAAATTACTCGTCCCCTGGACGCCTTTGACATCCGCAGCCAGCGTCAGGCTATGAGGCGGATCGGACTCGACGATCTGGATGCTGCCGTCCCCAACGGAGGCGACGTCGCTCTCCCACTGAACCTTTGCACCGTTGCCCTCGGGCGGCCCCGAATAGGTCATCTTGATATTCTCGTCCTTGACCGCCCACGGCGCCCATTCCTTCTGGTTCCGCAGATTGTTCAAGTACGGATAGATCACGTATTCCGGTGCGTTGATGACCACCGACCGCGTGGCTGTGACATAGGCCGGGAGTCCAAGCGCTACCGCCGAAAGAATCAGAACAAGTACACCAAGCCCAAGGATGAGCCGCATCATCGGCGCCATACCCACGTCTCCTGTATTCCCGGCGATGAGCCCCTGCAAACGGCCGCCACTGTGGCACGAGCGCCACGGTTCCGCGCTCGCAAAGTCACAGAAAACGATTACAGTTTCAACGTCAACATGAGGGAGGGTTTGACAATGAATCTATCTCCGCCAACCACCATGGTCTTCGTCATTTCGATCGTTCTGGCGATTCTGGCGGTGCTCAGCACGTTCATGCCGCTGCCGATCATCGGCGAGTACAAGTTCTGGGTGGCGATCGCCGCCTATGTAATCCTCGCGGTCGGCAATATCTTCAGGGGCGTCTAGGGGCCGGTCCCACGCGGCTCGGCCTGCCGGCGGGAGAAAACCCGCCGCGTACCGTCCGTGGACGGACGCCGCAACTGCTTGAGAGCGCACAAAACTTGAAGGCGCACAAAATAAGAAGGGCCAGCATCGCTGCTGGCCCTTCGTGTTTTCAGCGACAACCGGTCTAGTCGTCGTCCCGCGCCCAGGAAGGCCGATAAGGCATCGGCGTGGGCGCCGGACCCGGCGTCGTTCCGGGCATCGGCGGCCGTGGCGGCGTGTACCCGGGTATGGCGCTTCCGGGACCACCTGGCCGCGATGGGGTACTGCCCAATCCGGGCGACGACGGCTGCGACGGCGACGGCTGTGCCAATGGCGGCCGTTGCACCGGCTGGGCCACAGGCGGTCTTGGTGCCGGCCGCGCCATCGGCGGCGCAGCAGGCTTCGGTGCCGGTGCCACGGTCTTTGGCGCCACGGCCTTCGGGGCGACCTTCTTCGGGGCAGCTCTTTTCGGAGCGGCCTTTTTCGGCGCCGCTTTCTTCGCGACCGTCTTCTTCTTCGCGACAGTTTTCTTGGCTGCCGTCTTCCTGGCTGCCGTCTTCCGCGCTGGGGCCTTCTTCTTCGCGGCCGCCTTCTTCACTGCCGACTTTTTTGGCGACAGTTTTCTTCTTAGCGGCCGACTTCTTGGCTGGCGCTTTTCGAGCGGAGGCCTTTCGTGCCGACTTCTTGGCCGCGGATTTCTTGGCCGCGGACTTTCGTGCCGTGCCCCTCCGGGCCGCACTCTTCCGCGCCGTCGATTTCCGCGCTGTCGATTTGCGTGCGGTTGACTTGCGTGCGGTGGACTTGCGCGCAGTGGATTTGCGAGCCGTCGATTTCCGCGCCGCCGGTCTTGCGAGCAGCCGTCTTCCGGGCTGCCGTCTTGCGAGCGGCCGGCCTACGCGCCGCCGTTCGTCGTGCCGCCGTCCGGCGGGCTGGTGACTTCTTACTCGCTGTACGTTTCTTCCCAGTTGTTCTCGTAGCCATTGGTTTGCTCCGATGCTGTTTGGTGTCGCTCAGCGACCCGTTCACGAGGACGCGTACTCCAGATTACGCTTCACTAGTGCTCCAGGCTTGCCGCACCACATGGCAAGTGAACTCCTTTTTTTTGGTATACGCACATATAATGCGCATTGTGGCAATTCAACAGATCACACCGTTGAACTGCAACACGCGAATCTTTCACAGCGCGCTCCACGATACAGCCGTTCGTGCCTCACGGACACCAACCGATTCGCTTTGTGCAGAGGAAACGCCGCAATCATATTGCAGTGCAAGACGCCTTCCGAACCTCTGCGCCAACCGGTTGGACCGTATACGGCTTTTCACGCATACGCGCCGGTTGGCGCGCACCGCGGACTTAGTCCATCTGCAGCAAGGCGTCGGCGAATGGCCCTCGTGAAATGTGCGGATCGCCCGTGAACGGAAAGTCGAAGGCGATGCCGAGAAACAGCGTCAACGCCAGCAGCGCCGCCAGTGACCCGGTCATGAGAACTTGCGCGTCCAGATTGGACGACGCGAAGAAGGCGGGATAGCCGAGAGTGATGAAGCCGCCGACGATGAGCACGAACCAGAGCACCCCCGGCACCGACCCATTGGCGCTGTCCAGCCGTTCGTTGCGGTTGTCCGTGATCAGCGTAAGCAGGTCGAGTGCTTGCTGAAACAGCACCTGCTCCTTGCGGCTCGAGGGCTCCAGGTCGAGTATCGCCTGGTTGAGGGCGACGAGGTTGCGGCCGACGACCTCGCTTCGTCCGCCGAGCGCCATGGAATCCCACGAAGTGTCGTAGACGCTCTTCGTGTAGCGCAGAACCGCCTCACGGACATTGCTGCCCTCGTCCGGCAACGCCAACGCGACGTGATAGAGGTCGATGGTTGCCTTGGCCTCGTCGCGTACCGAGTCCTCCGTATGGGTGTAATCCTCCCAGACGGCGATGACGACGAATGCCAGCAGCACCGCGTACAAAACACCGACCACGGCATATTTGAACCCTGCGACCTCGTTGTTCTCCTTCAGACGGTCGGCGCCGTAATGAAAGCGCGTGAGCAGCATGAGCCCGACCGCGTAGCCCACCACCACGGCCGTCACGACGGCGCCGATCACCCACAGGGGCGTGTCGCGCATCAAGCTGAGGAAGGCGATTGGGGGAGCGGCGTCTACCATGAGGCGGCAATCCTCGCGTCGGCGGTGTTGGGCGCGTCCGGCCGTGTCCGCTAGACTTCGCCGGCACTCAAAGCGATTCGGGACACAGAAACCTATGGCCGACAAAGGTTCAAGCTCAAACGAACCCCAGCCGCAAGAAGGGCTGACACGACGGGAGAGCAAGGAGGCGAAGGAGCGCCGCCGGCTTCGCGCCGCCGTGGTGTACGAGATCATTCGCCTGGAGGGCGAAGCTGAACTGTCGCGCAGGTTCAACGCGCTGTGGTGGTCCGCCCTGGCCGCAGGGCTATCGATCGGCTTCTCCGTGCTGTCGCAGGCGCTGCTCGAGGCGCAGTTGCAACGCTTCCCCAGCGCGGCGATCATCGCCGACTTCGGCTATTGCGTCGGCTTCCTGATCGTCATCCTCGCCCGGCAGCAGCTCTTCACGGAGAACACACTCACCGCTGTCCTGCCCGTCATGGTGCGAAAGGACTGGAGCGCCGTGTGGGACGTGTTGCGCCTGTGGGCCATCGTCCTTGGCGGCAACCTTGTCGGCTGTTTCTTCTTCGCTGCCTTCCTCGCCTATTCGGGCGCGTTCTCCGACACCACGCAACACGCGATCACCGAGATCGGGCGGCATCTGATGGCCAACAGCCCGACCGAAATGTTCATGAAGGGCATCATGGCCGGCTGGCTGATCGCCGCGCTGGTGTGGATGCTGCCCTCCTCCGAAGGAACCGAGATATTCATCATCACGCTGATCACCTACATCATCGCGCTCGGCGACTTCACCCACATCATCGCCGGCTCGGTGGAGGCGATCTACATGGTCCTCATCGGCGAGGTGGGCTTCTGGCAGGCGTTCGGCGGCTTCTTCATACCGACGCTGCTCGGCAATGTCGCTGGCGGCACCGTTCTCTTCGCCATGATCAGCTACGCGCAAGTCCGGCAGGAACTGGAAGGCTAGGTCTTCGGCCGACTTCCGCCAATTCTTGATCTGGCTCAAGCAAACGCGCGGCGATTGTCGGTTTCCCCTCAAACGGGGGCGCCGAGAGGTGAGCGCGTGTCCTGAAATCGGGCCGTTTTCCTCCTGGCATGGCGATTGCTTTCCAGTGACGGAGGCCAAGCGGCCTCGCTGGGCAAACTGTCAGGATCGGAGGCACGCCGTGGCCAACGTCACCTTCTCCTCGCCGAAGCTGGCGAAGGACGTCACCGTTTACGCGATCGCCGGAGATCGCGGGACCATTCTCTCTCTGGCCAAGGCGCACAAAGTGCCCATCCCGTTCGATTGTCAGGACGGTGAATGCGGCTCGTGCCTCGTGGAGGTCAGCCATCTCAGCCCGACGACCAAGAACGCGATCGCGCTGACGGAAAAGGAGAAGGAACTCCTCAAGCAGCTCGGCAAGATCACCAAGGACGAGATCTACGACGCGGAGGTCAACGACATGCCGCCGCGCTACCGGCTCGCCTGCCAGTGCTTCGTGCGGCACGAGGACATCGTCGTCACCTTCCAAGGCGACGACACGGTGCCCGATCAGGGTCCCTACATCACCCCTGCGGCCAAGGTCTTCGCCGGCGGCTTGCAGATCGCCACGGTGGATGAGTTCCTCAGCTACGCGGTCAAGGTCGAGGAAGATGCCGCCGACCATTACAACCAGCTGGCCAAGGACATGGGCGCCTGTGGCGACTCCGAGCTCGAGAGCCTCTTTGAGCAGCTGGCAGACTCGGCGCGGATGCATCTTGGCGAGGCGAAAGCACGCGCCGGAAGCATCGACGACGGCAAGTCGGTTCCCCCCGACTATGTTTGGCCCGAACAGGTTGGGCCGGAGCAAAGTTCGTCTTTCGCGGGCGATTCCACGCTGAGAAGGCTCGGCGTGCTCCGCGTCGCGTTGCAAGGCGCCACGCGGGCCTACGAGTTCTACGTCTCGGTGACCGCCACGACCAAAAACCCCGAGGTCGCGTCGGTGGCCAGGGACTTCGTCGCGCACAAGGCGGAGCGGCTCAAGGTCATCGAGGCCTGGATCACGCGTGAGGAATGGGCGGAGAAGAGCGCCAAGCAACCCGCCACCGTGTGAGCGAGTTCACAGCCACCGGCTGGGCAGCAGCGAACCTGTGGAGGAAAGCGCAATGGAAAGTGTAGAGGAGTTTCTCGCCTACGCTATGAACCTGGAACGCGAGGCGGCCGAACGTTTCGGCCAGCTCGCGGACGCCATGGACGCATCTGGCAATCGAAACGTCGGGAAGTTGTTCCGGCAACTGTCGGAATATTCGAGGCTCCACTACGGCGAGGCAAAAGCCCGCTCCGGGTTCCGTGAAATCCCCGATCTGAAACCGGGGGACTTCAGCTGGCCCGAGCTCGAGAGCCCCGAGACAGCCGCGATCTGGGCCGCGGACCCCATGATCGGCCGCGACGCGGCGTTGGAAATTGCGTTGGACGCCGAGACCGCAGGCTTCGATTTTTACAAGACCGTTCTCGACACCACCAAGGACCCGGAGATCAAGGCGCTGGCCAAGGAGTTCGTCGAGGAAGAACGCGGGCATGTCACGGAACTGAAGCGGTGGATCGCGGCCCACAAGGCCGGCAAGCCGCTGCCCGTGGACATCGTCTTGACCGCTCCCTAGCCAGCTAGGCAGCCCCTACCCGCGAGCGCTGTCCAACTGGCGCGTCAGAGTTCGTAACTGTACGTCGCGCATGGTTCGGATGTGGCCGTCGGCGCGTCTTCGCCCGTGAACACCCCCAAGACCATCTCGTCGCCTTTCGGATTGGGTGCGATCATCACATAGGTCACGGGCTGGTCGGGCATGCCGCAGAGCTTGTTGCCGTTGAGAAGTTCCGGATCGGCCGGGCTCTCAAGCTTGTAGATCTCCCCGTCGCCATCCGAGCCGCCACTAAAACTGGCCCAAGGGGCCGGCGCATTGGCCACGGCGGTCATCGTCAGCGAGGTACCGTTGGCAAAGGTTAGGCTGTTGGGGAGATACACCACGTCTCCCGTGATGGAGTCTGCCGTCTTGCTGGTGGCATGCCAGGTCACGGGCTCGCCCGGCGCGGGCTGTTCCTTCGCAACAGACTGAGCAGACAGGGCCAAAACGGCGACTCCGGCCAACAAGTACGTCCGACGCGTCATCTGAAGTCCCTTTCTCGTGAGTTCGACACCCTCACTGTGCGCACACCCTGCCCAAGAAACCGTGAAGACAATCGTTAGAACTGGCATGGCAACAACGCGTGACGAGAGCCGCTGCGCGCCGCAACTAGGCCCCCTCCGAAGAGCGACCTCTCGCCCCTAGCCAACGCCCTTCCCGGTCGCCATATTCGCGAGCATGCCCCCTCGCCCACCCAAGACTTTCGGATCCCGCGCCGAACCGCGCGCCGTAACCGGCGAAGCGGCCGGCATGCCCGTGTCCGGCGACGGCGCGACCCCGGTTTCGGCGAAGCGTCCCAACCCCTGATCCAGGACCACCCGCTCGTCACGGGCGCGGCCATGGCCTTCACGCCCCATCGGCCCGCGCGCCCGGAGAAATCCGAAGGCGGCATCGAGCTCAACCTCCAGACGGAGATGGAGCCGAAGGGCGACCAGCCCCAAGCCATCGCCGAACTCGTGGCCCAGGCGGATGCGCAGGAACGCGATCAGGTGCTGCTCGGCGTCACCGGCTCGGGCAAGACCTTCACCATGGCCCAGGTCATCGCGCGCACCCAGCGGCCGGCGCTGATCCTGGCACCCAACAAAACGCTCGCCGCCCAGCTCTACGGGGAGTTCAAGAGCTTCTTCCCCGACAACGCCGTGGAGTATTTCGTCTCCTATTACGACTACTACCAGCCGGAAGCCTACATCCCGCGCACGGACACCTATATCGAGAAGGACTCGTCCATCAACGAGCAGATCGACCGCATGCGCCATGCTGCGACGCGCGCGGTCATGGAGCGGGACGACGTGGTGATCGTCGCCAGCGTGTCCTGCATCTACGGTATCGGCTCGGTCGAGACCTACACGGCCATGACGTTCAGCCTGAAGCGCGGCGACCGCATCGAGCAGCGGCAGCTGATGGCTGATCTCGTGGCGCTGCAATACCGGCGCAACGACGTGAACTTCGCGCGCGGCTCTTTCCGCGTCCGCGGGGACACGATCGAGCTGTGGCCGGCCCATCTGGACGACCGGGCCTGGCGCATCTCGCTGTTCGGCGACGAGATCGAATCCATCGTTGAGTTCGATCCCCTGACCGGCGCCAAGACCGACGAATTCGCCATCGTGAAGATCTACGCCAACTCGCACTACGTGACGCCGAAGCCCACGCTGAAACAGGCCGTACGCGGCATCAAGGAGGAGCTGAAGCAGCGCCTTATCGAGTTGAACGGCGCCGGACGGCTTCTGGAGGCGCAGCGCCTCGAGCAACGGACCCTGTTCGATCTGGAGATGATCGAGCCACCGGTCCTGCGCCGGCATCGAGAACTATTCGCGCTACCTCACCGGCCGCAAACCCGGCGAGCCGCCGCCGACCCTGTTCGAGTATCTGCCCGACAACGCGCTTGTCTTCGTGGACGAGAGCCACGTCACCGTGCCCCAGATCGGCGCCATGTTCCGCGGCGACTACAAGCGCAAGTCCACACTCGCGGAATACGGTTTCCGCCTGCCCTCCTGCATGGACAATCGTCCGTTGCGCTTCGAGGAATGGGACGCAATGCGCCCGCAGACCGTCTACGTCTCGGCGACGCCGGGCGGCTGGGAACTCGATCAGACCGGCGGCGTGTTTGCCGAGCAGGTCATCCGACCCACAGGGCTTGTCGACCCGCCGGTCGAAATCCGCCCCGCCACCACCCAGGTGGACGACCTCATCGACGAGACCCGCAAAGTGGTGGCCAACGGCTACCGCGTCCTCGTCACCACACTGACGAAACGCATGGCCGAGGACCTGACCGAATACATGCACGAGCAGGGCTTGCGCGTGCGCTACATGCATTCGGACGTGGAGACGCTGGAGCGCATCGAGATCATCCGCGATCTTCGGCTCGGCGCCTTCGACGTGCTGATCGGCATCAACCTGTTGCGCGAGGGCCTGGACATTCCCGAATGCGCGCTTGTCGCCATTCTCGATGCGGACAAGGAAGGCTTCCTGCGCTCCGAGACCTCGCTCGTGCAAACCATCGGCCGCGCCGCCCGTAACGTGGACGGCAAGGTGATCCTCTATGCGGACGGCATAACCGGCTCCATGGAGCGCGCCATGGCCGAGACCTCGCGGCGGCGCGAAAAGCAGGTCGCCTGGAACGAGGCCAACGGCATCACGCCGGAAAGCGTGAAGAAGAATATTGGTGACATTCTCTCGAGCGTATACGAGCGCGACCACGTGCTGGTGGACGCGGGCGCGGGCTTCGCCGAGGACGGCCAAACGCCCCTCGAAGGCACGGTCGGTCACAATATCGAAAGCGTCATCCAGGACATGGAGAAACGCATGCGCACCGCCGCCGCCGACCTCGAATTCGAGGAGGCCGCCCGCCTGCGCGACGAGGTCAAACGGCTGCGTCAGATGGAGCTCGCCATCGCCAACGACCCGCTGGCCCGGCAATCGGAGCTGGAACGCTCGGCGGCATCGACCGACATCTCCCGCCCGCATAAGCCGAGCCTCGATGAGATGGGACCGCACAACCGCGAGATCCCGTTGCGGAGGGCAAAGCCCCGCTCGCGCTCCGGCAAGCCCGGCACGCGGACGTTCAAGACAAACCGGACGTGACTAGCGCTCACCGGTCGCTGATTCGAATCAGCCCAAGCCTGCAATTGCGCGTCCCATGCTTGCCAGTGCTCTTCGCGCCGCCTGTACCACTCAAGTACCCGGTCGTAGGTCATGATAGTTATTTTCGAATCGTCCCATATCTGCTTTCGCAGCTGATTGAATCGACCCGTGACCATCGAGCGCCGTCCAACAATGACCCAACCCCAAATCCCGGCCATGTTGTCCAGTCCGAGGCCATCTTGGTCCCGCGGTCTAATGGCGTGATCGAGGTTGTTCAGCAACCAATCGCGCCAGTCCTTGACCTGCTGCACTCCGCCTCTAACTCTCTCCCCCAGATGGCCAGACGCCGTGACAAGCTGAGCATTGGCAGGCTCAAGTTCTACCAAGGTCCAAAAGGTCCCACCGGAAGTCATTTCTGGGAGTAGATAATCGGACACATACTTTCCACCAAAACGGAACTTTGGAATCACGTGGTGGCAATGGGGTAGCTGCTCGGCGAGGATGAAAGGGTTGGCGGTCAGAAAGCGCTGAATCTCTTCCTCGGACGTTGCATCGTTCAACAACTTCTCAAACTCGTCAGCAAGCCCCTCAGTCGGACTGGGTCGAGGCACACTGAAAGCTTCCAGCCAAGATTCTTCTGTCATAGGCGTCAACCTGATGTTGCAAAAGTCCATAGTACCATAGGAAAATTGGGTCACCTGAATTGCAAGTTTGGACGATTGCCACTTGATCCAACGCAAGGCCGGCTTGCGTGCGGCGCGCCAATCTTCGCTTTGGGTGGAGAGATGGGCCGCGCCATGACGTCTCCTGCCGCATGTCCTTGAGGATCCAGCGAACGCATCCAAAAGGACATGGCTCTTCGCCCCCAACTCCTCGTGCCACAAGCGAGGGGAAGCCTATCGACCCGGAAGCCTGGCGTTCGCGCCGGGCTTCTAGGTTATTGGGCCCAGGAACGCCGCGGAAAACAGGCCGTTCCAAACCGATCCCCCCTTTAACGCTTTTTCAAGCCTATGAAGCGAAAGTGGTTGCGTACCGATTTGAGTACGCAACGCGTAGAGGGAATCAGTTATGCGCACCATCATCGCTCTTGCGGTCGTTACCGCGACGCTCGCCCTTGGCGGGTGTTTCCATTTGCACCAGCAGGCTGTTGTCACGGAGCTTCCCCCGGCCCCCGTGCCGTACAAGTAGTCTGTTGTCGTCGTAAGCCTTCCCGGTTTTGCCTCCCCTCGTCCGCGCCCACTCGCGTGGACAGTCCCCGGAGACCGGAAAGCAAAAGTTTTGCGTCGAAAAGCTCGGCCTCCGCGCCGGGCTTTTTCGTGGGCGCTCCCTCGCGCAGCGGTCAAGCGCTTGTGAGGAGATATGAGCCTTACGTGACGGCAAGGTCGGCTAGCTTGGCTGCAGATCAAATTGGCAGCAGGGAGTCGAAATGTCTGCACTCGTCCGTTTACTGAAGAGCGGCCGGAACTTGGCCGAAGGAATCCCCTACAGCCTGGTCGCGCTGATCGCGCGTCTGTCCGTGGCCTCCGTGTTCTGGCGCTCGGGCCTGACAAAGGTAGACGAGTACTTCCAGCTGAGGAGCACCACGTTCTTCCTCTTCAAGGAGGAATACAAGGTGCCCGTCATTCCGCCGGAGGTCTTGGCCTATCTCGCCACCTACCAGGAGCTCATCGGCGCTGTTTTGCTGGCGATCGGCCTGGCGACCCGCCTGACGGCGCTGGCCTTTATCGGCATGGTCGCCGTCATTCAGGTCTTCGTCTATCCGCAGGGCTGGCCCGATCACATCCTGTGGTTTGCGCTGCTGTTCCTCCTCGTCGCGCGCGGCCCCGGAGCGATCTCGGTCGATCACCTCATCTGGCGGCGCGTGACGTAAGGAAGGGCTGTGCCCGCAAAGAAATGCGGGCCGGTGCGCGCCTAGCCGCCGGCCTGCAATTTCCGCAACAGCGCGTGGCTCGGATAGCCGTCCGCAGGCAGCCCGTATTGAAGCTGCATAGCGCGGATCGAATCCCGGGTCGCTGCGCCGATCACGCCGTCGACCTTGCCGACATCGTAGCCGCGCTGCACGAGCAGCCGCTGCAGCTGCTTGCTCTCCTCACCGCTGAAAGGTTCGGGGTTGCCGGTGCGAAGCGGCGGCGCCCCTGCCAGCCGCGTGGCGAAGTAGCCGGCGGCCGTCGAGTAGACCAGCGAATTGTTCCAGTCGAGGTAGACATTGATGAAGTTGGGATAGGCGAGGAAGGCCGGTCCGTTGCGTCCCATCGGCAGGAGCAGCGAGGCGGGCGTCGCGTCCGCGGGCACGGGCTGCCCGTTGCGATACTTCACCCCGTATTTGGACCAGAACAGCCGCGGCCGCTGGATGGTCACGTCGGCCTGATCCCACGGCAGGTTCTGCGGCACAATCACTTCTTCCAGCCAGGGCTGACCGGCCTGCCAGCCCTTCGAGGCGATGTAGTTCGCCGCCGAGGCGAGCGAGTCCGGTACGCTCTTGACGAGGTCGCGGCGCCCGTCGCCATCGTAGTCGACGGCGAAGTTGTAATAGGTGCTGGGCTGGAACTGGAACTGCCCCACCTCACCGTGGGTCGGCCCGCGCATCTGCGAACGGTGAAGGTCGCCCCGGTCGAGCACCTTCAAGGCATCCAGCAGCTGCTCGCGAAATTCCTCGGGACGGCGGCAGTCGTAACTCAGCGTCGCCAATGAGCGGATGCTGTCCATGTTGCCCATGAAGGCGCCGAAGTCGGTCTCGAGGCCCCAGTAGGCCACCAGCACGGGGCCGGGCACGCCGTATTGCTGTTCGATACGCTTGAAGACCGGCGCGTACTTCTGAAGCCGCGCCCGGCCCGACGCCAGGCGGTTCTTGTTCACCATCCGATTGGTGAAGGTCAGGTAGTCCTGCGCGAACACACCTTGGGCACGGTCTTTCGCGACGACCCGCGGATCGTATGTGACGCCGTTCAGGGCGGTGGCCACGGTCTGCGGCGAGACCCCTGCCGCTATGGCTTGCTGTTTGAAGCCTTGCAGCCACTTATTGAAGCCTGCGGGGCCGGGGCACTTCTGCGCGAGCGCAGACGAAGCGGAACCGAACAGCACCGCCGCACACAGGCCAGCAAGCACTGAGAATCGAATGACGCGAGTCAGGGGGTGTGTAGACATGCGCGCCACTGAACCCAGTCGGACGGCATCCGTCAAGCAAAGAGGAATGAGTTCGAACAGATCGGCGAATGCTTGTCATGCCATCGTAAAATGGCCCGACCGCATAGAGGCCGTGTCCGGCAAATCAGAGCGGGAGCGCGTGATATACGCGCCGCCACCTGTGGGAACGTGCCCCGCGAAAACCGATGCTAATCGGTGTGCGGCGGGAGTTCCCAAATCCTGATCTTCTCTCGCAGCACGTCGATGCGCCGGGATGCCTCGCTGCGGCTCAGCCCCTGCTCGAAGGCCTTCGGTTCGTGCATCTGGTCGGCGAGTGTCTTGAGGTAAGTTGCCTGCGTCACGGTCATCGGCTCCAGCCCATTGGCGTCCCCCGCCATATACTGACTTTCCTGACCTTCAGGCATCCTCTTCTCTTGTTCCATCTCTCACGCGTCCTTGGCTTTCCCCATTGGAATCTGTTTGTACATAAGAGTGTTACAATAGGGACTAAAAAGGGCAAGCATTAGGTGATGTAAGTCAATGATTTGGGCACAGATTCGGACAGCCTAAACTGACGGCAGATATCGTCGAGACTTGCCGGCGCCAAGAACGGCCATCCGACCGCGAAAGCTTGTGGTCATGCCGTGGTATCGCGCCACAGTCCTTTCGGGCATCGCGCTGGCACAATTTGGCGCAAAAAGATAAGCTTTTGTAATATTTGATAAAAGCGTGGCCACGCCGCCAGCAAATGGCCTTCCAAAGACCGCGCGGCCGCCAGCTTTCCGCCGCCTTCTTCCATAAATTCCAGTCTGCGCAGAACGAGCACTGCTGACTCGCGAACGACCGAGTCCCCAAGCTCGAACCCCTCCCAAGATTGAAGGAGATAAGAAACGCATGTTGAAAATGCGCGTAAGACTGTTGTTGGTGGGACTTCTTTCGGCGGCGTTCCTGCTGCCGCTCAACGCCGCGAACGCTGCCCAGGTGGGCAACGCGTCTTGGTACGCCCTCCACTCGATGACTGCGAGTGGCGAGCGCATGAATCCCAACGCCCTCACCGCCGCCCACCGCTCGCTGCCGTTCGGCACCAAGGTGCGCGTGAAAAACCTGCACAACGGCCGCTCCGTGGTCGTGCGCATCAATGACCGCGGCCCCTTTACCGGCGGCCGGATCATCGACGTGTCCAAAGCTGCCGCCTCGAAGCTCGGCATGATCAGCTCGGGCACCGCAAAGGTGAGCCTGACCCGCCTGAACTAGCGGGCCGGCCGGATCTCTCGCCAAGAGGCGGGGTCACATGCTGAGAGGGATGCCTGGGAGGACCGGGCGTCCCTCTTTTCGTTGAGAGGCCGGCGCGCAATACGCAGAAGATTTCCGACCGTTGCCCGGATGCCACAGGCACGGGCCGAAAAAGCCTTCATATTCTCCATTCGAATGGTTTTCGAAGGCATTGTCTTCGATCGTGCGTGCAAGTGACGCCCGAACCAAATACTGTGAGAATCGAATGTCGGGCCATGCGGGCCCGGCCCGACCGGAGGCTACCCAAATGCTCACGCTAGCGGCTTTCTTCAGAGCGCTCCCCCTCGCGACCCTGATCGTCGCGACCTCTATTGGCCTTTCGGTCGAGACGGCCGAAGCCCAGAACGGCGCCCGCAGCGAACGCTCCGGCGGCCTCTTGCAGAAGCCCCATCGCGGACCGGCCATTGGCGGCACCTCCTGGACCTTGAGCGATGTCTGGGGTACGCCGGAAATGCCCGAGCCGTCCGTCGAAGCGCCTGGCTTCGATTACGGCGCCGGTGGTTACGAGCTCAATGGGCCGCCGAACCAGTCGCCCTACCCCAACTAAACGCCTCGTTTGTATTGCCCTAGCCTCGCCCAAGAACAACTTGGGGTCTTGCGCATGACTAGCAGACACAACTAGAGTGAGGCGCTTTATTGGGCAGACTGCGAACCAGGGTTGAGGCTGGCCGCTCACGCTCCGTGGGAAGTGACGTGGTTTCTTTTCCCGTTTCCTAGACTTGCCTATATTTCCCGCGCGCGCGGGACCTATTGGAGGGGGAAAGGAGCTTCCCATGCGTCAGACCGGTACGGTCAAGTTTTTCAATCACACGCGAGGCTTCGGCTTTATTACGCCAGACGACGGCGGAAAAGATGTGTTCTTGCATATCTCTTCTCTGCAGCGATCCGGTCTGCCAGCACTCGACGAAGGGGCACGGGTCTCGTTCGAGACGGAGCCGGACCGCCGGGGCAAGGGACCCCAGGCGATCAATGTCCAGCTCGGAGAATAACGTCCCGAATACCTGAAGTTGTTTACCCGCCGCGACTCTGGCGTCATTGGACGCTAATGTCGACGGCGGGTTTTTGTTGGCCGGTCGACGCAGCACGGCCAGATACAAGACGAGCGAGTTCATGACAGTGCAGGACAACGGCGTGACGCAACGCGGGGCGGACCTTGCGCAGACAGCGTTCTGGACACGCTCGAGAAAGATCGGGCTGACGCGCTCGCCCGCCTCACTGCGTTCCTGGCCATTCCCAGCATTTCGACCGACCCGGCCTATCACGACGCCTGCCTCGAGGCGGCCGGCTGGTGCGCAGAGACGTTGCGCGGCATCGGCTTCGAAGCCAGCGTCGAGCCGACCGACGGCAAGCCTATGGTCGTGGCGCGGTGGCGCGGCGAAACGAACGGACAGCCGCGCCCGCATGTCCTCTTCTACGGTCACTACGACGTGCAGCCACCGGATCCGTTGGAGGCCTGGAACGCGCCGCCCTTCGATGCGCAGATTGTGGACGACCCGACCCACGGCAAGATCATCGTGGCCCGCGGCGCCTCCGACGACAAAGGCCAGGTCATGACCTTCGTCGAGGCATGCCGCGCGTGGATGGACGCGACCGGCGCCCTGCCCGTCGATGTCACGGTCCTGCTCGAGGGCGAAGAGGAATCCGGAAGCCCGAGCCTGGAACCGTTTCTTCAAGCGCATGGAGACTCTCTCAAGGCCGACATCGCGCTCGTCTGCGATACGGGCCAATGGGATGCCGAGACGCCGGCGATCACGGCTTTCCTGCGCGGCTTGGCTTTTTCGGAAGTCACCTTGCATGGACCCTCGCGTGATCTGCATTCGGGCATCTACGGCGGCCCCGCTCAAAATCCCATTCGCGTTCTGGCCGAGCTGATCGCGGGCCTGCACGACGACAACGGCCGCATCACGATCCCCAATTTCTACGACGGCGTTTCGGAGCCCTCGCCTGAACAACGCGACGCCTGGCGTGCGCTCAATTTCGACGGAGAGGCTTTCCTCGGCGAAGTCGGCCTGAGCGTGCCCGCCGGCGAAACGGATCGGAGCGTCGTCGAACAGCTCTGGAGCCGGCCGACCATCGAGGTGAACGGAATCCTCGGCGGTTACACGGGCCCCGGCACCAAGACCGTCATTCCCGCCGAAGCGTCGGCGAAGTTCTCCTTCCGGCTCGTGCCGGGCCAAGAGCCGAGCAAGGTCATCGAAGGTCTCCACCAATACATCGCGGCGCGCCTGCCCGCCGATGTCGACGTCACTTACAAGGGCGAAGGCGGATCACCGGCCGTCGGTTTCGATACCAATGCGCCGGCCTTTCGCGCCACGGCGCAAGCGCTCGCGGCGGAATGGGGCAAGGCGCCGGTGATCGTCGGCTGCGGCGCCTCCATCCCGATCGTCGAGGCGTTTAGCACACGGCTCGGCATGGACGCGCTGCTGGTCGGCTTCGCCTTGGAGGACGATGCGATTCATTCGCCGAACGAGAAATACAATCTCTCGAGTTTCGAGGAGGGGGCGCGGAGCTGGGTGCGCATCCTGGCTGCGCTCGGAGCCGCCGATGCCGCGGCGTAGCGCGTCTGTCTGCGCCCTCGCCCTGGCGGCGTCGCTCCTCGGCATCGCGCCGGCGTGCGCCGACAACGGCCCCGAACCGCACGCCTTCCGCCACGCCGATCCCGGCGACGTCGATTACTACGCCCTCGTTCTGAGTTGGTCCCCGACCCACTGCCTCACCGAAGGGCACGAGCGCGGCGACGACCAGTGCGACGAAGACCGGCAGGCCGACTTCGTCCTGCACGGCCTATGGCCGCAATACGATCTCGGCTGGCCGGAAAACTGCTACCATGGCGAACGTCCGTGGATTTCGTCAGACGTGATCCAGGAGATGCGGGGCATCATGCCCGACAAGGAAATCGTCATCCACGAGTACAAGACCCACGGCACATGCACCGGTCTCTCGCCGTCCGCCTACTTCGCCAAGGCGCGGAAGGCTTACGAACAGGTCACGATCCCCGGTTCTCTCGACGACCCGCAGACGCAGCTCTTCCTGTCGCCCGAGAAGATCGAGAGCGAGTTCCAGGCCGCCAACGACTGGATGCAGCCGGACATGATCGCGGTGAGCTGCCGGCGCGGCAATCTCTTCGACGTGCGGATTTGCTTCAGCACGGAGTTGGAGCCGCAGGCATGCGGGGCGAACATCGACCAGAAACGGTTATGCCCGCTTCAACGCATCACGGTGCCGGTTTCTAGAAGCGATAGATGACCGAGCCACGGAACGAGTTCGAATCCGGATCGAAGGTCTGCTTGTTGCCGCCCTGGAATTTGACGGACTCTTCGCCAAAATCCGTGAACTGATAATCGAGGCGCAGGCTCCAGTCCTTTTGAAACGCGTATTCGGCGCCGCCGCCCGCGCTCCAACCGGTGAACGAGGTTTCGCGAAAACCGCCGCCGGGACCGCTCATATACACATCGGCGCCGGCCCAGGCACCGCCCAAGGTGCCGAACAACAGCAGGTTCGGCGTGATGGTGTAGCCCAAGCGCATGCGCAGATCGGCGAGATTGTCGAAACCGATTTTGGCTTTATTGACCCCGTTGTTGATGCTGCCGCCGCCTTCGATATCGGCGCCCATGTAGTCGCCCTCGAGGCCAATCACGAACGGGCCGTGCTGCCAGCTGAAGCCGCCGATGACACCGCCGACGAAGCCGTCGGAATCGACCGAACCCGGCGATGTGCTGTAGCTGACGGTGGAACCGCCGATCGTCGCGCCAAGCCACCACCCCTCGAACGTCGAGTCAGAGCCCATCGTGCTTGAGCCGTAATACGACGTGCTGTCGTACAGTCCGTAGTCCTGCGCGCTGGCAGGCATGGAGGCCGTAGCACAAATGCCAAGAGCCGCGGAAAAGGCGATCGCCCGGTAAAATCCCGTACGCATTAGTTACTCCCTCAATGGATCGAGCGCCGGTTTCGTCCCAAATCCCGTTACGAAACCAGGCCTCACCCCCCGAAGGATAGAGCCCGCCCCTAAACGTCTCTTAACGATGAAGGGCGGCAAAACTTCGTATGGTTAGTGGCGGGTTAAGGGCGTCAGCGCGGCGACGGCAGGGGCGCGATGGGCGGTCGAAACCGTGCCGCAACCGGCCTGTCGCCGTAATGCAAACGCATCGACTTGGCGCCTGCACGTTGCCGCGCTAAGTCCCTTGCAATACCCCTTCGGCGGGACTGATGGTGCGGCCAAGACGCGCTATGGTGACCGCACAACAGTTAGATAAATCAAGGCAGTACATCATCGTGGGCAAGAGCGGATCGCGAAAGCTGAGAGACCGTTTCCTGGAGTGGCAGTGTCAGTTAAGGAAGACGGCAATGCGGGAACAAGGGGGACGGCCGTCAAGCGGCATGTGTCCCCGCGTGTTGAGCGACTCCGGGAAGGAACAGCTCTCCGCCCTCACCGTCTTGCTGGCGCCTGAAGAGCCGGAGGAAAGCACCGCCTTCTTCCGCTTTCAGGTTCAGAAATCGGCAGACCCGCGCGAGACCTATGAGAAGGCGCTGCGCTTTCTCCAGTCGGAGTACTATCAAGAGACGAAGCAGTTCACCGACCGCCTATTGGCGGTACTACCGCCCGACGCGCCGCTTACCGGTATGCTTATCGAGGACGGCCGGTGCATCCTCGATTTTTCTCAAGGACGGCACGCCTTCCGCATCCCCTGCAAGGTCAAGGCTGTGAAGGAAGGCAACGCCAACCACGAGGCCGCGATCTGGCACAATCGCGTGTTCAACCCCGCCCTGCCCGACGGCATGCAGGTGCTGGCCTTCAAGCCCGATTGGAAGTCGGTCGAAACGAACTTCTAAACGCGCGGCGCGGAAGCCGGCGCCGGCCCGACACTCTCTCTCACCCAACCGAACCGTGAACGTAGAAGGGCGCCCGCAAACGGCGGGCGCCCCCCTCTGCTGGCGGTCTAAGTGAGGGCTTAGACCGAGTGATCGTCGAGAGCCTTACGGATGGCTTCCTTGCTGCCGTACTTAGCCACATCCTCCTGGAACTCTTCCTTCTCCTCACGGAGTTGGATGATGTGCCAGAGGATCCACGCCGCGACACCGGCGATCACCATGATCAGTTCACTGCCTTGCCAAGGATAGATCGCGCTTACGTTGGCAAGATCGACTGCCCAAGTGCTACCCATAGTGGTTTTCCTTTCTATATCTTGCCGTCACCGTTACACGAGCGCCTTTTCGGCTTCGCGCACGTCTTCCCGTGCCTGCTCTTCGTCGGCCAGGGTCTTGAAGTCCAGACCCATGAGTTCGATTCGCGCGGCACCCGGAGGAGCCCCATCCCGTTCAGGATCTTGGCAACGATCCAGGCGGGAACAAAGCCGAGAACGAAGAACATGATGACCGCACCGATCGTGTTACCGAGCGGATTGATCGCCGCGTAGCCTTCATAGGGCGAGGACGGGTAACCCCAGAGCATGAACCCTGCGATCACAAGACCGACAAAGCCGGCGTAGCCGTGAACGGCCACCGCACCGACCGCGTCATCGATCTTGAATGTCCGCTCCACCCAATAGTGCATCTTGTAGGCAATGAACGTACCGATGCCCGCGATGAACATCGCCTGGATCGGATGGTACAAATCGTTGCCCGCAGAGGCCGTGATGATGCCCGCGAGGCCACCCGAATACGTCCAGAACGGATCGCCTTTCGAGATGATGTAAGCCACCATCAGACCGCCCGACAGAGACATCAGGAAGTTGAAGGTGATCGCGCCAAGCGTGGTCGGTGTGAGATAGATGGTCGTCGCCGTCCACGTCTCACCGGTGATCAGGCCGCCGATACCTTCCGGCGAAATGATCGGAACGTTACAAGCG
Source organism: Methyloceanibacter stevinii (assembly GCF_001723355.1). Classification (NCBI taxonomy): domain Bacteria; kingdom Pseudomonadati; phylum Pseudomonadota; class Alphaproteobacteria; order Hyphomicrobiales; family Hyphomicrobiaceae; genus Methyloceanibacter; species Methyloceanibacter stevinii. Next base: position 89,715 of record NZ_LPWE01000003.1, on the reverse strand, counting down.
GCATAGAAGCCCCAGAAGCCCGTGTAGATCAGGAACAGACCCACCGTCACCAGCCAGGGATTATGCGGTACGAAGTCCCGCGCCGTGCCGTCCGCCCGGAAGCGGCCGAGCCTCGGCCCGAGTACGACGAGAACGCCGAGCGCGGTACCGCCGGCAATGGCGTGGATGACGCCGGACGCATACGCATCGTGATAGCCGAGAAGCTTGACCATCCAGCCATTGGCGCTCCAGCCCCAGGCCGCATCGATGATCCAGGTTACGGAACCGATCATGACCGCGATGATCCAGAACGCACCGGAACGGATACGCTCAATCACCGAACCGGAAACGATAGAGGCTGCCGTCCAAGAGAACAGGAGGAAAGCTGCCCAAAACACGCCGGTAATTCGATCGGAAAGGTCAGTCGCCATCGTCGGAGAGGTGGGCAAATTCGCGGCCGCCGTCTCCGTATCGAGTCCGCCGGTGATGAACGGCCCGTTGGGGAACGCCCAATAAATCCACCAGCCGAAGAAGAAGAACGTGATGGTCACCAACGGGATCAGCATCGTGTTCTTCATGAGGGTATGCATATGATTCCGCCGCCGGCTGACGCCGACCTCGTACATGCAAAACCCAACGTGAATAAGAAACATGAAGACAACCGTTACCCAGTAATAGAACTCGGTAAAGACGGTTGTCAGCGCGTCTAAGTTATTGCCCATATTTGTAACCCCCCTAGGGTTCAGTGGCGGGACTTATATTTAGATCTGTCCCTTTGCCATGTTGATTGGACGTTATGTTGGTAAGTTGGTCGCTAGCACACCTCCTTCGAAATCCATCGGACCCGCCCCAGGTTATACTTGGGGAACACACCGATTAATCTGGCATGCTAAGCGCCGCCAACGGCTCCGTCAATTGTGTGCAAAATTTTTTACCAACAGGAAATATTGCCGCGTCATGGCGCTGCTCCCAGGGGCAATTTGGCCCTATGAAAACACCTAGTTTCCTGATGTGAAAAGCCCCGATCTGCGCCAGAAATTAAGTGCACGTCCCGGGTCGCGCAGCGGGCAAGACACCCTTCATCGCCGCAGAATCAAAAACGGCCGAGACCCATATTTCAGGATCCCGGCCATCGCTTGAGAAAGGCGCCGCAACGGCGCCTTCCCGTGTTGTCTAGGTGCGCGCTACGTCCAGAAAATCACGTAACCGATACCGGCCGACAGGACGCCGCCCACCAAGGCGATATAGGGCAACGCGCCTGCCTTCGCTTGCGAGATCGTCTTTCCGTCTACTGACAAATCCGACAACATCTGAGGCGGAAACTGTCCCTTGTCTTGGATGTAGTGCCGGAAAATAAAGACCGGGATGACGAGGCCGATGGCGATCGCACCTGCGACCAAGGTCCCCGATCCCCAAACCTCCGCGCCCGCGCCCAAGAGGAACGCGTTGACGAAGGCCAGCACCACGCCAATGCCCATGAGGAAGGTGGGCGCCTTCCACGGGCGCTTCACATGCGCATTGTCGATCCGGTGGATCCAGCCTGCGTTCAGGTTCAAGAAGTTGAATACGATGTAGCAGACATTCGAGACCGCCAGCACGAACAGATAATCCGACATGAGGAGCAGGATCAGATTGAAAGCGAGATCCGTTCCCATGCCGCTCGTCGGCGCACCGTGCTTGTTAACGCGGCTGAGGTAGCGCGGAAGCCATCCGTCTACGGAGCCTTGGTAGAGCGTCCGCGAGCTGCCGGCCATGGCCGTCGTAATGGCGAGCATCAAAGCCAGCAACAGCATCACCACGAGCAGATTGGTGATGAAGGCACCGCCACCGACCATGCCGGCCATGGCCTGGGCAACGCCCGAGCCATCGACGATGCCCGGCGCGATAACCCCGGCAAGACCGAGCGCACCCTGGAACGACAGCGGCACCAGCACGTACACGGCAATACACAGAAGCCCCGAATAGAGGATCGCCTTGTAGGTGTCCGTCGCCGGATCGCGAAACTCGCTCGTGTAGCAGATGGCCGTTTCGAACGCATAGGCGGACCAGGCGGCGATGAAGAGTCCGCCGAAGAACAATGTCCAGCCTGCCTTGTCCCAAGCCGCCGTTGCCGGGTCCGTGCCAGGCGCGAACGGCTTGAACGCTTCCATCGCCACATCGCCGGTGATCAGCGGCACGATGCCGATGATCAGAAGCGGGATCAGGACCGACGCGCCCACGATGGTCTGCACCTTGGCGGTCGACAGAATTCCCCGATGCTGAATGGCAAACGAGATCAACATAAGAATCGCACCGATGAAGAACGTCGCATCGACGCGAAGGCTGAGCCCCTCCTTGAAGAAGGACAGGTCGAGGAACTGAATTTCCCAGGCTCGGATCGCCGAGTCCGCGGGGAACAGTGCCGTCAGAATGTAACCGGCCGCGATGCCGCAACCGATCGCCAGAACCGGAGTCCAAGCCAACCAGTTGCACCAGACCGAAAGCGGCGCGATCAACCGGCTGTATCGAACCCAAGCGGCAGCACCGTAGACCGATGCTCCACCCGACTTAGTCGGGAAGAGGCCTGCAATTTCCGCATAGGTGAAAGCCTGAATGAATCCGAACAGAACCGAAAGCGTCCAAACAAGAACGGACGGTGTTCCGACGGTGGCGGCGATGCCGCCGATTGAAAAGAGCACAAGCGCCGGGACGCCACTAGCGACCCAGAATGCATCCTTCCAACCAATCACACGATGAAGCGTAGACTCCGTGCCCGGACTTCCGGCAGCGGAAGCCGTGGTTGCATCTGACATTTTGTTCCTCCCTCAAGGAATCGGCCGCACTAGGCGGCTCTGATGTCGCCCTCGCTGTTTTTTTTGTGCTCGGGCGTTCTGCGTTTGCATTGTTAAGTCGTAGCTGCGGACACACCTCCTCTGTTGATTGACTCTGGTTCTTTCGACGCGGCGAACCGCAAGTTCGTTAGAACTTGCGGTAAGCCTTGTTCAGGTCGTGAAGTGGATGGTTCGGCGAAGTCTGGAAACGGATCAGCAGTTCGCGGGCGATCATGTCCCGGTCCTGCTGGTTATTCGGAAGCGCCATTGACTTCGGAATACGGACCCAGCCGTTGATGTTGCGATCGAAGATCGCGGGCTGACCTTCCTCGTAGCCCATGTGGACGTCCTCCAACCAGTTGAGGTCGTCCCAACCCATGAACTCCATGTACTCTTTGAGGAACGGCGTGATCTTGTCGTCGTCGGGCAACAGGTTCACGTCGTAGCGGTAGCCGATGTGCTGACCGATGACCTTCTCGCGCTCGGTGTCGAGACCGGCGGAGTCCTTCAAGTACTTATCGACGTCGTTCTGATCTTTCTTGGACATCGTCTTCCTCACCCCAGCTTGTGATAGTTCTCGACACCGACGGTCATGTCGGTTCCCGCCAGCGGCACCTGGGCCATGGCGGAGGCTTCCATTGTCAGCGCCGCAAGGTCTTCCGGCTCCAGGCTGTGGATGTCGGTCTTGCCGCACGCACGGGCCAGAAGCTGCGCTTCCAAGGTCAGCGTGTGCAGGAAGTTGTAGACCCGCTCCGCCGCCTCTTCCGGATCGAGCCGCTTGCGCAGCTCCGGATCTTGCGTCGCCACGCCCACCGGGCAACGGCCCGTGTGGCAGTGGTAACAGCGGCCGGCGGGCACGCCCATCTCAGCCTCGAAATCCGACTCCGGAATTTCCTTGTTGCAGTTGAGCGCCATCATGACCGAGTGGCCGATGGCGATCGCGTCCGCACCAAGTGCAAGCGCCTTGGCGACGTCGCCGCCGTTGCGGATGCCGCCCGCGTAGACAAGGCTGACCTTGCCCCGCATGCCGAGCTCATCGATGGCCCGGCGTGCCTGACGGATCGCGGCGATACCTGGCACGCCCGTATCTTCCGTCGCGATGTGCGGACCCGCACCCGTCGAACCTTCCATGCCGTCGATATAGATGGAATCCGGACCGCACTTCACGGCCATGCGCACGTCGTCGTAGACACGCGCGGCGCCGAGCTTCAGCTGAATGGGAATTTCCCAATTGGTCGCTTCGCGAATTTCCTCGATCTTCAGCGCCAGATCGTCCGGACCCAGCCAATCGGGATGCCGCGCGGGCGACCGCTGATCGATACCGGCGGGCAAGGAGCGCATCTCGGCGACCTGGTCGGTCACCTTCTGGCCCATCAAGTGGCCGCCAAGGCCGACCTTACAGCCTTGTCCGATGAAGAACTCGCAACAGTCGGCCAGCCGCAGATGATGCGGATTGAAGCCGTAGCGCGACTGGATGCACTGGTAGAGCCATTTCGACGAATAGCGGCGCTCGTCCGGGATCATGCCGCCTTCGCCCGAGCACGTTGCCGTACCCGCCATCGTGGCACCACGCGCCAGCGCGATTTTCGCCTCGTAGGACAGCGCACCAAAGCTCATGCCGGTCACGTAGACCGGAATATCCAACTGCAGCGGGCGTTTCGCCTGCGGCCCGATCACCGTCTTGGTATCGCACTTCTCGCGATACCCTTCGATGACGAAACGCGTCAGCGTACCCGGCAGGAAGGTGAGGTCATCCCAGTGCGGGATCTTCTTGAAGAGCGAGAAGCCGCGCATTCTGTAGCGGCCCAACTCTGCCTTCACGTGGATATCGTTCATGACCTCCGGTGTGAAGATCTGACTCTTACCCAGCAGAAACCGGCTTTGTTCGGCGGGCTCTTTCGCGCCGTTCGCCTTCTGCTTCTTATCCTTAGCCATCTCAGCAAGCTCCCCTTACAGAACCAATTTCTTCTCGGTCGGCTCTAGATTGTCGTAGTTCCAGAGCTGCTTACCGGCGACGATTTTGCGGAACGATCCGATGCCGCCTTTCGGCATCACGTCGTACTTCGTGAGTTTTTTCTCGAGCCACTCCCGATCGAGATCGGTCATGTCGCTCCAGACCGCGTCAACGCCAAGGCTTCTCGGTTCTCCACCCAGGAAGATGGTTCCGTCGTACATGGAGTCGCCAAGGTTCTTGCCGGCATTGCCGCAGATCACCATGCGGCCGCGCTGCATCATGAAGCCGGTGAACGAACCTGTGTCGCCGCCGACGATGATGTTGCCGCCCTTCATGTCGATGCCCGTGCGCGAGCCGACATCGCCTTTGCAGACGAGGTCGCCACCGCGGAGCGCGGCACCGAACTGCGAACCCGCGTTCTTCTCGATGAGAATGGTTCCGCTCATCATGTTTTCGCCGCAGGACCAGCCGACGCGGCCGTTGATGCGGATATTCGGTCCGTCGACCAAGCCACAGCCAAAATAGCCGAGCGAGCCTTCGATGATGAGATTGAGCCGATTGAGAATGCCGACCGCCAAGGAATGCTTGGCAGCGGGATTCTTCAGAACGATCGTCCCGTAGCCCTCGCCCATCATCTCACGGATGCGGGCGTTGACATGCTTCGCATCCATATTGGACGCATCGATCTCACCGCGCTTGTTGAAGTCCACGTCGAACGCGTCGGGCAGACTGAACCCGTGATGGGCCTCGTTGAGATCAATATCGAAGAAAACCTGCTGCGAACGACCGGTGAGCTGTTCCGTATGCATGCCCATTTCATGGGACTTGCGTTCCTGCTCAGACGGCGCAGCTTGCGTTAGCGTTGCCATACCCGCACCTCCTCATCATAGGGATCAGACGTATCGATTTCCCGGGGAACGATGGCGCGGATGGCCACTTCCTCCGAGGCGAGCGCAACGATGTCGTCGCTTTCGTAGAGAACCATGGGCTTCGCGGCCATCGTGTCCTTGGCCATGCCCAGTTCTTTGTCCGTGGCGACGATGTAGGTGAAGACGCCGTCGATCTCCTTGATCGACGCCCTCAGGGAGTCTTCGAGCGTCGCGCCCTGCTCCAGATTGTTGGCCGTATAAACCGCCAGCAGTTCGGAGTCGCAGTTCGACATGAACCGATGACCAAGTCGCTCCATTTCGCGGCGCATGATCCAATAGTTCGTGATCTGCCCGTTATGGACGACACTGATGTCGTTGTAGGGATAAGCCCAGTACGGATGCGCCGAACGGATATCGACATCCGATTCCGTGGCCATGCGCGTGTGCCCGATGCCGTGCGTACCCTGGAAATCGGCAAGGCCGTACTGCTGGGACACGACCGTGGCGTCGCCCAGATCCTTGATCAGCTCAAGGGAGTTACCGAAAGACAGGACTTCACCGCCCTCGATATGCTCCAGGTCCGAGGCCAGTTGCTTCGTGTCGCCCGAAAAGCGCAGGCGATAACGAAATGCATAAGGCGTCGGCTGCTCGACTTCGATCGTCTGCGCACCGAGTTCGGCCAGCCGATTGTCGACCAAGGCCTGACGGTCGCGGATCTTGTCACGGATGTTGTAATCCGTTTCGAAGTCCTCTGCTTCGGCGAGCTTCAAGCGCATGACGTACTCGTCAGGCTTCGTCACGCCGTAAACGGCAAACCCAGTCGAGTCGGGTCCACGATGCTTCAGACTTTGGAGCATCGCGGTCATCTCTTGACCGACGCCCACCGCTTTACCGCGATGAATGACACCAGCAATCCCGCACATTGTTTTTGTTCCTCCGTTTCACCAAGCGCGCCGCGCAAAGTGCGCGACGCGTTCAACTCGTTGTTCAGCTGCTATGGCAGGCAGTTGAGGTAGGTCTCCACATCCCATTCGGTGACGGTGTGGTTGAAACGCTCCCACTCGTCCCGTTTGTATTCGCTGTAGAGACGGTACATTTCGCCGGGCATGCCACGCTGCACGACTTCGTCGTCCTTCAAAGCCTGGAGCGCCTCGCCGAGATTCATCGGCAGCCGCTTCACTTCCTTTCCGGCCGCGATGGCTTCGTAGATATTGCGCTCCTCGGGCTCGCCCGGATCGAGATTGTTGTCGATGCCGTCGTCGGCGGCCGCCAGGATCGTGGATCCCATCAGATAAGGGTTCACCATCGAGTCCACGGAGCGGTACTCGAACCGGCCAGGCGCCGAAACGCGCAAGCCCGTGGTGCGGTTCTGGAAGCCCCAGTCGGCAAAGATCGGCGCCCAGAAGCCGGTGTCCCAGAGACGGCGATAAGAGTTCACCGTCGAGGAGCCGACCGCGGTCAGGGCGCGCAGGTGATGCACGATGCCGCCGATGGCCGCGAGCCCCGCCTTGCCAGGCAATTGCGGGTCGTCGCCGTCGGGCATGAACGTGTTGTCGCCGCCCGAGACGTACATGTAGTTTTCGCGCATGCCCGGCAGGTCGTCGGGGTCGTTGCCGGTCCGACGGAACACGTCCTCACCGCCGCGCCACAGCGACATGTTGTGGTGACAGCCACTCGCCGACACACCCATGAAGGGCTTGGTCATGAAGCAGGCGATGATGTTGAACTCGCGCGCGACCTGCGCACAGATCTGACGGTAGGTGGTCAGACGGTCCGCATTACGCAGCACATCGTCGTACATCCAGTTCAGCTCGAGCTGGCCGGGCGCGTCTTCGTGGTCGCCCTGGATCATGTCGAGACCCATCTTGCGGGAATACTCCATCACCTTCATGTAGACGGGGCGAAGGCTCTCGAACTGATCGATGTGGTAGCAGTAGGGCTCGGAGTAGCCGCCGTTCGGCTTGCCGTCCTCGTCCTTCTTCAGCCACATCATCTCCGGCTCGGTGCCGACGCGGAGCTGCAGGCCGTCGTGCTTCTTCTGGAAGTCCTGATGGAGACGGCGAAGGTTGCCGCGGCAATCCGCGGTCAGGAAGCCGCCCGGATTCTCTTTTTCCTCGCGGTTCCGGAACAGCGTGCAGTACATGCGCGCGACGCGCTTGTCCCATGGCAGCTGCATGAAGGTTTCCGGGTCGGGGATGCCGACGAGCTCGGCAGCCTCGGGGCCGTAGCCGAAATATTCGCCATGCCTGTTGAGGAACAGGTTGACCGTCGCGCCGTAAACGAGCTGGAAGCCCTTCTTCGCAACGCTCTCCCAGTGATCGGCCGGGATGCCCTTGCCCATGATGCGGCCCGTGATCGACACGAACTGCAGGTACAGATACTCAATTCCAAGTTCGTCGATCTTCTTCCGAACTTCTTTGACCAGCTCCTGGCGTTGCGGGTCATCTACATAGGTTTCGATATCCATTGACGTCTCCCTAACATCAACTCCACGGAAATGGGCTGTGGGAGACCGGATGCAGCTCACCCTTCGCAAAGCGCCCGAAGCGGAACGGCTCCAGTAGCTTGCTCTTCTCCCCAACCAGCTCTTGCGCGACGAGCTTACCAACCCCGATCATTTTGTAACCATGGTTGGAGTCGGCAATGACGTAGACATTCTCCCGGAAGGTATCGAACACCGGGAAGTTGTCCGGCGTGAAGCAACCAAGGCCGCCGGACTTCTCTTTGTGTTTGTAGGCGGAGATCTTGCCTTCGAAACGCTTCTGGCAATGGGCCAGCATCGAACACCACATGTGGATGAAGTCGTCGCCGACGATGAAGTCCGGCGAGTCCGGCCCGTAAGGATCGAGGGCGACCTTGTCGGGGTCTTCGTCCACCTTGTACGGAGAGGCGCCGCCCTGAATGCCACCGAAGTTGAAGTCGGGCTTGTAATAGAGGCCCCACAGCTTGTCGGTGATCAACGACCCGTCGACGTCCGAATAGAGCGGCGCGTCGGTATCCACGTGAATGACCGGCGGCATGCTGCCGTTGTTGGTCTTGTGCATGTCGGGATCGACGCCGAGCGTCCCCTCCTCCAGGCACCAGAATTTCCACATCGGCACGTCGTCGTGCATCTCGCCGTCGGGCCCTTTGATGGAGATGGCTTTCGGCAGCTCAAGCATGTCCCAGAATTTCAGCACCCAAGGACCTGCGCCAACGACCACCGCATCGCAAGCGATCGTGCCGCGGTTCGTCACGACGCCGGTGACGGCGCCGGAGTTGTTGCCGTATTCGAAGCCGAGAACCTCGACACCGGTCGCGATCCGCACGCCCTCTGCCTCGGCCTTACCGGCCAGACCATAGAGCGAGGCCGTATTGTTGGCGTAGCGCCGCGTTTTTCGTGCAGGACCGAGGTAATGCCTTGGGCCTGCCAGTCGTCGAAGATGCCCAGCATGTATTTGCGGCAGTCGTCGGTCCCCTCGATGAAGGTGGACTCGTAATCGATGGCCTGCTGCTGTTCGTAGATCGTCGCCACATCCGAATGCATGCATTCGGCGCTGATCTGCATGTACCCGACAGGGTGGTAGCTGTATGCCTTGGGATCGCTCTCCCACACCCCGACCGAGTGCGCCATCAACTCGCGCATGGCCGGCTGGAAGTAATTGTTGCGCACCACGCCGCAGGCAATTCCCGATGCACCGCCGCCGATTGACGCCTTGTCAATGACGAGAATATCCTCACCGGACCCCTTGCCCGTCGCCTTGAGCTGGAGGGCAAGGTGATACGCTGTACTCAGGCCGTGGATTCCGGCCCCGATAATCACGTATTTCGAGCTGGCTGACTGTTCCATGAGTCCGTCTTCTCGCCTAAACTGCTGATATCGAACAACAAATTCTGTTGTTTCTTGTCAGTCTTCGTTTGTTGAACCTGGTTCAACTTACCCATTCACTTCCGTGCAATTCCATACCCATTGGAGGGTAGGTGTCGGAATTGTGTCCGAGCGCCGGCGAAGATTGTCGCACCCATAAGCCCTGATCATAAGCCAAAAACGCCCTCAAACTCAACGTTTGCGGGGCCTTCCCGAGCCGGCGATCGTGGGGCCTCACTCTGAGGACATACGCCGAATGCCAGATGGCGGCCGGAACGGCCTTCCTCCTGGGGACTATCTCTTCGGGTGTAGTTTCATCAGTTGAAAGCTCAGCTATCGTGATTCACATGATGAAGGATCACTTTTGCTCGGTAGCCGACGCCGTCGACGATTTGCAACGGGGCCGAATGGTCGTCCTGATCGACGATCCGGACCGGGAGAACGAGGGCGACCTCGTGATGCTCGCCGAGCACGCAACACCCGAAGCCATCAGTTTCATGGCCACGCAAGGACGCGGCCTGATCTGTCTTCCGCTTCTTGAGGACGATTGCGACCGGCTCGGTCTCGAGCTGCAGCCGAAACGCCACAGCAACGCCTTCGGCACCGGCTTCACGATTCCCATCGATGCTGCCGACGCACCGGGGCCCGGCATCAGTGCCCAGGCCCGGGCCCACACGGTCCGGCGTGCCGCGGATCCCGAGGCATCCTCGGTCGATTTCAACCGGCCCGGCCACATCTTTCCCTTACGGGCGAAGAGCGGCGGGGTCTTGGTGCGCCCGGGTCATACGGAAGCCATCGTCGATTTCGCCAAACTCGCCGGTGCGCGGCCTGCGGGCGTGATCTGCGAGATCATGAACGATAATGGCACCATGGCGCGGACGCCGGACCTGCACAGGTTCGCGCGGAAGTTCGACCTCAAGGTCTGCACGATCGAGAGCCTTGTGGCCTACCGTCAGCAGACCGAGCGGCTGTTCGAACCGATCGAGCTCAACATCCCGATGCCCACGCGGTACGGGACCTTCATGCTGCATCTGTTCCGCAGCATCCTCGATGGCTCCGAGCATCTTGCCCTGACCCGCGGAATTCCCGGGCCAACCGTGATGGGCACCTCACCGGTTCAGAAACCTATCTTGGTGCGCCTGCACTCGGAGTGCATGACGGGCGACGTCTTCCACTCGCTGCGCTGCGACTGTGGCGAACAACGCGATGCCGCCCTCGAGCGCATCGCGGCGGCGGATTGCGGCGTCCTGCTCTATATGCGCCAGGAAGGACGCGGGATCGGGCTCGCCAACAAGTTGGCGGCCTACAGGCTACAAGACGAAGGCCTCGATACGGTCGAGGCGAATCTTCATCTCGGCTTCCCGGCAGATAAGCGCGACTACACGATCAGCGCGCAAATTCTGAAGTTTCTCGGCCTCCAGCGCATCCGTCTCCTGACGAACAATCCGCGCAAGGTTCACGCGCTCAAGGCCGATGGGCTGCAGGTCGTCGAAAACGTGCCGCTCCGCATCGAACCCAATGCCGCCAACCAGCGCTATCTGGAAACGAAGCGCGACAAGCTGGGCCATCAATTGCCTCATCTGAACGCGATGAGCGGTGAAATGGATGGAACACAATCGACCCGATAGCGCCTCACCGGCGCGCGTGATCCGGCCATTTCGGCTGCCGGAGATGAAGCGCGAAATCCCTTCCAACTCTCTCACTTGAGGACCCCATGGCCATCAAGGATCTGATTATCAGTTTCGACTCCCTCACGGCCCCTGACGCTCAACTCCCCTACGCCGTTGAGGCGACCGAGGCCCTGGGTGCACACGCGATCGGCGTCGCCCACGTGCCGGCAGGCGAGACGGCGCCGCGCGCGGAAGCTCAACGAGCGATGGATCGATTCGCGAGCGCCGGCGACCAGCGCGGCATCAGCTGGGAGACTCGTCTTGCGACATGCGCCACGGGCAAATTCGCAGAGCAGCTGTCGGTTCAGGCGCGCCATGCGGACTTGACCATCATTGGCCAACCGTCCTCCGAGGGCGCCAACGGCAAACATCAGACTGCTCTCTACGAGGAACTGCTGTTTCACAGCGGTCGCCCCGTCCTTGTTGTGCCGTGGGCGGGACATCCCAAGCCCAAGCCCCGCACCGCAATCGTCGCTTGGGATGCGAGCAGCACGGCCGCGCGCGCGTTGGCCGATGCCGTGCCCCTTCTGAGCCTCGCGGAAAAGGTGATTGTCCTCGTCGCCACGGACGACCAGCAGTCGGACCTCGGCACGGATCCGGGAGCCGACATCGCGCATCACCTGGCCCGGCACGGCCTCAATGTCGAGGTCCGGCGCATTCCACTCGATCCCGACACACCGACCGCGGACCTCCTCTTGTCACAAAGTGCGGACCTTGGCGCGGACCTCATGGTCATGGGCGGCTACCACCACAGCCGCATGCGCGAGCTTCTTCTCGGGGGCGTTACCCGGACCATCATCAAGACCATGACGGTCCCGGTCCTCATGTCCCATTGATCGGATTTCCGGGCGCGGTATTGGCGCGGCGGCGGAAGACGCGGTGTCCGGCGCCCTCGGGGCCGGCCTAGGACCCGTCCTTCGGGCCGGGCTCGACGATGATCGAGAGAAATCGGATCGGCAGCTCTATGAGCTCGACCGGCCCGTGCGCCGTCGTCCCCTCAAAGAAAAGAGAGTCGCCTGGAGACAGCCGATGGGGCTTTCCTCCATGCTCGTAGACCATTTCCCCGCCGAGCATGTGGATGAACTCCACGCCCGGATGTTGAAACAGGGGAAACACCTCCGACGTGTCGTTCAGTTCGATCATGTACGGCGACACCGACAGCTCCTTGCCGACGCCGTGTCCCAGCAGCTGATATTGGTGGCCAACCTTCGACCCCCGGCTTTCGATAAAGAGCCCACCATCCTTCTTGACGTAGCAGCAGCCCTGCGTCTCCTGGTGCGTCTCGAAGAAGAAGGTCATCGGTACCCGGAAAACACGGGACAAGGCGTGAAGTGTCGTGAGCGAGGGGAACGCGTTGCCGTTCTCGACCTTCGACAGCATTCCTGAAGATAATCCAGTCAGTTGGGCCACTCTGGCCACGGTCATGCCGTGCCGGTTGCGCGCAGCCCGGACCTGAACACCAATCGATAGAGCCACTTCCCGGCCCAAGCTTCATCGTAGGTTTCTTCAGTATCGGCCGTCAGCAGGGGCGTCAGTCTTATCGAGGGCCATTGCTTAGTGTCCGTTGGGCGGCGCTGTGCTGCAGCGCAACACGCCATGCGAATACCAGCATAGCCGATTACTATTACCCCTGGCCATGAATATTATTCAATGATATTGAACAATGCTGCTGTGCTTGATCAAGGTCAAATGAGGAGGTCCGCCGCGCCGAAGAGAGGGCGGCTTTTTTCCTAGGGATCTCCGCGCTGAGATGTCGCGATGGGCAAGGTGACACCAGACACGAAAAATGCCGAGAGGAATGCGGCATGACGGAAGCGCGAGGGACAAAGCTGGCCCCGCGTTCCGCATGGTTCGCCCCCTGCCTGGTCGGCAGCGAGCGAGAGCAAAGCCCGAGCACGACAATAAACCTGCTCAACAAGATTCTGACGCGCCTCCTCTCCGACCCGGACTCCGTAGAGCCCTTCGAGCTCGTTCTTTCTCACATCATGGATATGACCGATGCCCGGTCCGGTGCGATCTTCGTCAGCACCGAAAGCGGCCGGCAGTTGGTTCAGCTCGCGGTCGTGGGAGATGACGATCGGTCCCGCTGGCTCCACATTATCCGGCAGAGCCGTCTGTTTTCCTCCTTGGACACGCCCGAGGGCCCCAAGATCGTCGGCGATGTGACAGACCCGCACTCCTCCGTCGTCGTGCAGAGTTTCTCCCAAGGCATTTCGGGAATCGGCCTTCTGCTCTTACGCGTCGAGAGCAGCGAAATCCCTGTGTCCAGGACAACGCTGGAATCGTTCACCGAGTACCTCTCAGGCGTCATCGAGAGTGCACGATGCGCTCGCATGAAACTGCGTAGCGCGCAGAGCGAGGAACGCGCGGCGATAGCGCGTGAGCTACACGACTCGCTCGCGCAGTCCATATCGTATCTGAAAGTGAAGGTAAGCCTGCTGCAGGACACGCTGCGCAAGCGCACCGACAGTGTTCCCGATATCGAAAAGACGCTTCAGGAAGTGCGGAGCACGCTCAGCACCGCGGACCTGCAACTGCGCGAGTTGATAACGACCTTCCGCCTGACGATGCGCGGCAGGACGTTTTCGCAAGCGCTGGAAGACTCCATCGAAGAGTTCGAGCGCCGTAGCTCCATCGCCTTCGACTTGGACAACCGGTTGAAGGCGGGACGGCTGACGGTCTCCGACGAGATGCAGCTGCTGCTTATTCTTCGCGAAGCGCTTTGCAACGTCGTACGCCACTCCCACGCGAGTCTTTGCTGGGTCAGCGTCCGCGTCCGCGACGATGGGGCCATTCTAATGCGGGTCGAGGATAACGGGGTCGGCATGCAACTCGCCCTGCAAGGCGGCGAGCACCATCACGGCCTCATCATCATGCAGGAGCGCGCCCGCGCGCTCGGCGGAACGTTCCGCATCGAGGACCGTACTGGCGGTGGCACGCGTCTCAACGTGTATTGCCCCGGCACGGAAGACTCGGGTTTCAATGCGATTGTCGACTGAGAAGGTGTTGGTATGGCTGAGTGCTGCAAAGTCTTGTTGGTAGATGATCATCCTCTGTTCCGCTCCGGCGTCGCACAGTTGATCTCGTCTCAACCGGACTTCGAGGTCGTCGGCGAAGCCGCCACCTGCGACGACGGCGTGGCCCTTGCTGAATCGCTTGGCCCAGATCTCGTCATCATGGATATGCACATGGGCGAAGGAAGCGGACTCGATGCGCTCCGGCGCATCAAGGAGGCCGAACTCAGCACCGAGGTTATCATGCTGACGGTGTCGGATGCAGAGACGGATTTTCTTCGTGCCGTGCGGGCCGGGGCCAAGGGCTATCTGCTGAAGGGATCCGAGCCGGAGGAAATCCTGAACAAGCTTCGGCTTGCCGCGCGCGGCGAGTCGGTTTTTACCGAGCCCCTGATGAATCTTCTGCTGGGCGCCATGCGCGATGGAGCACCGAAGCCCGCGCCCGACGCCGAATGCCTCACAACCCGAGAAAAGCAGATCCTGCAACTGATCGCTGCGGGCAAGAGCAACAAGCACATCGCGCGGGATCTCAACATCAGCGACGGAACCGTCAAGGTTCACGTGAAGAACCTTCTGCGAAAGCTGAATTTGCAGTCGCGGCTTGAGGCGGCTGTCTGGGCATTAACGCCCTAATACGACATCGCGCGCCCTGGCGCCGATCGGCACCACGCAGAGGCCGCTCTTGTTGGTCCCGCAGTTTTCCATAGGCAGATGTCCGAGTATCTACCCGACCCGACCGTCCCTTTGGACTTAGACACCACAAAGCATCCACGCGCTGAATGGTCCGCCTATTCCCGCAACCAGACTGTTGCGTTTGTCCCACCAGGAACTCTCGCGTTACAAATAGACACTTGGCGAGTTGATCCCCGCCTCCTTCGATACCACCAATGTAGTACCCATTAAGATCATCAGCACTTTTGCTTGTTGACTAACCGATCTGCCGAGCGAGACTATCTTCGGCAAGCTAAGGGTGAAGACCTGAGGATCGGACGCACCGGAGAGTCCAGAAGAGCTTTCGCGAAATGGGAAATGCCACAATCAAACAACTGTCGGAGATCCTAGCGCGCGCAGGTTCCTTGCTTGAGACCGGCCCCTCTGGTCTCGTACCCACCCAACCACACCTCTTCGAACTGCTTCTCGACACCATCGAGACAATCGTGTTCGTGGCTGACACTGATGGCCGGCTTCGCTATGCGAACGCAGCTTGGGAGCGCCTCACAGGATTTAGCCCTGCGGACACGCGCGGGCTTCCGAACGCCTACTACCTCCACCCACGAGATCAAGACCGCTGGATACGCTTTTTGGATGCGTCCAAGCGCGACCCGGAAGGGCATCCTGTTCTCGTTCTTCGCTTTCTGACGCGCTCGGGCGAAACCGTCTACCTGGAAGCCAGTGCGCAGGGGCTGATTTCCAACGACAACAACTGCCGCGGCTTCGTTGGCACGCTGTCGGAAGTCGGCAACCGCGTGCAGCAGGAGAATATCAGGGAAGCCAGCCACCGGACTCTCGATATCCTGATCAACAACCTGCCCGGCCTTGTCTACCGTTGCCGCAACAATCGTCAGTGGACGATGGAATATATGAGTAAGGGCTGTGAGGCATTGACCGGCTACCCGGCGGAGGCCCTGGTCAACAACAAGCAACTTACTTATGCCGACCTCATCCTGCCTCAAGAGCGGGAACAGGTCTGGGAACACGTTCAGGCGGCCGTACGCGAGAACCGTCCGTTCGAGTTGATGTATCGTATTCAGACCGCGAGCGGCGACGTGAAGTGGGTCCTCGAGCGGGGGCACGGCAACTTCTATACCAGCGGCGAACTTCTTGGCGTCGAGGGCTTCATCACCGACATCACGCGGGAGAGGCACGAACAGCTGAGACTGAGGGGCGACAGCCTCTACGATTCTGCCAGCGAACTTCCACGCCGGCGCTATTTCTCGATCGCATCAAAATGGCATTGCTGAACGCCACACCCGGCGAGCACCCGGCGGTTCTGGTCGTCCATTTGAACCAGCTACAGAACTGGCATGAGTCTCTCGCACCCGAAGACAGAGAGCGGGCCCTGCTCAACATCGGCCGACGTATCGACGGCGTTCTGGACCGGTCGGACTCGTTGTGCCGTTGGACGCGCAATGAGTTTGCCATCTTGCGCACGAGAACGCAGTCCGTCGACGACGCCATCAAGCTCGCCGAAAAGGTCCAGAAGGCTCTGCGCGCGCCCATCGGCGATGGCGATGACGCGTTCTTCCTCACAACGAGCATCGGGCTGGCAACCGGCTTCGAGGCCGCTACGACGGACAGCGCCGAAGATGTCCTTGGGGTCGCCTCCGGCGCCGCGGCGCGCGCGAGCAATCTCGGACTTGGCCGTATCGAGATTGCAAATCTGGACGACGCGCCTGCGGCCTAGCGCGCGATCATAGCGAGACAGCCGCGTCGCCCCAGCTCGTCAGGAGTCCTGGTCGCGCAGTTCCTCCGCGATTTCGAACATGTCTCCAACGATGCCGTACTTCGCGATCGTGAAGATGGATGCTTCAGCGTCCTTGTTGACCGCGATGATGTTCGGCACGTGTTTCATGCCGGCCATGTGCTGGACGGAGCCGGAAATACCCAGCGCCAAATAGATCTTGCACTTGGCCACGGTCTTTCCGGACTGACCGACTTGGCGTGACTTTGGCAACCAGCCATTGTCGGCGATCGGTCGAGAGCAGCCCAAGGTGAACCCGAACGCGTCGGCGAGTTCCTTGAACTCCTCGACATTGTCTTCCTCGCCGACACCACGCCCGATCGACAGCATGTACTCGGCTTGCGTGATATCGACGTCGCCGGTTTGCTCCGGTTCGACGTAGGCAGGTGCTCCGTGTGCGCTTCCGCCGATGGCGCCTCGAAGGAGGTCACGGCCGGGCTTCCGTCGTCTTCCAACGGTTTGAAGACATTCGTCCGCACAGTCAGCAGTACGGTTTCCTTGCCCGGGAAGTCGACTTCCATATGCAGTTTTTCCGCATAGGCGGCACGGACGGCAACAAGGCCCTCGGCCTCGAAACGCATTTCGAAGACGTCCGTCGCACAACCGAACTGGCCCCGTGCCGCGACTGCCGGTGCATAGCCCCAGGCATCCACGGTGTGCGCGCACATGATGACGGCCGGTTTCCGCGCGTCGGCCAGCGCCAAGACGGCAGCCTCGTAGGTATCGTTCTGAAACGATGCCACCGGGACAGGAACTTTTACGACTTCGTCGACACCCGCCTTGGCAACGAGGCCTGCGAAGTCATCCGGCGATTCTGCGATGACCGCGACGGTCACCTTGTGGCCGGACTCCTCCTTCAATGCGACGGCCGCGGCGATGATTTCCAACGTCGCCGGGTTGAGTTGCCCCTGGCGATGCTCCGCGATCACAAGGATCTCTCCCATTATGCCGCTCCCTTGAGTTCTTTGATGATTTCCGCAAGACGCGCGGCCTGCTCGGCCGGCGTACCTTCAATGAGTTCGGCCTGACCCGTCTCCGGCTTGTACATACGCCGCACCCGAAACGAAGCCTGTTCGGCGAGGCTGTCGCCGGATAGACCGAGATCGTCCAGAGACAGTTCCTCGACGGGCTTCTCTTTCGCCTGTTTCAGGCCTCGCAGCGACGCGTAGCGCGGCGTGTTGATGCCGAGCTGGATTGTCAGGACAGCGGGACACTCCACCGAGAGCTTCTCCACAAGTCCGCCCTCGAGTTCACGCAGAAGCGTGGCCTTGGGGTCGCCGGGCGTCCACTCGATCCCCGTGACGACCGCCACATGCGGCCAGCCGAGAGCGGCCGCAAGGGCGACGCCAGTTTGCGCGTAAGACCGATCGGAGGACAGCGTCCCGGTCAGGATCATGTCCGGCTTTTCGCGCGCTGCGACGCCGGCGAGGACTTGCGCAACGACGGCAGGGTTCGCGTCTTCCAACGCGTCGTCCCACACCCGAATGCCTCTATCGCCACCCTTGGCGAGGCAACGGCGCAGAACATCCTCGGCATCGTCCGGGCCGACGGTCACGGGAACGACTTCGACGCCGTCCGACGCTTCCATAATGTTCAGCGCGGCTTCGTAGGAATAGTCGTCCCACTCATTCGCTTCGAAGTTCAGATAGTCGGGATCGACGTCCTTGCCGTCATCGCGAAGCTCGAAGTCCTCGTCCACGACGGCGATTTGCTTGACGGGAACTAGGATTTTCATGGTCTTACCCTCACACCAATATTCCTTCCGATGTTGTCCTCAGGTCGAATTCGCTCTTTTGATCAATGCGCTTGCAGCCGAGAAGCGCACTTGTGGCTCGGGATCGCTCAGCATGCTGACGAGGTCGGCCTCCGCCAGGTTCCGATGCCGCACCAGAAACGCGCGATTGAGCGGGTACGGATCCTCGAGCAGCGGGACCAAAGCCTCGCGGGGCGCGTCTGGATTGAGGATGACCGAGCGGCGGACATCGGCGTCGGCGCTGCCAGCGATACGGACGAGTAGATCGAGTGGCGCGCGCGGGTTCCGTCCCAATGCCGACAAGACGTCGGCGTCGTCATCCAGTCCGAGCACGCCGATCACGTCATCCGGAACATCGGCGCGAAGCGCGACCCCTGCCCGGACCCAAGCCACCGTATCCCGCGACAACTGCCGCAGCAGGCCGAGCGGGGTCGACCGATTGCGGCTCACGCTACGCCGTACGTCGGCCTCCTCGTCGGCGGCAAGACGAACGAGGACATCTTCTGGTACCGTCGGATTTCGGGCCAGCCAGCGCCGGACCCAGGCGTCGGGATCGTCTGCAAGCCGCCGCGCCACATCTGCGGCCAACCCATCTCGACGGGCTTCCGCACGCCGCACCCGCAGACAGGGATCCGCGGCGACTGCATCGGGTAGCGCCTCGTCCGGCGCGAACCCCCGGATGGCCGCCGCCCGAACCGTCCCGTCAGGATCGCCCAAAAGCTTCTCGAGCGACGCAGTTTCGACCGCCGGATTGGACGCGAGCTTGCGCCGGACAAGTGCCTCGGAGTCCGTCAGGGCCGCGTCCATGACGTCCTGTGGCGCCGACGGATGTGCCGCGACCTCAGCGCGCGTGTAGGCATCGCCTTCTTTCCAAAGGAGACTGAGGACGTCTGCGGGCGTATTCGGGTTTCCGGCCAGGGCCTTCTTGTTTGCAGCCTCCGCCACGGAATAGAGCGCGCGCAGCGTCTCCGCCGGCGTGTTCGGATTGCCGCAAAGTGCATGACGGACCGCAGGCGATGGAGACTGCGCGAGTCCTGCCAGCGTGTCAGGGGACACATTCGCGTGCGCAGCCACGGCGACGGCCATCTCTTCGACGGGGCTGCTCTCGACGAGTGTGGCCAAGGCTTGCGGTGAGGCCGCGGGATTTCGCGCCACCCGCAAGCGCACCTTGCCGTCTTCGTCGGTTGCCAGACTGTCCAGCAGCGAACGCGGAACATAGGGCGCGGCGCCGAACTGACGCCGGATCTTCGCCGTCCGGAACAGCAGCGCTTCGAGCTTCTGCCGCTCCGGGCGCGGAGTGGCACCGTGAACGGCGGCTGCCAGGTACACGTCGCCGGAGGTTAGTGCGCGATCCACAAGGCTCATGACGGTCCTACTGGACACCTTGGACCGCTGCATCCGCCGCGCGCTGCTCCTCAGCCGCAACGGCGCCTGCGTCCTCACCGAAATCCATGCACTCCTCGACGAGCTCTATGAGCTCCATGACACGGAAATTGTCTTCGTTGCCGGTGGACTTGCGCGCGTCTCGAACATGTTCATGCATTTGGGGCAGTTCACGACGAGAACATCGAGCCCGTCGATCTTGGCCGCTTCGCGGACGCGATTTTCGGACGGCTTCTCCTTGTCCGTGGGATCGGCAATCCAAATGCGTCCCCCGCCCGCGCCGCAGCAGAAGGAGTTGTCCCGCGACCGCTCCATCTCGACAAGTTCCGCGCCGAGCATCCGGATGGATTCCCGCGGCGGCTCGAACCCCTTGTTCAGACGCCCGAGATGACACGGGTCGTGATAGGTCACGCGCGCATCGAACGTCTTCGACGGCTTGAGCTGCCCCGATGAGAGCATCTGCTGAATCATGGCGCTGGCGTGCTCGATCTCAAAGACGCCTTCGAAGTCCGGGTACTCGTTGCGGATCGTGTTGTAGGAATGCGGATCGGTCGTCACGATCCGATTGAACTCGCACCCCTGCAGCGTCTCGATGTTCGATTCGGCGACGTGCTGAAACAGCCCCTCTTCACCGACGCGGCGGACATCGTTGCCCGCGTTCATCTCGGCTTCGTAGAGGATGCCGAAATCGACGCCCGCATGGCGCAGCAGACGCGCAAAGGCCTGCGAGACCCGCTGATAGCGCGGATCGAACGACGCGAAATCGCCAACAAACCAAAGAACGTCGACCGGCTCCTTCCGCGCATCCTTGATCTCGAAGTCGAGCTTCTTCGTCCAGCCAGGCCGCTTGCGCTTGTTCTCGCCGAGCGAGTTGCCCTTGCTGTGGATGTTCTGCAGCGCCTTCTGGAGCGTGGGCTCCATTTCGCTGGCATCCACCAGAGCCCGGCGCATCTCGACGATGATCGGCACATGCTCGACGCCCACCGGGCAGATCTCGACACAGGCCGCACAGGTCCGGCACGACCACAACGTCTCCGGCCGCACCTGATTGATGCCGTCGCCGATCGCAGCCAGACGGTCCTGCGGCGGAAGGCTGAACCCTTCGAGGGTCGCGTTCGACAATTCGCGAAGCGTCAGGACGAGGTCGCGGGGCGACAGCGGAAAGCCCGTCGCGTTGGCGGGACAGGCCTCGTGACAGCGGCCGCACTTCGTGCACGCGTCGAGATTGAGAAGCTGCTTCCAGGTAAAGTCCGTGATCAAATCCGCGCCGACCTTCTTCGCGGTCAGGTCCGCTTCGGGAAGATGCGCGGCCGGCTTCGCATCGCGAACCGCGAGCGAGGCCATCGCCGTGAAGATGTGCTTCGCCTTCGTGTAGGGAATGGCCGCGATGAAGGTGAGTGCCAGAAGGCCGTGGAACCACCATAGCCCGATACGCAGCTCCCCTGCCCCAGCCGGCGTCAGGCCGAGCGCTTTGTAGCCGTAAGCCACGATCGCCCCTACCGGCGACCACCAGCGGTAGTCCCAGACCGTGGGGTCGGCTTGCAGCCAGACCAGGCGCGCGGCCTCGAGCATAAAGCCGGTGATGCCGAGCAGCACCAGGGCCCACAGAAATAGCCAGTCCTCGATTCGGTACCAGTCGCGGCCGTAGTCGGGATCGGAGGGGACACGGTCGGGACGCCGGTAATTCAGCTTCGGAAGCGCCAGCCACTTCCTTCGATACATCATGTACAGGAGGCCGACGACGAAGCCCGCGCCCGCAATGTCGAGCACCAGCGAGAACCAGAGATAGAAAGAGCCGTGCCAAAACTTGATGCCGGCGATCGGCTCGAGAATGTCGTACTCGAGCGTGATGGTCGCCGTACCGATGAAGAGCAAGGCGAAGCCGAAGAAAATGAGCGCATGATTGCGGCCGGCAGCAGAGTCGCGGCGGCGGATCGTGCGATGCGTCAGCATCGCCTCGATCATGCCTTTGACGCCGGACCAAAGACCTTCTCCGGTCTGCGCGCGGCCGCGGGCATATTTCCGGACCTGTGCGTAGCAGCCGTAGACAAAGACCGCGATCGCAAGGATCGCGACGACGTAGAATGACACCAGCATCCACGTCGGAAAATCTTGGAACAGAATTCGGGTGACCTGCTCCGGGTTCTGTCCCGCTTCGATCAACGTCGTCTCCTGACGGGTTGAGGGCGTTTCTTGGAACCCGCGCTCCCTGATCGCGAGTCGTGTCGCTCAGGTCGGACCGTTCGGATTCCCTTGTGCCAAAGCCCCAAAGTTCGCTGTTGAAAGATCGTCCCGGGCGGGGGAGAGCACCGCCCGGGACAAAGTCGTTCTATTCTTGGTATTCGATTTCGACCGCACCGCCCGGCATATGCGACGTGCCCCAGACAGCCACTTCGCGGCGGTAGGGCTTCGGATGCTGCGGATCGTCTTCTTCGATCTCGCGGGCGATCCGGTGTCCATCAAAGGTCGCGTCGGCAATGAGCTTGGGAGCCCAGGCATCGCCGATGACATACACACCCTTGATGCCCTTCTCGGCCCACTCGCTCTTCCGCTCCTTCAGGCCGCGATAGATCTCGTCGTCCGAGGAACGGCCGGTCACAAGCACCAGCGTGTCGAAATCAACCCAGCGCTGGGTCTTGTTCTCATCGCGCGGCAGCTGGCCGGGGCCCTTGTACTGCCGCTTCCAGCCATCGCCGTAGATGTCGTAGATCTCGATACGTCCTTCTTCGGCGCGAGACGCCCAGACGCCGTCGATCATCTCAACATGGTTGTTGTGCAACCAGCGGTGCAGGTTGGGCAGTTCGAGCGTGAACTCCATGTAGCGGCCCATCTGCACGCCATTGATGATCGTGACGTCGTGGCCCGCTTCCTTGAAACGCTGCGCAAGGCTCGGCCCCATGAAGTACCAATCGCAGTTGAGCACCACGACCTTCTTGCCGATCTTCTTCTTGCCTTCGAAGATCTGCTCGGGCGTAACGCACCAGTCCTGGGTCGTTGCGTCGATACCCGGGATCGCCTCGTGGGTCAGACCGCTCGTGCCGTCCGTGTTCCAATGGGAGCCGGTCGCCACGATGATCTTGTCGGCGCCGTAGTCGAGACAGTCGTCGACCGTCATCGGCTTCACGCCGAGCGCAACCTGCGAGTCCTTGTTCTTCTTCAGAAGCTTGTTGAGCTGGGTC
The DNA here is from genome assembly GCF_001723355.1 of Methyloceanibacter stevinii. Classification (NCBI taxonomy): domain Bacteria; kingdom Pseudomonadati; phylum Pseudomonadota; class Alphaproteobacteria; order Hyphomicrobiales; family Hyphomicrobiaceae; genus Methyloceanibacter; species Methyloceanibacter stevinii. The sequence goes on along the minus strand of NZ_LPWE01000003.1, from coordinate 66,796 downwards.
TCGCGGTAGTCACGGTGATAGCTCCACTCGCCGAGGCCGGGCAGCGTCGCGATCGTGTTGACGCAACCGCCGACCTTGTCGGCCTTGTCCACCAGGTGAACGGTGTAGCCCCGCTCCATGAGGATGCGCGCGGCCTCCGAACCGGACGGGCCGGCGCCGAGCACGAGGATCGAGTCGTCGGACTCCGCCTTCGGGAACTTCTCGGGATGCCATCCGCGGCGATACTCTTCACCAGCCGTCGCGTTCTGCGTGCAGATGAAGGGCGGTCCGCCGATCTCCCAGCGGGAGATACAGACATTGCACCCGATGCAGGTCCGAATGTCGTCGAACCGGCCTTCCTTGATCTTCTGGGGCAGGAACGGATCGGAAATGCTCGGCCGCGCCGCGCCGATGATGTCGAGCTCACCGGCACGGATGACCTGCGCCATCCTCTCGGCATCGGTGAAACGGCCAACGCCAAGAACGGGCTTCTTCGAAACCGCCTTGATGTGCTTCTGCCAGGGGATCTGATGACCCATGCGATACCAGCGGGAGGGTCCGGCGTCCTCGCCCCATTCGGCGATGTCGCCCACATTGACGTCCCAGACGTCGACCAGCGGATCTGCCAGCTCGACGAATTTGATGCCGTCTTCCTCGACCTCGACGCCGCCTTCACCGTAAAGCGTGTCGACCGCAAAACGAGTCGCGATCGCGCAGTCCTTGCCGACCGCATTGCGAACCTTCTCCAGCGTCTCGAGCCAGAACCGCGCACGGTTCTCGAGCGAGCCGCCATATTTGTCGGTGCGCCGATTGTAGTAGGGCGACAGGAACTGGAGCGGCAGATAGGAGTGCGCGCCGTAGACGTAAACAATGTCGAAGCCCGCGTCGCGCGCACGAATGCCGGCGTCCACGTAGTACTGCTGCAGCCGGTTGATGTCGTCCTGATCGGCCTCGTGGCAATAGGTCAGATTCTCGTATTCCGAGTTGAACTGGCTCGGCCCGTAGGAGGTGCAGCGCGTCTCCATGCAGGGAGCGTGTGCGGCGCCGTACCACATCTCGACACCGGCCAGCGCGCCATTGGCATGAATGTGATCGGTCATCGCACGCAAGTTGCGGATGTCGCCGTCGTCCCAGATTCGGGCGGACACGCGATGGCAATCGTCCGACTCCGGATGAATCGAGCAGTATTCCGTGTTGATGCCGGCCCAGCCGCCTTCAGCCTTCAACGAACGGTGCGCAGCCTGGAAACCCGGCTTGTCCGATCCGGCGCCGATACAATGGGGCACCTGATAGAAGCGGTTGCGGAGGGTTTTGGGCCCGATCTTGATGGGCTCGAATAGGATGTCGTATTTCGAGTCACTCGCCATGGAGTGCATCTCCCTTTCTCTGGCGGTGGGGAGATCAGCTCCGCTCAACCGCTATTCTCGACCAGCCAGAGCCCGGAAAAGTTTCGTCCGGCTTATTGTTATGTGCCGAACCGGCCGCCCAACCCGAGACATCTTGGCCATGCAAGTCTCGGCCAATTCGGCCCAATTCCAATTCCCTTGGATGGATACCCACTTGGGGTTAGCCGCCGCCCGGCGCGCGGCAGGAACCGGCCGCTTATTCAGAATGGGCTACCTCCACGAGAGTAATTGTCATTCGGCGTATTCACTTCGACACTGCGGATAGCCGCCACGATGCGGTTCTGATCGAAATCACGCACACGTTGGGGCGACATGAGCACGCGAAACTCCGCATTGAACAGTCGACACGAAGCTTTGGGATCGAAACTCGACGGCGAGACATGGTGCGATATGCGCGTACCATGGAGCTATGCCACCGACCCGAACGACGAAGTCGTCGCGGTACGGACCTGCGCCGGGCTTTACGACGTCTCGGCGCTGAACATCGTGCGCGTGACAGGCCCCGACGCCGTCGCCACGCTCAATGGCCTCGTGGCCATCGACGTATCCACGATCGCTCCGGGCACGGCGCGGCTGGGCGCGGAAGTGAACGAGAACGGCGCCCTCGTCGACGACATCATGATTATTTGCGATGGGCCGGACGAATATCGCGTGACCCACGGCAGCGGGGCCACGCCGGAGCATCTCAAGAAGGTCTCCGCGGGCAAGAATGTCTCCGTCGAGTGGGACCGGGATACCCATGTTCTTTCGCTGCAAGGTCCGGCTTCTCTGAAAACGCTGAACCCACACACGCCCATGGCGCTGGAGACGCTCCCCTTCTTCAATCACGCCAAGACGACCCTGTTCGGCAAGGACGTCATTATCGGCCGCTGCGGATATTCGGGAGAGCGTGGTTACGAGGTCTATTGCTCTTCGGCGGATGCGGGTGAGATGTGGGATAGCATTCTGGCCGCCGGCAAAGAGTTCGGCGTGGTCCCGGCCTCTTGGACATCGCTCGATCTCATCCGCGTCGAGTCCACGCTTCTGTTCTTCCCCTACGACATGCCCGAAGGCGACACGACGCCGTGGGAAGTCAACATGGGCTGGGGCATCGACGAGGACAAGCAAGCGGACTACATCGGCAAGCAGGCGGTCCTTTCCCTTCGCGGCCGCGAGCGAGTCAAACAAGCCGGCATCGTGTGTGACACCGACGACGCGGTCGAACCCGGCACGCGCATCTTCAAGGACGGCAAAGATGTCGGTGTCGTCACCAGTTCGAGTTTCAGCCGGTACCTCATGAAGTCCTTGGCTATGGTTCATCTCCTCCCGGACTGTACCGGACTTGGCACGCAGGTGACGTTGGGCGGCGAACCGGGCATTTGCACCGGCACGGTGGTGCGGACCCCGTTCTACGACCCAATGCGCCTGCGTGTTGAGGAATAATAGCCCCGAGTGCCGCCTGCTACTGGCCGCGGGTGGTACCGAGAGCCGGTTGTGTGCACGTCACGCGGCCGGCTCTTTCCTTTCGTTGCGTTCGGTCGGAAACCGTACTCGGCCGCGATCAAGCCGATACCCAGAGATGGCAGGCTAGCGTGACGGCCAACGCGCCGGCGAGGGCCAGATAAGGCAACAGACCCCCACGCGTCGCCACTCCCGCCTCCGGGCCGAGATGCATGTCCTCGGCCATGTTCTCCGGATAGACGCCTTTGTCCTGCACATAGTGCCGGTAGATGAAGAACGGCACGGCCAGGAACACGATGACGAAGCCGGTCAGCAAGGTGCCCTGCCCCCATATGTTCGCACCGAGCCCGGCCACGGCCATGTTGACGAACGACATGAGGACGCCGGCGATCAGAAGGAGCCGCGGGACCCGATATGGCCGGACCCAGTGGGGGCGATCGAGCCGGTGGATCCAACCCGCGTTCACGTAGAGAAACGTGAAGACCATGTAGGAGACATTGGTCGCGGCCAGGACGAAGATGTAGTCGGACATCAGGAGCAGGCCGAGGTTGAGAACCAGATCCGTCCACATGGCGTGTGTGGGGGCGCCTGCCTTGTTCACATGGGAGAGGTAGCGCGGCAGCCATCCCTCGACCGACCCCTGATAGGACGTCCGCGCCGCGCCGGACATAGCCGTCATGATGCAAAGCATAATTGCGAGAATCAGCAGCACCGCGACGATGGTTTCCAGGATCAAGCCGCCACCGAGAATGTCGGCCAGAACATGCCCCACATCCATGCCGCTGCGGATACCCGGCGCGATCATGCCTTCGATCCCGAGTGAGCCTTGAAAGGCCAGCGGCACGAGCGTGAAGACCCCGACGCACAACAGCCCCGACGACATCAGCGCCAGAAACGTATCCCGAGCCGGGTCCTTGAATTCGCGCGTATAGCAGGCGGCCGTCTCGAATCCGTTGGCGGACCACAAGGCGACGAACAAGGCGCCGCTGACAGCGATCCAACCCGCCTTGTCCCAGCTGCCGTCGACCGCTTGACCGGCCGCGTCGTAGGCCAGCGGGACCAGCGGCAAGAAATTCTCGCGCGGCATGTCGCCGGTGAACAGCGGAACGATGCCGATCAGAATGAGCGGCACGAGTGCGGCAATCCCAAGCAGCATCGTCACGCGCGCAGACCGAAGGATACCGCCGCGCTGGATCGCGAAACAGCCAAGCAGCAGCGTGGCCGCGACGATGAACGTCGCGTTGATGCGTAGGGTGAGCCCCTCCTTCAGCCATCCGAGATCGGCCAGCACGATTTGCCAACTGGTGATGGCGGCGTCCGGGGCGAAAAACAGGTTGAGAACGTAGCCGGCGCCAAGACCGGCGCCGATCGACAGCACCACCGACCACGCCGACCAATTGCACCACACCGCGATCGGAGCGAACAACTTGCCGTATCGCGACCAGGCGATCGCACTATGGATGGCCGCGCCGCCGGACTTGCCGGGGAACAAACCTGCGATTTCCGCGTAGGTGAAGGCTTGGATAAAGGCCACGGTGATGGCCGCGACCCAGACGAGCCAAGAGGCCTTGCCTGAGGTGGCGGCGACGCCGCCCATGGTGAAAAGAACCAGGGCCGGGACGCCACTGGCGACCCAGAATGCATCCCGCCAACCAATCTGCCTCTGCAGCGATCGCGGGCTTTCGCCGGCGTCTTGTCCCACGTCTTCTACGGCCACCGGCTTTCGATCGTTCCCCGACTGGGACGGTTCCTAGGCCCCGTCCTGTTGTTTTGTTGTCCGCACGAAGGTCCCGCATCCGCCAAAAGCGAGCAATGCTCTGATCGAAGTAACTCCTAAGAGGTACGATCTTGTAAGAATGCAGTGCTCTGTGAAGCTGTGCTAAATCTCGACAAGAATTGATTTTCCGGGGACCACGCACACGCCGATGATGCAGACACAAACGCCCATTCTCGAGGTTCGCGATCTTGGCCGCATCTTTGGCGGCATCGTCGCCATCAACGATCTCAGCCTGACTGTTCGTGAGGGCACGATCCACGGCCTGATCGGTCCTAACGGCGCCGGCAAGACGACGACCTTCAACGTCATCAGCGGCTTCTATCCGCCGTCCCGGGGCAAGATCCTGTATTGCGGTGAGGACGTTTCCGGCCGGCCGACCAGCGCGCTTGCCGAACGCGGCCTGATCCGCACCTTCCAAGGCACCACGCTGTTCCACGAATTCACCGTGATCGAGAACGTTCTGCTGGGATGCCATCGCAGCGCGAAGGCAGGCGTGGTCAGCCGAATCCTCGGAACGGACCGCAATATCGAGGCGGCCGCGAGGGCCAAGGCTTACGGGATTCTCGAGTTCCTCAATCTGGCGCATCTTGCGGACGAGCTGACGGCGAACCTATCGCACGGCCACCAGCGCGCCCTTGGACTGGCGGTCTCACTTGCCGCCGAACCGCGGCTGCTGCTCCTCGACGAGCCCTTTACCGGCATGAACCCCGAAGAAACACGGCAGATGATCAAACTCGTCCGGCGCATCCGCGAGGAGCAGAGTGTCACCATCATGCTGATCGAACACGACATGCAGGCGGTCATGGGCCTCTGCGACATCATCACGGTACTGAACTTCGGAACGCTCTTGACCGAAGGCACGCCGGAAGAGGTTCGCACCAACCCCGCCGTTATCGAAGCCTATCTGGGAACCGCAATCGATGCTGCTTGAGATCAAGAACATCAAAGTTCACTACAACAAGGTCGCCGCCCTGAAGGGCGTCAGCATGGCTGTTCCCGATAAGGGCATCGTCACCATCGTCGGCGCCAACGGCGCCGGCAAGAGCACGACCTTGCGCGCCATCTCCGGCCTTGTCCGGATCAGCGACGGAGAGATCATTTTCGATGGCCAGCGGATCGATCGGCTGGCGCCTGAAAAGATTGTCGCGCTCGGGATCGCGCATGTGCCCGAGGGGCGGCGGGTTTTCCCCGACCTGACGGTTGAAGAGAATCTCAGAACCGGTGCTTTCCTGCGGTCTGACAAGGACGGGATCGAAGCGGATCTCCGCGACGTCTTCAAGCGTTTCCCGCGCATGGAAGAGCGCCGGGGTCAGTGGGCCCGGTCTCTCTCTGGCGGCGAACAGCAAATGCTGGCCATCGGCCGCGCCCTGATGTCCAGGCCGCGCATGCTGATCCTCGACGAGCCCTCCATGGGGTTGTCGCCGGTTATGGTTCAGGAGATGGCGCGTGCCATTCGCGACATCGTGGATCGCGGCGTTCCCGTCGTTCTCGTCGAACAGAACGCCGAGCTCGCCCTGAAGCTTGCGAATTTCGCCTACGTCCTCGAGACCGGAACAATCGCGCTGGAAGGACCAGCACGGGAGCTGCACGACAATGACCATGTTCGAAAAGCCTACCTCGGCGCCTGAGATCTGGAGTCTGCAGGAACTCGTCAACGCCGGCTGGAGCGAAGACGATCTGGCGTGGGAAGCCACCAGCGAGGAAGCGGTCGCGGCCGCATGTGCAGGCGACTTCGAGCGGGCAAAGGCTGAGGCCGGCAGCGCCTTGCGACTTGCGCGCGAGACCTTTGAACAGATCGACCCGCGACTTGGCACAAGCCTCGCCAATTTCGGAATATGTCTCGCGCTGACCGGCGACACGAACGACCTCCCCGCGCTGGTCGCAAAGGCCCTCGAGACCTGGCGCAGCGCTCATCCCTGGATAGCGCGCATGCAGCGCCCCGCGTCGCGCGCAGCTCGATGTTTCACCTCCGCATGGAGGCTCTTCACCGCGATACCTACCGCGCCCTATGGCAGAAGCGGTGGAACGCAATCGCCAAGGACGCGGCAGCGCGCCTGGAGGCTTTGCGGGACAATCCGGGTACGCTCAGCGCGCCCGACGCAGCTGTTTTCACGGCTTGGCGTCGCGAACGGCCGGCCATGTTGAACGACACCCGCAAGCTGCTGGCGGCCGGTCAGCTCTTACTTGCGCCGGCGCCAAATCCTAGCGCCTAGAGCCGCTCTTCCTGTCTGCTTGAGAACTTAGTGGCCGTTATTGCGCGCCGCGTGCGGTTTGCCGCGCGGGCCCGGCCAAGCGCCAGACCCGCCGAGCCTCACTCTGCGACTTGAGGCGACGCGAGGGATCCGTTCCCCTCTTTGTCCCGTCCACGGAACAGTCGCTTGATCTTCGGAACCAGGCTCTCCAGCCCATTGGGCAGGAACAGAATCGCGATGATCAGGAGCGCACCGTAAAACATCGGCCGCATCTCCTCGACACCGAGGGACCGCAGCACGATTTCGTTCACGATGGTCAGGACCACGACGCCGATGATGGGACCGTAGAAGGTGGCCGTGCCGCCGACGATCGCCCAAATTAGTATGTAGACCATCTCCTCGACGCTGAACCTGTTGGGCGCGATTGCCCCCACGTAGTGCGCGTAGAGCGCACCGGCGAGACCGGCAAAGAACGCGGAGAACACGAAGGCGAGCGTCCGGTAGCGGAACGTATTGACGCCGACGGATTCGGCAAGCTTGTCCTGCCAGTGAATCGCATGGAACGTCAGTCCGATGCGCGACTTCTCAATGCGATACAGGATGAGAAGCGAGACCGCGACGACTACGAGGCAGAGATAGTAGTAGTTCACCGGCTCGTAGAAATCGATCGTCAGAAAGTCCGGGAAGGCGGGAATACGCTTGATGCCCTTCGGACCGCCGAACAGAAATGTCAAGTCGCTCCACTTCCACGAAAGACGAATGACCTCGCCCGCCGCAAAGGACGCAATGAGGAAGTAGAAGCCCTTCATGCGGAACAGCGGAAAGCTGAGAAGAAACGCGATAAAGCCCGCCATCGAGGCGCCTGCCAACATGGCAAGCGGGACCGGGACCGACAGCTTCTTTGCCACCAGGGCCGATGTATAGGCCCCCACGCCCATAATGACCGCATGGGCCAGAGACCACTCGCCTGTCAGCGTCAGCAGCCGGTAGCTGCAAACAAGCAGTACGTTGATCACGAGCAGAACCAAGACCTCCTGTTGCGAGAACGACAGGAGATGAGGGAGCACGATGAGCACGCCTGCCAAAAGTACGAACCCAAACGCAGCAGCGAGGTTCACGGAATGACTGTCAGGCTTATGCACGTTCTTTAGCTCCAAATAGTCCTGTTGGCCGCACGATGAGGACGCCGAGCATCAGGAGGAGACCAACAATATTCGCCAGGGTCCCGTCGTAGAGCGTCGTCACGAAGGTGTGGACGAACGCGTAGAGGATCGAGACCAGCACAGCCCCTTCCAATGAACCGAGGCCGCCAACGATAATGATGATGAAGGCGGAGACGACGACGGGGTGCCCCATATAGGGCGTTGGTGAAACCAACGGCGCAGTCAGAGCGCCGGCGACGCCGGCAAGCGCCGCGCCAATGAACATCGCCAAGCGTGCCGTGTTGTTGATCGACATGCCTTGAAGCACGGCCGCTTCCCGATCTTGAGCACAGGCTCGCAACGCCCAGCCAAACTTACTCTTGCGCAAGAATACCCAAAGCGCCCCCAGCAGGGCGACGGCGGCTACGATGACGTACAGTCTCTGGTAGGTCAGAACGACCCCGTCCATGAAGACAATTTTGTCCTGGGTCGACGGCGGCACGTTCTTCATCCGCACGCCGAATCCGAGAACCGCAATCGTCTGCAGGATGAGGAGAAAACCGATCGAGGCGATCAGGCCGCCCAGCGGATTATCGCGTAAGGGCCTGAACAGCGCGAGCTCCATGAGAAGCCCGAGCACCCCGACAAAGGCGAGCCCGGCCGCGACCGAAAGAAAGAATGGCAATCCTTGGTCGGCATATAGGGCCACGACAGTATAAGCCCCTGCCATATAGAGCTCGCCGTGGGCAAAATTGACCACGCCCATCACGCCGAAGATGAGGACGAATCCAACCGCGATAAGCGCCATGTAGCTCGCGGCATAGGTCGCGTTGACGACTGTCTGAAAGAAAAGTTCTGCTGTCATTCCATATCGCTCCGCCGCGCACCCGGCCCAGTATGGGGCCGGGTGCCAGCAGTCGTTTGCACAGAAAGAATGGCTCTGGCGGGTCCGCGCCGTTCACGGCGCGCGTTGCCGATGTTAATGTTCGCGCCGCGTTTGCGAACCAGCCTGCGCCAAGTCTATTTAGCCGCGCTGATAGTACATCTGATTGAGCGCCTTCATGTGCTTGATCATCAGATCGCTATGCTTTTCCCACCAGGCGGGGATGGACTTGAAGTCCTGAATCTTCGCCTTGCCATCCTTGATAGCCACGACGGGCCACTCGCCAACGAGCGCGTTGTCGATGCCAAAGAGCTCCTTGCCCCACCACTTGGCTTCGCCAAACGCCTGGCGCCCCGTACCGCCTACCTTCATGGCCTCGAGCACCTTGACCGGTTCGGTCGTTCCGGCGCGTCCCGCGGCGTCAGCCCACAGATCCATGATCGAGGCATACTCCCACGACACCGCGCTCCACTCGCCCTTTCCGTAGCGCTTCACGTACTCGCTGTAGAAGTCATTCGGCTTGTTGAAGTTGACGTGCTCGGCATTCATCGCCGGGTCGTCGAAGTCGGGGAACTGGAAGATGAAGCCTTCCATGAACTCCTTGGAGGTCTTCTCGACCAGCTTCTCATAGAAGTCTGCCGTACAAGAGATCATCTGGCCCTTGAAGCCTTGCTGGAACGCCTGCTCCACCAGCGGATGCACATAATCCGCGTAGCATGTATCGAGGCAGATGATGTCGGGCTTCAGCGCCAGCATCTTGGACATGAGGGGCGCGAAGTCGGTCGTCGCCGGATCGAAGAAGATGGGTTCGTCGAGGACCTCGATGCCCGCGGCCTCGAAGGCGGCGAGGTAGGTCGCCACAGACGGCTTGCCTAGGGAATCATCCTGCGCGCAGACGACGGCCGTCTTGAGTTCCGGCTTGTTCTCGGCAAGCCACTCAACGCCCGTCACGTTGTAGATCGGGTGCACCTCACACGGCGCAACCAGGAGCTCCGTCTCGGGGCTCAGGTCGCTCGGCAGAAGGGTCGAGAACAACATGTTCTCTTTCTCTGCGATCGGAGCGGCACCCGGCCACGGATCGCCGCCGAGCATCATGACGAACTTGACGTCGTCTTCCTTGACAAGCTTCACCGCGCCGGTCCGTGCCTTGCTCGGATCGTACTCGTCGTCATAGGCGATAAACTCGACCTTGTACGCCTCATCGCCGATCTTGACGCCGCCATCCGCGTTGACCCAGTCCGCCCAGATCTTGCAGCCGTCCAGGCCTGGCTTTCCCCAGGCGGAGACTTCGCCGGTCAAGGGAGCGAGGAAACCGATTTTGACCACGTTGTCCTTGCCGAAGGCGAACTTCGGCATCGACACGCCGGCCATGGCCGTTACCGCCGCCGTGGTTGCGAGAAAGTCGCGGCGACTAATCGTGAATTTGCTTGTCATTTAGTCCCTCCACGTCAAAAGACGGCACGACCGCGAGTGCGAACGGCCTGCCTGTTACACGCATTTCAGATGGGTGGTGAATGGGTGGTGCGGCGCAGTGGACGGTATGAAGCTCAGTTCGGTTATTCATGATGCCCAAGCTTCCAAACCGCGAGTTGCGCCACCAGTTTTCCGGCCTCGAAATCGGGCCGATATCGTTCTGATGCTCGGTAGTTTCGGTGTTGGAACGACGGCGGGGCAATCCTCTTGAGTGAGTAACTCCTAGGGGGTACGGAAATACATTAGACTTCTAAAAGACCACTTGGCAGAATTGAGCGATGAAACCTTGAGCAAGTCCTTCGAGGATTCATCATGCCAAGTGAGACGATCATAAAAACGACATGCGCACGCGACTGCTACGACGCGTGCGGAATAGCCGTGCATACGCGGGACGGGTCCATCACCAAGGTCATTGGCGATCCGGAGCATCCTGTGTCGCACGGAAAACTCTGCGGTAAATGCGCCATTGCCTACAACGGCGCATGGCGCGATCCGGCACTTCGGCTTTCCTCTCCCTTGCGGCGTGCGGGACCGAAGAGCGAAGGCAAGTTCGTCGCGATCTCCTGGGACGAAGCGCTCGCGGAAGTCTCCGAGCGCTTCAGGCAACTTGTCGCGCAAGACAACGCACACACTATTCTGCATACGCACTATACGGGCACAGTCGGCGTCGTAAACATCGCGTTTCCGCTGCGCTTCTTCCACCGCCTGGGCGCGACCGAGGTCGACCCCGACACGGTTTGCAACAAGGCCGGCCATGCGGCTTTGGACCTAACGTTCGGCACATCCGTTGTCGGCTTCGATCCACGCACGGCGCGGGATTCACGTTGCATCCTCATCTGGGGCGCAAATCCATCTCACTCGGCCCCCCACCAGGACCAGCGCTTCATAGCTGAGGCCGCTGCGGCTGGGACAACGATCATCGTCGTGGATCCGATCGAGCACGCCACGGCCGCCGCATCGGACATGTTCCTCAAGCTGCGCCCGGGCACCGACGCCGCCCTGGGATTTGCATTTCTCAACGTGATGAAGACGAACGGCTTAATCGATTGGGAGTTCGTCGATGCGCATGTCCTTGGCGCCAAGTCGCTCATGGAGACGATCGACCGCACAACCCCTGCCGTGGCGGAGAAGCTATGCGGCGTGCCGGCCGATTTGATCGAGAAGGCGGCCCGCGCCTACGCGGAAGGCCCCTCGTTGCTCTGGCTCGGACAGGGCGTGCAACGTCAAACTTATGGCGGGAATGTCTTCCGCGTCCTGTCGGCGCTCGTCGCCTTCAGCGGAAATGTCGGCCGCCCCGGCGCGGGTTTCCTCTATTTGAACGGTCCCGACCGCCGCGGCATCGACATGGACACGGTCGCGATGCCCGAGCTCGCGCGCGGCGAGACGCCGTCCATCAGTCACATGGACCTGGCGGCGACACTCGAACAGCCTGAGTTGGCGAAGGCACTCGTCACCTGGAACAGCAATCCGGCAGCGTCCTCGCCGGAGCAGCGGCGTCTGCGCAAAGCTTGATGCGCGACGACCTCTTCCACGTTGCGGTGGAACTCTTTCATACGGACACGACGTCCTACGCGGATATCGTTCTTCCTGCGGCGAGTTTTCTCGAGTGCAACGATCTGGTCCTGTCTTATTTCGACCTGACGCTGTCGGCCCAGGCGAAGGCTGTCGATCCTCCCGGCGATGCCGTGCCCAACCATGAGATATTCCGGCGATTGGCGGGCGCGATGCGCTATGAGGAGCCTGCTCTGTTCGAGAGCGAGGCCGATCTCATCGAGAGATTGCTCGAGCAAACGCCTTACGCCGGCAGCTTCACGGACCTAGCGGCGGTCGGGACGGTCACGCTCTACGACGAGCCCCAAATACAGTTCCCGGACCTTTCGTTCCCAACGGAATCGAAACGCATACAGCTCGCGAACGACGCCGCGGTCGAACTCGGACTTCCGCGCGCCCCGACCGCCCATGCGGACGAGCGGCCTCAACCCGGTTTTCTGCGGATCGTTTCGCCCGCATCGGCCTGGCTCATGAACTCGAGCTACGGCAACGATTCCGTTATCCAGAAGAAGCTCGGCGCGCCATCGATCATTCTTCACCCCGAAGATGCGGCCCAATACGGCGTCTCGGACGGAGATCCGATCGTTCTGGTGAACGACATCGGACGATTGACGCTGACCGTGACTGTCTCCGAGATCGCACAGCCCGGCATGGGAATTGTCTACAAAGGCCGCTGGCCGGGCACGACGGATGCCGATGCCAATGTCAACGTGCTTGTCTCCGGCCGAAAAAGCGACCTTGCGGAAAACACGACCGTTCATAGCACCGAGGTCCGGCACGAGAGGGTCTGACCCCACATGTTCAAAGACGAGAAAGAGGACAATCCATGGGACCGAGTTGGTGGCAAATCGCAGTCGTTATTGCCTTGTTCGTGCTTCTCTTCGGCCGCGGCAAGATATCCGACGTCATGGGAGACGTGGCCAAGGGCATAAAGAGCTTCAAGGAAGGAATTGCCGACGAGGACGTCGACAAGGTCGATCGCCACACCGGTTAGTTGTCCGAACCGCTGGAATGCAGTGGGTACGCCGGCCGCGTGCGCGTAGACCTGTGCTCGCTCCAGAACCGGAGGCCCCGCCCCTAGCGCGCAACGAACAACGCGACAAGGCCGCGCTGTTCGACCTCCACACGGGCAAAACGGCGATTCAGACCATCCGTCAAAGCGGCTAGGCTGTCCTCGGTATTATTGAAGACGCCCCGCTCGTTGTAGACCTTGAACAATGATCGGGCGGGCCCGTTGGGCCGCACGCCCTCACCGAGAATCGTGGCGCCGAACAGGCACGCATCTTGTGCCATGAGTGGCTTGAGGTGATCGAGCACCACGAGCTTCTCCGCCATGGACCCCGGCAGACAGTGAAGCACGTAGGTCAGCGCCACCGACGAGAACGGCGCAAGATCCAATGTCAGCGGCTCCAAGAGATTGGCCACCCGGCACTCCGGCTCGAACCGCGCCAGCCGCCGCGCCGACACTCTCAGGCAATGCGTGTTGATGTCGAGCAAGACCAGGCGGTCGAACGCCGTGCCGGCACGGTCGAGAAAAAGACCCGTGCCGACCGCGGCTTCCAGGTGGTTCGCCGACAGATACCGCCGATAGAGATCCGTGATCGTCGACGTCGGACAGCGCCACGCGAACCGATTGGAGAGACCGTGAACCGCAAGGTCGTAGAACGACAAAGAGGCGGGTGTATAGATGGCGTGAGCCTTTGCGACAGCGTCCATCGTGGCGACGGCATTTGCCCCGGCGCGCGCGACACCGCCCCGCGCTGATTCTGGACAGGGCGACGGGGCCCCCTCTTCCGATTTCGTCATCGCCTGAACATACGGGTTGGCTGAAAACGCGCACCAAAAAAGAAAAAGGGGCGCCGAAACGGCGCCCCTTTGGAAGGTAGTGTTTGGGTAAGTCTTAGAACGATGCGCTGATCGTACCGACAACGCGGCCGTCGCAGTTGTCGCCGGCACCAGGGGCGCCACCGCAACCAATATCGCTCAGATCGGTATCCCAGTAGCGGATATCGGCGGCCCAGTTGTCCAGGAAGCCGAGGGTCAGACCCGCATTCCAGTACGTGTAGTCCGTACCGGCATCGGCCCACTGAAAGCCGACCACACCGCTGACGCTGGGGGTGAAGAAGTTGAACCACTCATTGGCGAAGGCGTACTCGCCGCCGACCTCAAGAACGTCGTAGTCGGAGTCGGTACCCCAGTAGTTGGTCACGCCGAGGGTGAAGGCATCACCGAAGGTGTACGAACCGCCCGTCTTGATTTCGACGATGTCGATGCCGTTGGCACCCGGGTAGGTGTACCACAGGACGCCGATATCGAGGTCGAAACCGCCAATCGTCGGAGCGATACCACCGTAGTAGTCGATCTCGAGGCTGTCAGCGAAATCGACGTTCGAGCCCCACATGCCGACATAGAACATGCCGTAGGATGCATCGAGCGAACCCTGAACGGCCGGGTTCTGGTTGGTCTGAGAAATACCACGGAACACGTAGTCCGTGGTGAAAGCTGTCGTAGCGCTGAGCTCAAGCTGGTTACCAGAGCCACCGCCGAAGGGGCCAAATGCCTGGTCTCCAGGATCTTGCGCCTGTGCCGCAAGGGCGGAACCCGCAACGAGCGCCGCTCCCAAAACTGTAGATTTGAAGATCCCCGCAATATCACGCCGAGCCATTATCCAGTCTCCTGCTTTTCGCCTGTCCCTGACGACTTGATTTCGTTGTTTAGGATGCTGCTGACACGCTGTGTTCGCGGTGCAACGTCCCCCGTGGCTTTGACAATAGTCAGGGCTTTTGGGGAAGCAACGAAAAAGCAAGGTTGTGTCGAAATCTAAGAACCCAGTGTGTCTTATCTGCAATGGTTTGCAGTTTTTGATACCGCATTGGGCTTGAGAGCCGCTCTGGTCAGCCTACCTATTTGGCCAAATGCACAGTTGATAGGCGTTTTGTCGTCGGACTTTGGTGAGGTGGCCGCGGCGACCTGGGCGGGCCGGGGCGACTCAGTGCGGAATCGCGACCCCGCACCACGTCTTGTTCGCCAGATTTCGCTCCCATAGAGTGCCGATCCCACTTGGTTGGGACCCGCTTGGCGGGTTTTTTCCGATATTTCCGGCAGCAGCCTACGACTCGAAGGACACTATGGCCGCCAACCCCTTGGAAGCCTGTGCATTGGTGACAGGCGCCGCCCGCCGCTTGGGCCGGGCCATCGCGGAAGACCTGGCGCGCACCGGGTGGCGAGTCGCGATCCACTTTCAGACCTCCGAGGCGGACGCGCGCAGCCTTGTGGCGGAAATCGAGGCTTTCGGCGGACGTGCGGCAGCCGTTCAGGCCGATCTGTCGGAGATCCAGGCCTTGCCGAGCCTGATCGAGGACAGCGCCAAGGCCCTCGGCCCAGTGACCTGCCTCGTGAACAACGCCGCCTGTTTCTCCTGGGACTGGCCGGACGATTTCGACGAGACCGGCTGGACGCAGCATCACGAGGTGAACCTCCGTGCGCCGGTTTTCCTGACCAAAGCCTTCGCCAAGGCCCTGCCGGACGGGGTCGAGGGCAATGTCATCAATCTGATCGATCAGAAGGTTCACGCGCTGAACCCCCATCACTTTACTTACACAGTCGCAAAATCAGGCCTTTGGACCGCGACTCGTACCCTCGCCCAGGCCCTGGCGCCCCAGATCCGGGTCAACGCCATCGCGCCCGGCCCGGTGCTGCCCTTCGAGGGCCAGTCGGACGAGGATTTCGCGCGCGAATGCCGTGACACTTTGCTGAAACGCCCGGTCCCCATGAGTGACATCACGGCGACGGTCCGCTTTCTGTTAGAGACAGGGTCGATCACGGGCCAGATGATCGCGCTGGACGGCGGGCGGCACCTCAACTGGCGCGCCGACGCCGGCTAAGGCGATACTTGTACTATAAGCCCCGTCGAGGGGCACCCTTGAAGGTGGCCGGAGCCACTCCCTAGTTTGAATGACAGGTGTGCCCCGCGGAGACGTCGGCGCCAACACAATACGATTCCATGACACCGGAAAGCTCTGATAGCGAAAGCGCAAACCCGCCGCTGCAGCGGGAACCGGACGCGATTCCCGAGACGGGAGCCGCCGTCATCGCGCGCCATGCGAAGCTCGCCCCGCCCGGCCCCGGCGTCTATCGCATGTTCGATGCGGACGGACAGGTTCTCTATGTGGGCAAGGCGCGGCACCTGAAGAAGCGCGTCCAGAGCTACGCGCGCGGCACCGGCCACAACAATCGTATCGCCCGCATGATCGCCGACACGGCGGCCATGGAGTTCGTGACCACCAAGACCGAGATGGAGGCGCTCCTCCTGGAGGCGAACCTCATCAAGCGGCTGAAGCCCCGCTACAACGTGGTGCTGCGGGACGACAAATCGTTTCCCTTCATTCTGATTGCGCGCGACCACCCGGTGCCGCAGATCCTGAAGCACCGCGGGGCACGCAACCGCAAAGGCGACTATTTCGGCCCCTTCGCGTCGGCCGGTGCAGTGGGGCGGACCATCAATACTTTGCAGCGCGCCTTTCTATTGCGGTCGTGCTCCGACGGTTACTACGAGGCCCGCACCCGCCCCTGCCTGCTCTATCAAATCAAGAGATGCAGCGCGCCTTGCACCGGCGAGATCTCCGAAGAAGCCTATGGCGAGCTTCTCGACGAGGCGCTGGGGTTCCTGCGCGGCGAAAGCGATGAGGTGAAGCATCGCCTGCGCGCCCTCATGGAAGAGGCGAGCGAGGCCCAGGACTACGAGCGCGCGGCGGGGTTCCGCGACCGGCTGACGGCGCTGAGCCATATCCAGTCGCATCAGGGCATCAACCCGCACACGGTGAAGGACGCCGACGTGTTCGCGGCCCACCAGGAGGCGGGGCAGACCTGCATCCAGGTCTTCTTCTTCCGGGCGGGCAATAATTGGGGCAACCGGGCCTATTTCCCGCGCGCGGACAAGGCCCTGCCCGCGGAGGAGGTGCTCGAAGCCTTCATCGCGCAGTTCTACGACGACAAGCCGCCGCCCCGGCACATTCTGCTGAGCCACGAAATCGCGGGCCAAAGCCTGCTGGCGGCCGCCCTGGAACTGAAGGCCGGGCACAAGGTCGAGGTGCTGACGCCCCAGCGCGGCGAGAAGCGCGACCTGGTCGAGCATGTGCGGACGAACGCGCAGGAAGCCTTAGGAAGACGTCTCGCCGAACACGCCTCGCAGCGCGACATATATAGAAGACTGGCCGAGGCTCTCGATCTGGAGGAGCCGCCCGAGCGCGTCGAGTCTACGACAACAGCCATATTTCGGGGACAAACCCCGTCGGCGCCATGATCGTGGCCGGGCCCGAAGGCTTCCAAAAGGCCCAATACCGCAAATTCAATATGAAGGGCGACGGCCTCACCCCCGGCGACGACTACGCCATGATGCGGCAAATGCTGACCCGCCGCTTCAGCCGTCTTCTGAAAGAGCGCGAGAACGACGACGAAGACAAATGGTCCATGCCGGACCTGGTTCTGATCGACGGCGGCCCCGGCCAGCTCTCCGCGGCCCACGACGTCCTGGAGGAGCTCGGCCTGACCGACATCAATCTGGCAGCCGTGGCCAAAGGCCCGGACCGCAACGCCGGGCGCGAGCGCATCTACCGCAAAGGCAAGGAGACTTTGATGCTCGAGCCGCGCGATCCGGTGCTCTATTGCATCCAGACCCTGCGGGACGAAGCGCACCGCTTCGCCATCGGCGCCCACCGCACAAGGCGGAAAAAAGGCATCACCGCCTCGCCCCTCGACGAGGTGCCGGGCATCGGCCCCACTCGCAAGCGGGCCCTGCTCCAGCATTTCGGCTCCGCCAAGGCCGTGAGCCGGGCGGGAATCGCCGATTTGGAGAGCGTTGGCGGCATCAGCGAACACATGGCGAAAACGATCTACGATTTTTTCCATGAACGCGGTTAGCAGCGCCGCCCATTGCGTTATGTTGGGAGGCACGAACTTCAGTTGAGTGATCACGACATGTCGGAACAAGGATTGGCGGGACGGGGCGTTCCCGGTGGCCACAACGCGGATCGGCGGCATTACAGCAGCCTGCCGAATATCCTGACCTATGGGCGCATCGTCGCCGTTCCGGCCATGGTCGCCTGCTTCTTCATCGAGGCCGATTGGGGCCGCTGGCTCGCCATGTGGATCTTCATCGCCGCGGGCGTCAGCGACTTCCTGGACGGCTATCTCGCCCGCGCCTGGCAGCAGCAAAGCAAGCTCGGCCAGATGCTGGACCCCATCGCCGACAAGCTGATTGTCGCCGCGGCCCTGCTGATGCTGGCCGCGAACGGAACGATCGCCGGCTGGTCGCTCTGGGCCGGCGTCATCATCCTCTCCCGCGAGATCCTGGTCTCGGGCCTGCGCGAATTCCTCGGGGGCTTGAGCGTCAGCGTCCCCGTCACCAATCTCGCCAAGTGGAAGACCGTGGTGCAGATGGTCGCGATCGGCTTCCTGCTGGCGGGCCCTGCCGGCGACAAGGTCTGGTCCTACACCACCAATTTCGGCCTGACGCTGTTGTGGATCGCCGCGATCCTCACGCTCTACACCGGCTACGACTATTTGCGCGCCACGCTGCGCCATCTCATGCCCGACGAGAAATAGGCGCAACCAAGCAATGACACGCCTCCTCTACTTCGCCTGGGTGAAGGAAAAGACCGGCATCGCGTCCGAAGACGTGGAGCTGCCGGAAAGCGCCGGCACGGTCGCCGACGTCATCGCCTGGCTGAAGACACGCGGGCCCGAGTTCGAGAATGCCTTCGCGCAAGAAGAGACGATCCGCGCCGCCGTCGATCAGACCCATGCGCGCGCCGACGCCTCCATCGCGGGGGCACGCGAGATCGCCTTCTTCCCGCCCGTCACGGGCGGCTAGCTTCGAGAGGAGGCGCGCCGTGATCCGCGTCCAAGAGGGCGACTTCAATATCGGCGAAGAGATCGAGGCGCTGCGCAAAGGCTCCTCGGGCAAAGTCCGAACCGACATCGGCGCCATCGTCACCTTCACCGGCACCGTGCGCGACGCGCTTCGCGAGGGCGCGGGCGAAATCTCCGCCATGACCCTCGAGCACTATCCCGGCATGACCGAGAAGGAGCTCGCGCGCATAGAAGAAGAAGCGAGATCGCGCTGGCCGCTGCAAGCCTCGCTGATCGTCCACCGCGTGGGCACGCTCCTGCCCGGCGACAACATCGTGCTCGTCGTCACCGCCTCGGCCCATCGCGAAGCGGCCTTCGAAGCGGCGCGCTTCCTCATGGACTATCTCAAGACCTCCGCGCCGTTCTGGAAACGCGAGACGGGCCCGCAAGGCGAGCACTGGGTCGAAGCGAAAGACACGGACGACCAAGCCGCTGCACGGTGGCGGGAGGAGTAGGCTACCCGACGCATCTAGCCCAGCTGACAACGTCACATTGTCGGACGCGAACTGACGCCAACTGCGTGGTGGGTCATGGAGCCTGCGACACGGGTAGAGGGCCGTAGCTAGGGCCTAGATTGACCCATTCAGGCTTCCGTCTGTGAATAACTTGCCTGAGCAAACGTGGAAGATTGCCGAGAAAGAACTTGGTTTGGCTCAGATCCGTCTGATGAGCATAGCGCAAGTATTGGAAAGCGGTGCCTCCGGACTCAAGCGCGGATCGGAGGTCGGTCGGCAATGCGTCTCCTGTCGCTTTCGAGAACTCCGCAATCATGTGTTGTGTGGGGATGTCGCTGAGCCAGCCTTGTTCCAGCTCCTTCTGCGTTTTGCCCCGGAGCGCTTTGAATAGCTTTTTAAGGTTGTGTGTTGGTATGGGCTTGTTTCCCTCCAACAGGATCAGCGTCTTCAAGTAGAGTTCGCAGGCAAATGCATTGAGTACGAGCGATGGCAATCCTACGTACGCCCCCACGATCGGACTGTCGCTTTGCGACAGCTTGTTTCTGAGGTGCTCTTCGGCAAATCTAAATCATTCTGCCTGAACATAGGCGCGGCGCAAATCTGCTTCCGGCGTCGGTGATTCTTTTCCCATGGCAATGAGGAACCCTCGTAGCTTGAAACGCCGAGCAACTGTTCACATGCGCAGCACCAAAGCTATGCCGGTGCCCTATCTCCCTCACCGCACCCTGACGACCCGCGCGCCGTTGCGCAGCGATTTGAGCGCGGGGCCCCAGCCGCAGATCCAAAAGCATCAGCGTTATTCTAGCTCTTGTAGTAGAAGTTTGTCTTGGCAACCTGTTCGTCGGACTCTTCGATCCGGACGCGATATCGTCGAGATCGCGCGCGATGGTGACTGGTTGGAGTCAATCGCATTATGAAAAAAACGACATACTTCAACTCGGAGGACGTGAAGGGCTGGCCAAGGCCAGAGGAACTGAGGCCTTTTTTCTTCGCACCGCCAGGACGAGAGTGGTTCAACAGTACCGGCAACGACGGCGCGCTGCTCACTGGAGAAGGACTCTACGGCACCGACAATGAAGATCATCTTGCCGGGAAGCGGGTCGACCTCGATTTATATCTGTACGGCATGCCTGGCCTTGGTGTTCTGCTCATCTACCATAAGCACGGAGGCGGCTATCAGGAGGAGTATACGTCCGTCGGCGACATGAGCCGCCTGAAAGAGTGGGTAGAAAACCTCCATCAGACGAAGCTGCCCATCGGTCTCTTTATCCCCTTCCCTCGCGCCTATGACGCGGTGAAGGAATTCATCGAGACGGACGGAGAGCTTCCCAAATGCATCGAGTGGGTGGCCAATAAGGACTTACCCTATGGCACCTTCCCGGATCCGGCGGTGGAACTAGAAGAACGCTTCGGCAAAGACTAGCACTCGGGGGACATCGCCGCCCCCGCCGCCCCCTTGGTTCAGCCCTGCCTCGGCCAGCAGCCATTTGCGAAACGTCGCGACGCGCGGATCGTCCAGCGCGCGCGGCGGGCAAACCAGCCAATACCGGATCCCGACTTCATGAGTGATGTCGAACGGCGCGACGAGGCTGCCGGCCTCGAGTTCCGCCTCCACCAGATGCTGCCGCGCGACGGCGACGCCGAGGCCTTCGGACGCGGCGCGCAGCAGCAGCTCCGAATAGCCGAAGCGCGGCCCGCGAGCGAGATCGATGCCTTTGAGCCGCGCGGCCTTCAGCCAGAGCGGCCAGTCTTCCGGATGGGCATCGTTGCGCAGCAGAACATGATGGGCGAGATCGGCCGGCTCTTTCAGCGGGCGCGGCCCCTCCAACAGCGCGGGGCTGCAAACCGGGATCAGCCGCTCGGCGATCAGCGGTTCGCAATGAAGCCCCGGCCAATTCCCCTGCCCGTAGCGGATGGCCAGATCCACGTCCGATCCCGTGAAGCTCGCCGCCTCCATGCTCGCGTCGAGCCGCACCTCGATCTCGGGGTGCTTGCGCTTGAGATCGGCGACGCGCGGGATCATCCAGCGCACCGCGAATGTCGGCAGCATACTGATCGTCAGCGGCGCGTTGGGCTTCCGCTCATGCAGATCGGCGATGGCGAGCGAGAGCCGGTCCATGACCGCCTGAACCTCGGGGAGGAATCGCTGCCCGGCGCTGGTGACCGTCACGCCATGGGACCCGCGCTCGAAGAGCTGGGTGCTCAACGCCTCTTCCAGGCCGCGCACCTGGTGGCTCACCGCCGACGTGGTCACCGACAACTCTTCCGCCGCGCGGCGGAAGCTCCTGAGCCGCGCCACGGCCTCGAAGGCCCGGAGCCCCGCCAGAGACGGTATCGGAACGTGCGCAACCATGATGAATTCTTCTCAACACCCGATGAAAACATATCGCTTTTCAGCCGCTTTTCCGACTGTAAGTTCATGAGAAGATTTCACCAACTGCCAAGGCGCGCCTCATGAAGCCCATCCGCATTTTTCGCCACGAAGACTGGATTCATCCCGGCCGTCTCACGCAGTTCCTCAACGCCGAATCTGTTCCCTGGGAATTGGTGCGGATCGACCAGGGCGATCCCGTCCCGCAGACCATCGACGACGTGGCGGGCCTCGCCTTTCTCGGCGGCACCATGAGCGTCAACGACGAATTCCCCTGGCTGCTCGACGAGATGGCGCTGATCCGCAAGGCCGCGGCCCAGGACGTGCCGATGCTGGGCCATTGCATGGGCAGCCAGCTCATCGCCAAGGCGCTGGGCGGCTCCGTGGCGCCCATGCCGGATAAGGAAATCGGCTGGTGGCAGGTGACGAAGTGCGGCAACCCGGTGGCGCGGGAGTGGCTCGCCGATACGCCCGATCCGGTCGAGATCCTCATCTGGCACCACGAGGCCTTCACCCTGCCGCCCGGCGCGGCGCCGCTCTATTCGAGCCCGTTCTGTGCCGAACAGGCCTATGCGTTCGGCAACACGGTGGCGACGGTCGCCCATCCGGAGGTCACACCCGAACTGCTCGAGAGCTGGCTGGACCTCTACGGCTACGACATCGAGCCCACGGTCCCGAGCGTGCAATCCATCGAACAGATTCGCGAAGCCCTGGCCAAGCGTTGCGTGGCGATGCATGCAGCCTTCACGGACCGGATCTACGAAAAGTGGCTGGCGCGGATCGTGGCCTATGCACAGGCCCGAGAACACTCCGCCGCGTAGCCTAGCGCCGCAGGATCACGTCGTCGGTCGCGTGGCGGTGTTCCCAGCCCGCGCGCTGCAGCGTGGGCGTGTCGTCTTCGGCTTGCGGATAGCCCACGCAGAGATAGCCGATGAAGATCCAGTCTTCCGGCACGTCGAGCGCCGCCGTGACGCCCGCCGGGTCGATGATCGACACCCAGCCGACGCCGATGCCTTCGGCCCGCGCGGCGAGCCAGAACGTGTGCACCGCCGTCACTACCGAGTAGTCGATGGTCTCGGGCATGGTCATGCGGCCGAGCCCGTAGCCCTGCACCGTCTCGCGGTCCGCATAGACCGCGATCTGCACCGGCGCCTCGTCCATGCCTTGCAGCTTCAGGCGCGCATAGAGCGCCGCCCTATCCGGCGATTGCATGGACAGCGCCTCGGCGTTGCAGGCCTCGAAATTCGCCCGGATCGCGGCGCGGCGCGCTGGATCCTCCACCAGCACGAAGCGCCACGGCTCGCTGAGGCCGACGGAAGGCGCGAGACACGCGAGACCCAGCAGCCGGTCGATCGTGCCGTCGGGGAGCGGGTCGCGCTTGAAGCGCCGCACGTCCCGCCGCCAGCGTAAGAGATCGTAGAGCCGCGCGCGGAAGGCTCCGTCGAACCGGGGCACGGGCTCACGCGTGTTGGGATCGCTCTTGTCGGGCTCTCTCGTGCTGCGCTGCTGGAATTGTTCGCCAAACGCTTTCATCGCCGCAAATCCTAGCATGCTTGCGCGCAAGGGAAGCCGGTTGTTTGCGACCGGGCTGACGGTCGGGGCCGCACGATCACCTCTTTCAATACTTGATCGAGATGCATCTATTTCCCTGAAAACAACTCACTTCATGCAAGGATGGGAACCCGCTAGAACCTACTCATGACGTTCGGCCGCCCAGCCCGAATGTCAGAAGCGTCCCTGCCCGAGCCTGGGCGCTTCCTCATCTCAGCCTTGCGGCGGTCTCTCGGCTTCGGCCGGAGATCGCCGCATTCTTTTTATGGGCTGCTGATGCGCGCCCGCGCGCGCAGCTGGCCGGCGAAGCAGGGTCCACCGACAAAACCAGCGTAATCGCTATTTGGGGAGCTTCTGCGGGGGGCCGTTAGCCCGCCGCGGCGATGCTCTTGGCGGGATGCACGAGCGCGGCGTAATCGGCCATGAGCGTGCGCGTGATCTCGCCGGGCACGAAGCTGTACTCGCCGATGGAACCGACCGGCATGACCTCGGCGGCCGTGCCCGTGACGAAGCACTCGGTGAAGTCCGCAAGCTCTTCGGGAAGGATGCGCTTCTCGACCACGTCCCAACCGCGCTGCTTGGCGAGACCCATCACCGTGCGCCGCGTGATGCCGTTGAGGAAGCAATCGGCGGTGGGCGTGTAGATGACGCCGTCCTTGACGAAGAAGATGTTCGCGCCCGTGCATTCGGCCACGTAGCCGCGCCAGTCCAGCATGACCGCATCGGCGAAGCTTTCGCGCTCGGCGCGGTGTTTCTCGATGGTGCAGATCATATACAGACCCGCCGCCTTGCTGTGGACCGGCGCCGTCGCCGGATCCGGCCGGCGGTACTTGGCGAATTTCAGCTTCATGCCCTTCTCGATCGCGGCGGGATCGAAATAGGAGCCCCATTCCCAAGCAGCGACGGCGACGTTGATCTTCGTCTTCTGGGCCGAGACGCCCATCTGCTCGCTGCCGCGCCAGGCCAGCGGGCGCACATAGGCGTTGGAGAGTTTGTTGGCGGCGATGACCTCGCGCGCGGCCTTGTCGAGCTCGGCGACGGTATACGGCACTTCGAAATCGAGGATCTCGGCGGACTCGCGCAGGCGCTGATTGTGCTCGGTCAGCTTGAAGATCTCGCCGTCATAGGCGCGCATGCCTTCGAACACGGCGCTGCCGTAATGCAGGGCATGGGTCAGCAGATGCACCCGCGCATCATCCCACGGGATCATCTCGCCATTGAACCAAATCAAGCCGTCACGCTGATCAAAGCCCGGCATGGGTCTCCTCCAAGAATAGGGGCGCGCCGGTTTTTCCGAATGCGTCTGACCCCTGGGTAATTTCCACCCCAAATCCAGCCATACGATACCGTGTCAGAGCAATTGCGCACACGTGCGGCGGGGCGTATCAAGGGGTATTAAGTCAACATGGCTGACATAATCCAAGCCAAAATATATGTCAACATGACTGACCTAAATACACCACTCTCCCGTGGCCGCAAAACTGCGGGAAACAAGCGCGCGGGCACCCGCGCGGACGGAGCGGTTGTGGCCAGCAGCGAGACCATGAGCGAAACACCAGAGGCCCTGACCAAGGCCCCGATGGAGGATGTGGCGGCGGTACCGGCCGAACGCACGGCCGAGGCGCTGACCGAGGACAACCTCCACTCCTTCGCGGAACTCCTGTTCTTCGCCTATCGCGACTTCACGGGCGATCCGGATGCAATCCTCAAGGATTTCGGCTTTGGCCGCGCCCATCACCGGGTCTTGCACTTCGTCAAGCGCCACTCGGGCCTGCGCGTCGCCGACCTCCTGGATATCCTGAACATCACCAAGCAGAGCCTGTCGCGCGTGCTGAAGCAGCTGATCGATCAGGCTACATCACCCAGAGGCGGGCGCCGCGGACCGCCGGGAGCGGCTGCTCTACCCGACCGAAAGCGGCAAAGCCCTCGCGGCGCGCTTGGCCGCGCCGCAGATGGTGCGGCTTCGCGCGGCGCTGGAGGCTGCGGGCCCCGAGGGGGAGCCAGCAATTCGCCGTTTTCTGGAAGCTATGATCAATGCCGAAGATCGGCCCAAAGTGTCCGCCATAACGAATCCGAACCCGACGCACTCCGATCAGCCTGCGGCGGACCCCAAGGACGAAGGCAAACCCAGTTGACCCACGCGATCCACACCAAACCTCAACAGGGGGCCGGTCCGGAAGACAACGCGCAGCACATCCTCATCGTGGATGACGACAGCCGGATTCGGGATCTACTGGGGCGCTACCTCCAAGACCGCGGCTTCCGGGTGACCATGGCCGTCGATGCGGAGAGCGCCCGCGCCCAAATGCGCAGCCTCGCCTTCGATCTGATCGTGCTCGACGTGATGATGCCGAAGGAATCGGGCATCGACTTCGCCAAGTCGCTGCGGGCAAACAACCCGGTGCCCATCCTGATGCTGACGGCGAGAGCCGAGCCCGAGCATCGCATCGAGGGCTTGGAAACCGGCGTCGACGACTATCTGGCAAAACCCTTCGACCCGCGCGAACTGCTCCTGCGCATCGGCAACATCCTGAAGCGCGGCGCCCAGGCCGCACCGTCGGGCGAAATCCGCATGGGCAACTTCATTTTCCATATCAGCCGCGGCGAGCTGCAGCGCGACGGCGAGACCGTGCGCCTGACCGAACGCGAGCGCGAACTCCTGCGCTACTTCGCGCAGCGGCCTGGAACGCCGGTGTCCCGCCACGAACTCGCCAAGGGGTCCGATAAAGACGCCGACATCGGCGGCGAACGCGCAGTGGACGTGCAGATCAATCGACTAAGACGCAAGATCGAAAACGACCCTGCCAATCCGGTCTATCTTCAGACCGTGCGCGGCAAGGGCTACATACTCTATTCCGAGTGATGAGCGCCGTCTCCGATACCGCCCGCCCGCTCCCCGAGGAGCAAGCCAAAGCCGAGCGGCAAGGCCCGCTCAAATGGCTGTTGGCGCGTTTCGGCGAGCAAATGCCGAAGGGCCTCTATGCGCGCGCCCTCATCATCATCATCGCCCCGATGGTGCTGCTTCAGTCGGTCTTGACCTTTGTGTTCCTGGAACGTCACTGGCAAACCGTCACCCATCGCCTGTCGACGGGCACGGTGCAGAACATCGCCATGCTGATCGACATGTACGAGGAGCTTCCGAAGAAGCACAACGTCGCGATGCTGACGGGGCTGGCGGCGAAGAATTTGGGCTTGCGCGTGCGGTTCGCCCCCGGCGAGGATCTGCCGCAAGTCCGCTCGAAGCCGTTCTTCGACCTGCTGGATACGACCCTGTCCGATGAGTTGGAGCGGCGGATCGGCCGCCCCTTCTGGATCGACACGGTCGGCCGCTCGGACTTCGTCGACATCCGCATCAAGCTCGATGACGCCGTCATGCATGTGCTGGCGCGGCGCAGCCAGACCTACGCGTCCAACTCCCACATCTTCATCGTCTGGATGCTGGGAACGTCCGTCGTCCTGCTCACCGTGGCCATTCTGTTCTTGCGCAACCAGATCCGTCCGATCCTGCGCTTGGCCTATGCGGCCGAAAGTTTCGGCAAGGGACGCCCGGATGCCGCAGGACTTCAAACCGCGCGCGCGCGCGAGGTCCGCCAGGCCGCCCACGCCTTTGTCGAGATGCGCGACCGCATCGAACGTCACGTGGAGCAACGCACGCTCATGCTCGCCGGTGTAAGCCACGACCTCCGGACCATCCTGACGCGCTTCCGGCTGCAGCTCGCGATGATGGAGGAAGGCTCCGAACTCGAGGCCATGCGGGCCGACATCGACGAAATGCAGGCCATGCTCGAGGACTACATGGCTTTTGCAAAGGGCGACTCGGGCGAAGCCATCAGCTATTTGGACATCAGCGAGGTTTTGAACGAGGTCAGCTCTCAAGCCCATGGGGGCAAGACCGATCTCGAAGGCAAGACCGTGGAGGTCCGGATCAAGAACGAGCCGCTCGTCGTGCGCGCCCGCCGCCACGCTTTCAAGCGTGCGATCTCGAATCTCGTCAACAACGCCGCGCGCTTTGCGGACACCGTGCGCATCACGGCCGCGAAGGCGGATGGCGTCTTGACCATCGAGGTCGAGGACGACGGCCCCGGCATCCCCGAAGACGAACGCGAGCTCGTGTTCCGGCCCTTCTACCGGATCGACCACGCGCGTAACCAGGATTCGGGATCGACGGGGCTGGGGCTCGCCATCGCCCGCGACATCACCCGCATACACGGTGGCGACATCACCCTCGATCAATCTTCTCTCGGCGGACTGAAAGCCGTGCTAAAAGTCCCGGTCTAATTTTGTCACTCGGAGGTGCTTCCATGAAACGTGCGTCTATCGGGCTTGCCGCCATCGCGGCCCTGGCGTTGGCCGGCCCGGCCTTTGCCCAGAACGAGGCGGAGCCGGACGGCTTCCAGCAAGACGAGATGCCGGGCTCGGAGATTCAGATCGATATCGGCGAAGGCGGTGCGGACGTCCACCGCCAAGACGGCAACAAGATCTTCCCCGCTAACGAAGCGGCCGCCGAGGCCAAAGCGGCCACAAACGCACAAGACGACGAAGAACTGGAGAAAGAATTCCAGGAAGGAGAGGCGCTGGGCGACGACCGGGAAGAGCCCTTAGGTCCGAATGCGATCGATGAAGAACTCCCTGGCGAAGGTCCTGAGAGCCTCTCCGGTCCGGATGACGACGATCCACTCCCGTACTAGCCACGTATAGTAAGGAACCGCAAACGCCGCCACGGTCCGAGGGACCGACGACATGAGTGAGGCCTAAGATGAAAAAGTCGAGAGCTGAAAACGGCAACGACGTCGATGCACCCGTCGCCAGCCGCCGCGAACTCCTGGCCGGAGCCGCTCTTGCGGGTCTTGCCATGCCGCTTGCCGGAAGCGCCGCACAGGCCGCTCACGAACATCACGGCGGCGGCCACAAGGACCTGACAAAGCTGGCTCTGGACTGCGTAGGCTATGGCGAAGCCTGCGTGGCACACTGCATCAAGGTGCTGGGTACGGGCGACACGTCGCTCACGGACTGCCTCGTCAGCGTCAACGCGATGCTGCCGATGTGTGCGACGCTCGCCCGCTACGCTGTAACCGACGCCAAGCGCCTCAAGGAGCTTGCCCGCGTCTGCATCGATGTGTGTGACGACTGCGCGAAGGAATGCGACAAGCACGCGGCCGAGCACGAAGAGTGCAAGGCCTGCGGTGACGCCTGTAATGCGTGCATCAAAGCCTGCAAGAAGCTGATTGCCGCCTAACGCATTGAGCCTTTAAGCGGAAGACGGAACCGGCCCGGACTCGGGTGATGGCTTGCCGTCGGGCTTGCCCTTGCCTCCGAAGTTCCGCTTCAAGCCGCGCACGAGCCCGCACACGGTCTCGCAGGCCTTCTCCAGGCTTTGCATGCCGCGCTCCCCGTTCGTCAGACCGCGATCCAGCGTCGCCATGGTCTTGTCCAGCGACGGCGAGTCGTCGTCGAGCCAGATGCTGAACGCCTTGCCGTAGACGGCGGACAGGCCGGCGATGCGCACCAAGGCCGTCGGACCGTCGAGCTTCGCGCCAGCATTCGCGAGCGTCCAATATTGCGTGACCATCCGCGAGCACACGAACATCGAGGCCTCGCCCGGCCGGCAGCGCAGATAGGCCGCGATGCGCTTCAGCGCCTCTTTGTGCGGCCCCATCACCTCGAAGCGCGTCATCAAAGCCTCGAATACCTGATCGCGAACGGTGTCGTCGGGTCCGGCGGGTTTGGTACGCGCCAGGACCTGAGCATCGACCTCGGTTTGGAAGGCGCGCAGGATTTCGTTCTTGCAGACGAACTCCCGGCGCAGGTCCGCGATGCTCAGATTCGCTTCCTTGGCGATATCGTTGAGGCCGACGTCGCCCCAGTCGCGCTTGGCCGCGAGCGACATAGCCGCCATCACCGCCCGGTTCCGTCTGGAGAATTCCTCGAACATGGCCGTACTCCTCTATGGGACACTCGTTTCGGCGTCTTGTTGAAAGGGACGATAGGCCGATTTCGTGGCCATCGAAAGACGGGAGGTCCGGCGCTGCACGACGCGCGGGAGAAGCCTCAGGACGACAACTCCCGCGACCGTTTCGCAGCCTGCGCCACCGCGCGTGCGAGCAGCCTCTTAAGCGCGTCCTCTTCCATGAGCACTTCGAGCGCGGCCGCCGTCGTGCCGTTGGGCGAGGTCACGTTGGTCCGCAGCGTCGTGGCGTTCTGTTCGGACTGCTTCAGCAGCGCACCGGCGCCCGCCACAGTCGCACGGGCGAGACGCGCGGCAAGTTCGGGCGGCAGCCCCGCTTCCAGCCCAGCCTGCTCCAGGGACTCGACGAGGTGGAAGACATAGGCCGGACCGCTGCCCGAGACGGCCGTCACCGCATCCATCAACGCTTCCTCGTCGACCCAGACCACATCGCCGACGGCCGCGAGCAACGTCTCGCACGTCCGCCTTTGGGGTTCGCTCACGTGGGCATTGGCGACGCAGACCGTGATCCCCTCGCCGACGGCGCCGGCGTGTTGGGCATGGCGCGCACCACGGCGCAGGTTTCCGGCAGGGGATCGGCGAGACTTTCGAGCGTTCGCCCGGCCGCAATGGACAGGACAACCGTCTCGGCACCGACCGACGGCGCGATCACACTCAGGACCTCACCGGCGAGGGCCGGCTTCACGGCGAGGACGATGACGGCGGGCGGTTGCGGCAACCGAGGCGCCGCGCCTGCGACGATCCCATGGGCGGCCACCAATTCGCCGATGCTCTCCGGCAGCGCCGGTCCTGGATAAAGACGGCCTTGGGATCGATCCCCGGCCAGCCAGCCTCGAGTAACGCCCCGCCCATCTTGCCCGCACCCACCAGGAGCAACGGGCCGCTCAAGGCAATCGTCATGCTTGGTCCTGCCTCATCGGAACACCTGTCGTTTCCGGCCATCTAAGCAGCCGCCCGGTGTCCGGTCACGCCCAAAGCCGATCGTGGCTGACTGTTTCCTGCTAAGCGGTTCCTTGCGTCTCCAGCATCGTGGCCGCAAGCGCCTCTTCGGCGCTCTTCCCAGCCCACAGCACGAACTGGAAACTCTGGTAGTAGCGCTCGCAGGCTTCGAGCGCCGCGGTCAGCAGGCCCTCGCATTGCCCGACATGGGTCTTGGCCCCCGCCAGCAACAATCCGTTGCGGTACAGCAGCATGCCGTCCTGCCGCCACAGATCGAAGTGCCCCAGCCAAAGCTGCTCATTGATATTGGCCATGAGCCGATAGACCTCCGGGAGCCGCGCGTGCGTCGCCCGGAAATCGAAGGCGCACGCGAGATGCAGCGCTTCCAGATCTTCTCGCCAATTCAGCGAGACATGGTAGTCGCACCAGGACCCGGCGACTGTCAGGGACAGCTCGTCGGGGGTGCTGCGTTCGAAACTCCAGTCGCGGATGGTGGCGATCTGCTCCACCATGTCCACGGGGTTTTTGAAGTGGTCGTAAGTCGCTTCCATAGAAGCCATGCGTATCCTCTCGGCCCGCGTTGAGGGGGTCCGCGCACAAGAAACAGCAACCGCGAATCAGTAGATGAATCAGTTATATCCCGGCGAGTCCGCGCACAAAACGGCACCTGAGTCGCCCAGCGTCGAATTGCTGTGGATGGAGCAAGAAATCTGTGGATGAATCGGAGACTCGACTCGACTCTCCGCCAAGCGCTATCCCGGGTTATCCACAGCTAGCTTGGACTCAAGCACGGCGATACGGGCTTTCAGGGTCTCGTTTTCTTCGCGCGCCTTTTGCGCCATGGCTTTGACCGCCTCGAACTCCTCACGCTGCACCACGTCGAGTTCATTCAAGATTCGTTCGGCCTGGCCGCGCATCACTCCCTCGACCTCCTGCCGCACGCCGTCGGCGGCGCCGACCGCGTCGGTCAAAAGCTTACCCAACTCGTCAAACAAGCGACCGCTGGTCTGCGTCATGGCACGCAACCTCCGAAAATGTGATGCGAGACCCGCGCTTAAGCCGGATCCTCGCTTAGCGAAACTGTCATTTGCGCGGACTATTGCGTAGCGCGTTGGCTGAGGCAAGCGGACCGGCGCGGGTCCGCGGCGGCAATTCGTCGGGGCCAAAGGGCGCGCTTGACAGGGGTGGGCCTGCAGCCGAGGGTCGCCACGACTAATCTACCCGAGGCACCATGCAGCTTTTCGTCATCCCCTTCCCCGTCGTCGATCCCGTGCCTTCTCGGTCGGACCCGTTTCGGTCCGATGGTACGGCTTGGCCTATCTCGCGGGCATCCTCGCGGGCTGGCTCTACGGGCGCCGGATCGTCTCCCGCGCGATCTGTGGAACGGCAATCCGCCCATGACGGTGCGCCAGGCGGACGACTTCCTGCTCTGGATCACGCTCGGCATCGTGGTAGGCGGACGCTCGGCTTCGTCCTGTTCTATGAGCCCAGCTACTTCTGGCAGAACCCGACGCAAATACCGGCCATCTGGAACGGTGGCATGTCCTTCCATGGCGGACTGCTCGGCGTCGTGACCGCCGTCTATCTCTTCGCCAGGGCCCAAGGGATCAACCCGCTCTCGCTCGGCGACATCGCCTCGGCGGCCACCCCCTTCGGCTTGTTCTTCGGGCGCATCGCCAATTTCATCAATTCGGAAGTCTATGGGCGCCCGACTGATGTGTCCTGGGCCATGGTCTTTCCAGGCGTGGACGATCTGCCCCGGCACCCGAGCCAGCTCTACGAGGCCGCGCTCGAAGGCGTCGTCCTATTCATCATCCTGCGGATCGCCACACACTATTATAAGGAGCTGAACCGGCCCGGCACCGTGTTCGGCCTGTTTCTCATCTTCTATGGGATATTCCGCTCCGTCATCGAGGAGGTCGCGCGCGAACCGCATCCGGGACATCCTCTCGACATCGGAATTCTCACACCGGGCATGGCCTATTCGATTCCGATGTTTCTCATCGGGGTCTGGCTTATCTGGCGCGCCCGGCGGAAGGCGGCCCTCGCGGCCTGACGGACGGCACCATGGCGCCGACGCGAACACCGACCAGCATGGAGAGCACGCTGCTCAGCGTGCGCCTGAAAGCGCAAATTGCGCGGATCGGTCCGATCAGCGTGGAGCGCTACATGGATGTGTGCCTCGCCGACGCGACGGCCGGCTACTATCCCTCGAAGCAACCGATCGGGGCTGCCGGCGACTTCATCACGGCGCCCGAAGTCAGCCAGCTGTTCGGCGAACTGCTGGGACTATGGGCCTACGCCGTCTGGCAATCGATGGGCTCGCCACACCCGGTGATCCTCGCCGAACTCGGACCGGGACGCGGCACGCTGATGGCCGACGCGATACGCGCCTTGCGGCGCCTGCCGGGCTTCATGGACAGCGTGCATGTCGCCCTCGTCGAGACCAGTCCGCCGCTCCGCCGCGCCCAGGAAGAAGCCCTCGCCGGTTCCGGAGTCGAGATTTCGTGGCACGATACCATCGAGACCGTGCCGGCCGGCCCGCTGATCGTGCTCGCCAACGAGTTCATCGACGCACTGCCGGTCCGGCAGCTCATTTGGCGGGACGGCGAGTGGCGCGAACGCTGCGTGCGGATCGCCGCCAATGGCGGATTCGAGTTTTGCGACGGCCCTGCCCTCCCCGTCGAGGGCTTGCGCCGGAACGCCGAGTTGCAGCAATGGCCCGACGGGTCGATCCTCGAGGTCAGGACCGCGGCCAACGCCGTGGTCGCCGCCCTTGCGGCCAAGGCCGAGGTTGCCCCGCTCGCCGCGCTGATCGTCGACTACGGCCACGAGGCGACCGAATGCGGCGACACGCTCCAGGCCATCTCCCGGCACAAATTCGTCGATCCCCTCGAAGCGCCGGGCGCCGTGGACCTCACGGCCCATGTGGATTTCGGCGCATTGAAGGATGCGGTGCGTGGCGCAGGTCTCGCCGCCTATGGTCCCAAACTGCAACGCGCACTCCTGTTGGAGCTCGGCCTGGAAGCCCGGCTCGAACGCCTGTGCCGGGATGCAACCCCGGAGCAGCGTGAGGCACTCTTGGCGGGGGCGGAGCGTCTGGTCGACCCTGCGGCTATGGGCGTGCTTTTCAAAGCGCTCGCGATCACGAGTAATGACCTCCCGGCGCCCCCTGCTTTCGAAAACACTGCATGAGACGTTGAACACACTCCAATGATCACCGACGACAAACTCAGAATTCAGGCCCGCACTCTCGCCGAGATCGACGGCATCGACCACGGGTTCTTCACGCGGCTCGGCGGCGTGTCGGAAGGCCTCTATGAATCCTTGAATTGCGGCGTGGGCTCGAACGACGCACCGGACGCCGTCACGGAGAACCGGACGCGCGCCGCCAGACTACTGGGCGCGACGCCAGACAAACTCGCGACCGTCTATCAGAAGCACACCAACGTCGCCGCCGTGGCCGACGAGACCTGGACGCCCGATACCCGCCCCGAAGCCGACGCGGTGGTCACCGCCACACCGGGTATCGTCGTCGGGATTGTCACGGCGGACTGCGCTCCGGTGCTTCTATGCGACCCTGAAGCGCGCGTCGTCGGCGCGGCCCATGCGGGCTGGCGCGGCGCCTTCACCGGGATCGCCGAGGCCACGGTCGAGGCCATGACAGGGCTCGGCGCCGCACCGGAACGGATTGTCGCGGCGATCGGCCCTGCCATCAGCCAGGGAGCCTATGAGGTGGGCGAGGATTACAAGGCCCGCTTCCTCGAGACCGAGCCCGATGCCGAGGCCTTCTTCGCCAATGACGAAGGCACCGGGGAGCCGCATTTCGACCTGCCCGCCTATGTCGCCGACCGGCTGGACCGGGCCGGCGTTAGCAATATCTACGATCTTGGGATTTGCACCTATTACGACGAAACCCGCCTATACAGCTATCGCCGGTCGCAACATCACGGCGAGGCAGATTATGGCCGCCAAATTTCCGCCATCGTGCTTACCTGATTAGGATTCACCATAGACTGATCCGTCGGCTCCGGGACGGGCGGGGCGTCTGGACGCCCTCGGGGCCTGCCAAGTATGGTTGGCCGGAATTATCAACCTGGCCGGCTTGAGACGTTGGCCCCGCCAAAAGAACACTGGTTGGAAACGACGTTGGGAGCGCACGCGCGCAGCGCGCAAGACCGTGTGCAGCCAACGAGGGAGCGAGCGGTTGGCCGCTAAGCGATACAGAACGACACACGCCCTGGGCTTCGTCCTGACGGCCGCCGCGCTGCTCGCGGCCGCGCTGTCTCTGACAGGCTGCGGCGGCGGTTCGGGCATGGGCAATATCATGCAGGGCGCCGGCGGCTTGTTCGCCGGCTCCCCGAAGATCGCCATGGGCCCCGTCGTCGGTCCGCCCAAGAACGTGACAAGCCAGTTGACGCAGGCCCTTCAGACCGCCGGGGCCGATCGCAATCTCACCATCCTCCCCAGCGGTTCCGCCGAAGCGGAATACACGCTTCGGGGCTATCTCCTGACGGCCGCCGAAGGCAGCCGCTCCAGGATCTCTTATGTGTGGGACGTGGACGACGCGGCGGGCAAGCGCGTTACCCGGGTCTCAGGCGAGGAGGTCGTGTCCGGGGGATCCAGCTCCAATCCCTGGCGCGGGTTGAACTCCACGGCCATGGCCAACATCGCCAACAGCACGGCCTCGCAATTGGCTGCCAACCTGCCGGGGGGACGTGGGGGCGGTGCTGCGAAGCCCACCGCCAGTTCCTCCTCTTCGCCCTCTTCCTCCTCCTTTACGGGCCGCACCGCGGCGGCGACCGGAGCCGCAGTCGCCACGGGGGCAGCTGCCGCGTCCAACTCCCGCACGGCTTCCGCCCCGAAACCCTCGGGCGTCAAAATCGGGTCCGTCTCGGCGCCCCGGGCGATGGAAGCCGCAGCCTGGCGTCGGCCCTTCAGAAGAAGCTGCGCAGCTCCGGGGTCAAAGTCGTGACCCGGGGCTCGAACGTCTACACGGTCAACGGCACGGTGAAGCTGACCACCGCTGGGCTTTCGAAGGAAAAAATCCGCATCGATTGGCGCGTTCTGGAGCCGAGCGGCACGGTCAAGGGCACTGTGACCCAGGAGAACGTCATCCCGAAAGGCTCGCTGAACGGTCCGTGGGGCTCGATTGCCGACGCCGCGGCCGGCGCCGCCGTGCCCGGCATCAAGAAGCTGGTTCAATGACGCCCATGGGTCTCCGGCGCCCCTGCCGGCCGGCCCGCGACCATAACAACTGGGCATGGATAACTTCGAACGTTTACAGAGGTGCCACACGCTTGTTAAAAGCGGCCCGGGTGTGTCGGAGGCCCTCGGCTGACTTCACATTGGCTGGGTTTCGGGGAACAAGAGCATGAAACTGGTTGCAGGCAACAGCAACCGCCCTCTCGCTGAGGCAATCTCCAACTATCTCGATACGCCACTTGCGCGCTGCGTTGTCCGACGGTTTGCGGACAAGGAGATATTCGTCGAAGTCCAGGAGAACGTCCGGGGCGAGGATGTCTTCATCATCCAGTCGACCTCGCGCCCGGCCAACGATCACCTCATGGAACTCCTGATCCTGTGCGATGCGCTGAAGCGCGCGTCCGCGCGGCGCATCACGGCGGTCATCCCCTATTTCGGCTACGCGCGGCAGGACCGGAAACCGGGCCCCGGACGCATCTCCGCGAAGCTCGTCGCGAACATGATCGTTCGCGCCGGCGCCGACCGGGTTCTGACGCTCGACCTTCACGCGGGCCAGATCCAGGGTTTCTTCGACATTCCGACCGACAATTTGTTCGCCGCGCCCGTGCTGGTCGGTGACATCAAGGAGGTCATGGGGAACGATGACCTCATGGTGGTCTCGCCGGATGTCGGCGGCGTGGTTCGCGCCCGCGGCCTTGCGAAGCGCATCGATGCGCCGCTCGCCATTGTCGACAGCGCCGCGAACGGCCCGGCGGAGTCCGAAGTGATGAATGTCATCGGCGATGTATCCGGACGCAGCTGCATCCTGATGGACGACATCGTCGATTCGGGTGGCACACTGGTGAACGCGGCCGAAGCGCTTCTGAAACAGGGAGCCAAGCAGGTCACCGGCTACATCACCCACGGCGTCCTGTCCGGCGGCGCCATCGCCCGCGTCATGGCCTCGCAGTTGAAGGAGCTGGTGATCACCGATTCGATCATGCCCAGCGACTCGGTGATCAACGCGCACAACATCCGCGTCCTATCGATCGCCCCACTGCTCGGCGAAGCAATCGCGCGCACGGCGGAAGAGAAGTCGGTCTCCAGCCTCTTCTACTAGGCGTCTCTGACAGGCGCCCTAGCGCATCAGCATCCATACACCGAGGCCGATCAGAACCAGGCCGCCGGCGAACCGGCTGAACACCGCATAGCGCGTGTCGACGAAGCTCTGCACGGCGAAAGCCGCCAAGCCGAAGATGATCAAATCGTCGAGCATGAAGAAGACGACGTAGAGCGCGATATAGGCGTAGTAGCCGAACGTGGAGACGTCGCTCAACGCAAGCACGTGCGTGAAGATGGCCGGCAGCGCGGCCGAGCAGACAAACTCGATGGCATTGACCGCGAATGCCAGCCCGACGATCAGCACCAGACTGACGATACCGACAGGGGCCGCCACGACATCGCGGATGCGCGACATGGTCCGCTGCCGCTGCTCGACGTCACCGACCTCGCATTCGATTACGCCGCGCGTCCATGCCAGCTCATAGAGATGGCTGATGCCGAACCCGATGGCGAGGAGCGCGACGAACTCGGTGAGCGGCCGCACATAGCCCACCACGAGGAATACGTTGAGCCAGGCGGTCATCAGCAGGAAATAAAGAATGCCCGAGGTGAGTACGAAGGTCCCTACCAGCCACCAGATCTTCGCGCGGTCCCGCAGTCCCGCGATCAGCGAGATCAAGTAGATCAACACCCACATGGCACATGGGTTGAAGCCGTCGGCCAACCCCATGATCACCGCCAAGCCGGCCAGCGAATACCGGTCGGGATCGATCGTGCCGAAAACGGGCAGATCGATAGGGCCGGCCGCCTGCGGAGTCTCGCGCTCCGCCCCGCGCATCATCGCCAGCAATTCCACCCCCGTCGTCTCGGGCCGGTCGAAGCCGAGCATGTGCTGGTCGCCGAAAATGAAAAGAGGGACGCCGAGCTCCTGTTCGGAAAGGCCATAGTCCCGGGCCACCGCACGGAACAACCGTTCGTTCGCCGGTGTTGAAACGTCATGAATGTCGACGTCGATCTCAGGATGATCCCGGAGGAACGCGCGCGCGTCATGGCAATGTGGGCAGTCCGGATGCACGAAGATGTGGAGCCGCCCATCGTCCCGCCAAGCCAGGACGTCACCGGATGCAGGCTCTTCCCCCAGCCGCAGCTGCATCAACGCGAAGATGCCGAGCAGCAGAATCGCGAGCGCGATACGTACCCGTGCGGGCGTCGCGCTTTGGCTGATCTTTGAGGGAAAGGGTTGAGGCGAGTCGTTCGTCATACGGGAACTTGAACTTCAATAAAGGCCAGAAGTGGAATCGCCACGTGCCGCAAGGACGTAGCGTCCTACGTCTTGAGCATCTGGCACCCTGGTCAATCGCGTGACATGCTAACCGCCTACCGTCAGGGGCCAAACGCCTCACACGAGCGGCTGACACAAGAATCCCCAGGCTTGCCGATGGACGCAACCTGACCCACCGAGGAGGAGATGAGGAATGCACGTCAATCTCGAGAATGCCGAACAAGTCATCGAAGCAGCCCGCAAGAAGGCCATCGAACTGGACACGCAGATGTGCATTGCCGTGGTCGACTCCGGCGCCAATCTGAAGGCCTTCATGCGCATGGACGACGCTTGGGTCGGCTCCATCGACATTGCCATCAAGAAAGCGACGACCGCCTGCTTCTTCGGCATGGCGACCGGCGCTCTGGGCCAGCTCTCGCAACCCGGCAAGCCCCTCTACGGGATCGAGCACTCCAACGACGGGCTGATTACCTTTCCGGGCGGCCTGCCGATCGTCGACGAGGACGGCGTCCTAGTCGGCGCGATCGGCGTGAGCGGCAGCACGGTCGACAACGATCATGAAGTCGCGGCCGCAGGTGTCGCCGTTCTCGGCGTGTCCGAGATGCCGGCGCATCCCTGGCGCACCTGACCCCTCAAGGGCCGAAAACCAGATTCTCGGGCAAGGCGTTGACGTCGGCCGTTCCGGTCAGCGTCATCGCCTCGTCGAGTTCCTGCGCAACCAGGTACAGCGCGGCCGCCACGCCGCGCTCGCCATAGGGCGCGAGACCGTAGATGTAAGCCCGTCCCAAGAGGCAGCCATCCGCGCCGCGCCCGAGCGACTTCAGCACGTCGAAGCCGGAACGGACGCCACTGTCCAGGACCACCTCCACCGAATCTCCAACAGCATCGCGCACCCGCGGCAGCATCTCTATCGAGCTCGCGGCACTGTCGAGCTGCCGCCCGCCGTGGTTCGACACCACTACGCTGTCCGCGCCGAGATCGGCGGCAATCTTCGCATCCTCGGGGTCGAGAACCCCTTTCACGATCAGCTTGCCGGACCAGTTGTTCCGCAGCCATTCGAGATCGTCCCGGGTGACCGCTCCCTTGAACCGCGGCTCGGCCCAGGCGGAGACTGAGGGGAGGTCCTGCCCATCCGGGCAGTAGGCCGCGAGGTTGCCGAGCGACGGCTTGTTGCGCAGATAGCGCCAGACCCATCTGGGCCGGCGCACGATGTCCAACAACTGCCAAATCCGCAAATTCAACGGAATGCTCACACCGTTATCGAGATCGCGGTTGCGGCGTCCCTGCACGGCCGTGTCGACATTGACCATCAGCGCCGGGCAATTGGCTTGCTCCGCCCGCTGCAATAGCGATGCATTGATCTCGCGATCTTTCATCAAATAGAGCTGGAACACGAATGGCGTCTCGACGGCGGCGGCGACCTCCTCGATCGAGCACGAGGCCAACGAACTCAGGCAATAGGGCACGCCGAAGGCCGAGGCCGCGCGCGCGGCGTGAACTTCCCCTTGCGGATGAAATGCGCCGCCCATGCCGATCGGGGCCAGAGCGACAGGCATCGACGCGACCTGCCCGAATAGCGTGGTGCGCGTGGTCCGGATGACGGGATGGTCGAACACGCGCTGGCGAAGGCGCACAGCATCGAAGTCCGCCCGGTTCCGCCGCATGGTGATTTCGTCATGGGACCCGCCCTCGAGAAAATCGAAGACTATCGCG
Source organism: Methyloceanibacter stevinii (assembly GCF_001723355.1). Classification (NCBI taxonomy): domain Bacteria; kingdom Pseudomonadati; phylum Pseudomonadota; class Alphaproteobacteria; order Hyphomicrobiales; family Hyphomicrobiaceae; genus Methyloceanibacter; species Methyloceanibacter stevinii. The sequence continues at coordinate 27,522 of NZ_LPWE01000003.1, read as the reverse complement.
GGGAGATGCCGCTTGGCCTTGTCGCGAAGATCGTGTGGATGATTGGCCAAGTTTGATGGCCGGATCATTGCGCCCCCGCGCGGGTTCTCCCTGTCGGCACCGGTCACCCCTTTCGCGGGCACACCGGAAATAAGACCGTCGAACTCTTCATACATGACGTGCGCAGTCCCCGTTTTGCGCAGATCGGCAGCCTTCGGCTGCGCCCATTCGTGCAACACCCATCCCAAGCCAGGTAGATTACTATAGCCTGCCCGAGGCCGTACCGTCGAATTCCGGGCCCATCCATAAAGCGGCCATCACACCAGGATATGGGCTCATTTCCTTCCATCGGGCCGGGCCGGCTTTCATGACCGAAACGAACGACCTTCCCATCACGGTTGCCGGTGCCGGCAGCGTGGGCTGCTATGTCGGCGCGCGTCTCGCCGCAGCCGGGCGGAACGTCACGTTGCTGACCCGGCCCGCGCTCGCCGCCGAGATTTCCCGGCACGGTCTCCATTGCTCCGACTTGGAGGGGCACGACATCGACCTCAGCCCGGATCGGCTCACGCTCAGCACGGCACCGTCCGAGGCCCTCGCGGGCGCGAAGCTCATCCTCGTCGCCGTCAAGTCCCACGATACCGAAGCGATGGCCGCCCTGATCGCGGAGCACGCCGGCGATGATGCCGTCGCCGTGAGCCTGCAGAACGGCGTCTCCAACGCGGGCATTCTGCGGGAGCACCTCGGATCCGAGCGCGTGGTCGACGCGATGGTCCCATTCAATGTGGTTCAGAACCGGCCGGCCGATGCCCCGCCGCGCTTTCACCGCGCGAGCGGCGGGGTGATCCAGGTCGAGACGACGACGACAGGGCTGCGGTCCGTGCTCGACGTTCAACACATGCCGGTCGCCGAGCGAGACGACATCGAAGCGGTGTTGTGGGGCAAACTGCTGGTCAATCTGAACAACGGGCTCAATGCCCTATCGGGCCTGCCGATCGTCGAGCAGTTCGGCGACAGGCGTTGGCGGGCGCTCGTGGCCCGGCAGCTCGGCGAGGGCCTGGCGGTCCTGAATGCCGCCGGGATCCGGTACGCACCCTATGAAGGCGTGCCGCAGCGGGTCTTGGCGCTGGCCCTGCGACTCCCTGACGCCCTGTTCCGGGTCGCCGCCAAGCGGATGCTCTCCATGGACAAGAACGCCCGCTCGTCCATGTGGGAAGACCTGCAGGCCGGCCGGCACACCGAAATCGACTATCTCCAAGGGGAAATCATCCGGCTGGCGGATCAGGTCGGGCATCCCACCCCGCTGAACCGGCGGGTCCTGGCGCTCGTCAAAGAGGCCGAAACGGCCAAGAAGGGGTCGCCGGGCCTCCCGCCGGAGGCGGTCTCGGGCCCGCTTTAGGGCCGAAAAACAGCGCCGATAGGCGATTGTCTTCTTAGGTGTCCTTAGGCTATAAGCCTCTCAAATTCCGTCGCGGCGACCACGATCAGAGCGCCGCGCCCGATTCTGGGGGCCGGTTTCCGGCCCCTCACTATTTCAGACGTTCGGAGGATCAAATGGCTGAGGCGATCGAGCTCAAGGCGTGGTCGCGAGGGCGCACCGGAACCGGTGGCGCGCGCGCAATTCGCCGTGAAGGGCGCATTCCCGGCATCGTTTACGGCGGCAGCGACGAGCCGCTCAACATCGCTCTGGAGACGAAGGAAGTTTCCAAGCAGATTCAAACCGGTCACTTCCAGAGCACGGTTTACATGCTCGACATGGACGGCACGAAGATCCGGGCCATCCCGCGCGACGTGCAGGTCGACCCGGTCCGCGACTTCCCGATCCACGTGGATTTCCTGCGGCTCGCGAAGAACGCCGAGATCGACGTGGACGTGCCGGTGCACTTCCTCAACGAAGGCGCGTCCCCGGGCCTGAAGCGTGGCGGCGTGCTCAACGTGGTGCGCCACGAAATTTCTCTGCGCTGCCCGGCCGACAAAATTCCCGAAGCGATCGAGATCGATCTGGCGGGAATGGAGATCGGCGACTCCATCCACATCTCGGCCGTGACGCTGCCTGAGGGCGCTGTCCCCACGATCACCGACCGCGACTTCACCGTCGCGACCATCGCGGGCCGCGGTGGCGACGATGCGGGCGAGGAGGAAGAAGGCGCCGAAGAGGAACCGACGGAAGAAGCCGAGGAGACGAAGGAGTAGTCTTCTCCTTCGTCTGACGGGCCGTTCGGGCCGCGAGACGGGACGACGCGATGAAGCTCTTTGTCGGCCTCGGCAATCCGGGGGCGCAATACGCCTTCAACCGTCACAATGTCGGCTTCATGGCTGTGGACGTCATGGCCGCCGCACATGGATTCGCCGCTTGGCGCAAGCGCTTCCAGGGGTTGACCTGCGAAGGGCGGCTGGGCGGCGAACAGGTTCTTCTCCTCAAGCCGCAGACCTTCATGAACGAGTCGGGGCGCTCGGTGGGAGAAGCCGCGCGCTTCTACAAGATTCCCGTCAGCGATGTGGTCGCCTTCCACGACGAGTTGGATCTGGCGCCCGGCAAGGTGCGCGTGAAGATCGGCGGCGGTGTCGCCGGCCACAACGGGCTCAAGTCGCTCACGGCGCACCTGGGCAACGAGTATATGCGCGTGCGGATCGGTATCGGTCACCCCGGCCACCGCGAACGTGTCATCGGTCACGTCATGCGCGACTTCGCCAAGGCGGATATGGAGTGGCTCGAGCCGGTGCTTGCGGCGATGTCGGACGCGGCCCCCATCCTTGCCAAAGGCGAGAAGGACAAGTTTCAGACCCAGGTCGCCCATGAGACGCGGGACCTCATGCGGAACGACACCGGAAACGAAACGCAAGGCGAAACGGACTAGCCCGGAAAAGACGACGGGACGGCGCGACAGGAGCCAGAGCAGGATATGGGATTCAAATGCGGCATCGTGGGACTGCCGAATGTCGGCAAGTCCACCCTCTTCAACGCTCTCACCGAGAGCGCCGCGGCGCAGGCTGCCAACTACCCGTTCTGTACAATCGAGCCGAACGTGGGCGACGTGCCGGTCCCCGATCCGCGCCTCTCCAAGCTTTCGGAGATCGCAGGCTCCGCTCAGACCATCCCGACCCGCCTGACCTTCGTCGACATCGCCGGTCTCGTCCGCGGTGCCTCCCAAGGTGAAGGCTTGGGGAACCAGTTCCTCGCCCATATCCGCGAGGTCGACGCCATCGCCTATGTGCTGCGCTGCTTCGAGGATTCCGATGTGGTTCACGTCGACGGCAAGGTGGACCCCCTCGCCGATGCGGAAACCATCGAGACGGAATTGATGCTGGCCGATCTCGAGAGCCTCGAGCGGCGCGTGCCCGCGCTCGAAAAGAAGATTCGCGGCCAGGACAAGGAAGCCAAGGAGACCTTGGCGCTGTTGGAACGGGCCCTGGTCGTGCTGCGCGAAGGCAGGCCCGCGCGCTACGCCGCCGTGGATCACGAAGACCGCAAAGCATTCCATTCGCTCGGACTCTTGACCTCGAAGCCCGTTCTTTATGTCTGCAACGTGGACGAGGCCTCGGCCGGAAACGGCAATGCGCTCTCGGAAGCGGTCTTGGCCCGCGCCACCAAGGAAGATGTCGGCTGCGTCGTGATCTCGGCCAAGATCGAATCCGAGCTGGTGGAGCTCGACGCCGAAGAGCGACGGTCCTATCTCGCCGATCTGGGCCTCGAGGAACCGGGCCTCAACCGGCTGATCCAGGAAGGCTACAAGCTGCTCGACCTCCTCACCTATTTCACGGTGGGGCCTAAGGAAGCGCGCGCCTGGACTATCGAGCGCGGCACTCGCGCCCCGCAAGCGGCGGGCGTGATCCACACCGATTTCGAGAAGGGATTCATCCGGGCAGAGACGATCGCCTACAACGACTATGTCGATCTCGGCGGCGAGGCCGGCGCGCGCGATGCGGGCAAGCTACGCCTCGAAGGCAAGGAGTATGTGGTGAAGGACGGCGACGTCCTGCACTTCCGCTTCGCGAACTAGGCCTTGCTCGCGTCCTGCGCCTTGGTCTTTGCGGGGCGCTTGGGCTGCGCGGCCTTCGTGGCCCCGGCAGCCGCTTCCGCGGTCTCGCCGTCCAAGATCACGCCCTCCGGCGGAATGCCCTTGGGCGGGGTCACGCCCATGGACAGGTAGACATTCACGAGCCTCTCGACGCCGCCGTCGGCCGGCTTGACCCACTCTTGAGGCACGTAGACGAGCGCCCCGCCGAAGGGCACCGGCGCAAACGGCACCAGCACGGGCAAATAGGTTCTCTCCCCGATGATCACCGGCTCATGCGAGGGCATAAGAGCGAGAGTGGCGGCGCTGCCCTCTCCGCCAAAGAAGCACCAGACGGGGCTCATGCCTTTCAAACTGTCCTCGCCGTCGCCCCGGTCCATCATCGAGACGAAGCGCTTGGAGATGTCGTAGACATTCGAAACCAGCGGAATGCGCATCATGAACCAGTCGAAACTGTTGGAGATCCAGTTTCGCAGGCCCGATTCCACCGCGAGGCCCAGCAGGAAGATCAGCGCCAGAATGATGCCGAGCCCGATGAAATAGGCCACATGCGACGAGCCCGACAGGTTCAGCCCAAGATGGGTGATGAGATTGCCGAGGAAACTTCCAGGCCCCGCATAGGTGGCCACCAACGATCCCAGCCACGCGGTGACCAGGATCGTGACCATGATCGGCAGCAGCGCGAGGGCGCCGGATAGGAAAACTCGGAAGATGCGGCCCACGGGGAAACCTCCACTTTGAAACCGGACGCTAGCCCATCCGGGACATCAGGGCCAAACGCAAAAGCCGCCGGGACAAAAAGCCCCGGCGGCCCTACGCGGTACTGGAAACTGTGTGCTGCGCCGCGCGGGCGTCAGCTGGCGTTTTTCAGCGCATCGGCGGCCGCAACGCGGCGCAGGAAGTTTTCGACCGTGTGACGGAGCTGCTCGCCATGACGCGAGAGATCCTTGCTGACCTGCAGCATCTGCGCCGCGGACTGGTTCGTCTCATCCACGGCCTTGGTGCGTCCGGCATATGCGAGGCCACATCCTCGGTGCCGCGCGCCGCCTGACGGACGCTGTGGGAAATCTCGGAGGTCGCCGCCGATTGCTGCTGCACGGCCCCGGCGATCTCTTGCGTGTTCTGGTTCACGTCGCCCATCGTGGTCACGATGGATTGCATGGCCTCGACCGCGCTGTGGGTTGAAGAGCGGATCGCATCGATCTGTTTCTTGATGTCGTCGGTCGCCTTGGCCGTCTGATCGGCCAGCGTCTTGACCTCGCCCGCGACGACGGCAAACCCGCGTCCGGCCTCACCGGCACGCGCCGCCTCGATCGTGCGTTCAGCGCCAGGAGATTGGACTGCGCGGCAACATCCTGGATGAGATCGACAACGTCGCCGATCCGCTCCGCCGCTTCGGTAAGGCTCTGAACCTTGTGGTTGGCCATGCGCGCGTTCTCGGTCACCTGGTCGACGATCTTGCTGGCGGTGGAAACACGCGTGCCGATATCGCTGAAGGAGACGGCCAGTTCCTCGGCCGTTGCCGCCACGGACTGGACATTCGCCGAGGCCTCGTCGGACGCCGAAGCCACGACGGTGACGCGGTCGTTCGTGTCGATGGCAACGCTCGACAGGAGCCGTGCGGTATCGTCCATCTGCCGTGCGCTGTCGGCGAACGCGCCGAGCAAGCCGGCGATGGAGCCGCGAAACTGGTGGATGAGTTCTTCGGTCCGCCGCTGCGAGGCAAGGCGCCCCTCGATCTGGCTGTCCTGCTCGCTCTGGTGGGATTCGCTCCAACTTGTGGCATCGGCCTGAAACGTTTTGAGCGCATTGGCCATGACGCCGATCTCGTCGCGGCGCCCTGTATGGAGAACCTCGCCGGCCGTGTCCCACTTGGTTAGACGCTCGATGACGGCATGGAGATCCCGAAGCGCTCGCGAAAGCGATCGCCCGCACAAATAACCGGCGCCGGCGCCCAGTATCGTAGCGACGAACAGCGCGAGCAGTATGGCTCCGCCGACACCGGGGACGACCATCTGCAAGGTGATCGTCACGATGACGGCGACCAAGGCCGTGGCGCCGAAGTAAAGAGAAAATTTCTTGCTGAGATCCATTTGAAAGCTCAAATCCACTACCGCCAAATAAGCCGATCGCGTGCGACCGGGTCCCACCCGCGCAGGATTGCCCCGACACACCCCGTGGTGATCGCAGCTTCGACTGTTGTGGTTAATAGTCCCTTTAGGGGGTACAGAGATTTTTTGGCTAGCGCAGCGCCGCCGCGATGTTGCCGCCGTCCACGGTCTCCACATGGCCGGTCGTCTTGCGCGCTTTGGCAAGGGCCAGGAACGCCTGGGCGACATCGTCGGCCGTCACCTCGGCGTGGAGCAGATTGCCGGCCATATAGTCCGTCTCCGTGACGCCTCTCGCCTTCGACCGCGTGGCAATCATCTCGTCCGTCAGAAGCCCGCTTCTGATCCGGTCCGCGTTGACGCCGTTCGAGCGAATGCCGTCCGCGCCGTAGTCCAGCGCATACTGGCGCATCAGCAGCATGGTGGCCGCCTTGGGCAGCCCGTAGGGACCGAAATTCTGTCCCGGATTGACGGCCTGCTTGGAGATGTTGAACAGAAGCGCACCGCCCGTGCCCTGCTTCTGCATGATGGCCACCGCCTCGCGCGCCACGGTCTGGTGCGCGAAGAAGTTCAGCTCGAAGCTCTTGCGCAGGACCTCGTCGGGAACATCGCCGATGCGTCCCTGCCAGGCTGCACCCGCATTCGACACGAGGATATCGACCCCGCCAAAGCGCGCGCAGACAGCCTCGAAGGCGCGGGCCACATCGTCCGGCTTTGTCACGTCGCAAGCGATGCCGATACCCTTGACGGCGCGCGCGGCCTCGGCGGCAGCGTCGCCATCCACATCGAGGACGGCAACCGCGGCCCCGTCGCCGGCGAGCGCCTTGGCCGTCGCCGTGCCGATCGCACCGGCGCCCGTCACCACGGCCACCTGGCCCGTGAGCGGCTTGACCACTTGTTTGGCGAGCTTGGCCTGCTCCAGGCTCCAATATTCGAGGGCGAACAGATCGCTCTCGGGCAGCGGCTCGTAACGGCCGATGGCCTCGGCGTCGGTGATGACTCGAACCGTGTTCTCGGCGAGATCCCCGGCGATAGCCGCGTCCTTCGCCGACCGGCCGAGCCCGAACAGACCGACCCCCGGCACGAGGATGACGCGTGGCATGGGATCGAGCTTGGTCTTGGTCCCGCCGGCGGCCTCATTCTCCCGCGCGAAATACAGGTCGTACTCCGCCACGTAAGTCTCGACTGCCGCCTCAACGAACTGGGTAAACGCGTCGAGTTTTCCGGACTCGGGCGCCGGCACGACAAGCGGCTTATTCTTGGTCCGAATGATGTGGTCGGGCGTCACCACGCCGCGCTGACTGTAGGAGGTGAGTTCGGCTCCGTTTACGTAGTCGAGGACGGCGGGGCTGGACCGCAACTCGGCGATGAAACGCGTCGGCTCTTGCCCCGGACGGTGGATGGCGCACGCGCCGCGCAGGATCGGCGCGATCTCCGCGGCGCTCGCCGGCGCCGCTGGAAGATGCGCGCCCTGGAACACGACGGGCCGGCCTTGGCGCAGGCGGCTCTCCGCAAGCGAGACCATCTCGATCATGCGCTCATAGGCGTCCTGCGCCGTGTCGCCGAACGTGAAGATCCCGTGCTTGTGCAGGATCATCCCTTCCACATCGGGCTTCTCGTCGAAGACATCGGCAGCCGCTTTGGCAAGGTCGAAGCCGGGCGCGATGTAGGGGACGATCCCCATGCGCCCGTTATAGACCTCGCGGGCCAAAGCCACGCCGTCGGGCTGATCGACCAGCGACAGGACCGCCGCCGCATGGGCGTGGTCCACGAATTTGTGCGGCAGGAAAGCGTGCAGCAGCGTTTCGACGGACGGGTTGGGCGCGGAGGCATTCAGAAGGTTGAGCCGCTGGGTGTTGACCATGGCCTCGTCGGAGAGTGCATCGAGCGCGCGCATCTCCCGCAAGGGACCGAGCTTCACGGTGGGAAGTCCCCAAGGCTCGATTTCCGCCATGTCGGCGCCGGAGCCCTTCACCGCGATGACGTCGTGCTCCTGGCCGAGATCGTCGACCGCGCGGGTCTCACGGACGTGTTGCCACCGCCATGCAGAACCAGCAGCGGGTCGCGGCCGATCAGGCGGGTCGTGTAGACGCGAAGAGCGATGTCCTCGTTGACGCCGTCGGCGCATAGACCTCGACCGCGCGCTTCGCTTCGTCGTCATTCCATTGGCTCTTCATGGCGCGGGTTGTGGCAAGTTTCCGCCATCCCGGCAAGACGAGAACTCAAATTTCCCGCCCCCCGGCCCATGCCCTGGCCGAAAAGGATCGGGTGGACGCGAGAATCCTCATTTTCGCCCCAGGACGATACGGATTCGAAACAAATTCGGCTGGATAATCAGACCATAAGGGGCGCTTAGGGATGAGGGAGACATCGTCGTGGGGAGATTCCTGGACGCATACAAGCCGGAGCGGCACTACATGCGCGGGCCTGGGCCGAAATGGCACGCCAAGCATTCTGCCTCGCTCTTGACGGCCGCCAGTGCTCAGCCCGCCGGAAACCATGGTGCGGCGCTGAAAGAGCTTCGGGCGGCAGAGTTCCAATTGCTGGGCTGGATGGCGCCAATGGCCGCCGCGGTCACGCTTGGCTTCATGGCCGTGATGGTGCTGGCATAGCCCGAAACCGGCCTGAGCGACGCAGGTTTTGCGATGGGTTTCCGCGCGCGCGGACTCGCGCCCGGACGCGTCTGAGACAGCCCCGCAATTTCAAAAGATTCGTGAAATTCAACGCTTTGGGCTTCCCTTTTGGGCGATGGAGGCCCACCCTATAGGTCTACGAGGAAGGGTCACAAAGATCGCGAGGTATATCTCATGCGCTCAGTTCTCTTCACGACCCTAGCGGGGCTTCTCGCCATATTCATTGTGGCCAGCCCCAAACCCGCATCGGCTACGCCAGCCGCTGCGGTACTGAAATACAGCCCAGCGACGGCATCGGAAGTGGTGCCGGTCCGGCGGTGGTATAAGCGGCGGTACTATTACCGGCGTCCCTACTACCGGCCTTACCGATATTCCCGGCGGCCCTACTATCGGCCTTATCGCTATTACGGCCGTCCCTATTACGGACCCCGCTACCCCTACTATGGCCGGCGCTATTGGCGCGGGCCCCGTGTCGGCGTCTATGTGGGTATCTAGAAGGCCCGCCGCATAGGATTGTGGTTTCGAAGAAACGCGGTGCCCTTTAAGGCGCCGCGTTTTTTGCTGTCCACGCCGGCGGTCACATCAGCAGCACGCTCGCAAGACCGGCGATCAGCATCGCGAAGATCGCCAAGAGAAGCGGCTTGCCGAGCGCGACGCCGCCGAGCACGAAGGCGATCCCGCATTTGACCGCCGTGTTGACCAAGGACGCGATGACGATGGCGATCACGGCCACATGTGCACTTCCCGTCTTGGCGAGCTCCGCCATCGAAAGAGTGATCGCATCCACGTCCGTCAGCCCCGCGAGCGCCGCCACAGCGTAAACGCCGCTGTCGGAGAAATTCTCCTGCGCGATCTTGACCGCGACCAGCACCACCGCAAAGAACGCCGCGAACTTCACCGCCGACGTGACGCTGAAAGGGTTGGTCACGCGCAAGTCTTCCCGCGCGCTAACGTCCTTTCCATTCCGATGCCGGCGCAGATAGATGAGGCCTGCGCCCCCCGCCGCCACCAAGGCCATCGCCGCGAACGGTACGAAGATCGGCCCGAGGAGCGCGCGGTTGACGACCGCCACCACCACGAGAACGCGCACGAACATGACCGCCCACGCCACCAATATCCCGCTGGCGAAGGCCATTGTATTGGCGGGGTTGGTCCGCGCCTCGCGGGCGAACGATACGGTCACCGCGGTGGACGCCACGAGGCCGCCGGCAAACCCGGTCAGTAGCGCGCCCTTTCCGGGACCGAGCCAGCGTGTCATTGCGTAGCCGACCAGCGACAGGCCGGAGATCAGGATGACCAGGAGCCAGAGCTCGTACGGGTTGAGCGCGCCCCAAGGATCGATCGGCTTATCGGGGAGGAGCGGCAAGGCGATAAAGGTCGCGATCAGCAGCTGCAGTCCGGAATAGACATCGTCCCAGCCGAGCTGCTTCACGAACCCATGCATCGGATCCTTATAGGCAAGGACCGCTGTGGTGATGACGGCCAACGCGATGGCGATTTCGGTACCGCCCAGCATGTCGATCGCCCCGAGCACGAAGACGATGACGGCAGCCACCTCGGTGGTAAGGCCCACGGCCTCCTGCTGCCCGCGCGTCGTCGCGATGTAGCCTGCCACCACGAAGGCGCCCGTGATCAGAAGACCCGCCGCCACGATCCAATAGGAGTCGAAGACCCGGGCGAGCCAGGCCGTGCAGGCGCCCAGGAGTGCGAACAGGATGAAGGTCCGCAAGCCCGCCGTCTGCTCGGTCTTCGATTTGCGCTCGCGGCGATGCTTCTCGCGTTCGATACCGACAAGGGCACCGAGCAGCACGGCGATCCCGAAATGGATCGCGTCGGCCATGAGATCGTGCGGCTCCATCTTCGCCCTCCTCGCGGCGGACTACCGGCCCTCAACGGGCCACGTCGACGGCGCCTCCTGCCTCGAATATAATAGAGACAGCCCCTCACGCGAGGCCGGCGTCACGCCGCGCTCGGTGATGAAGCCCGTGACGAGCCGCGCCGGAGTGACGTCGAAGGCGTAGTTGGCGGCGGACGACCCCGGCGGTGCGATCGCGACAGTCGCCACCTCGCCATCGGGCAATTGCCCGGTCATGTGGGTGACCTCGCTGGCGTCGCGCTGCTCGATGGGAATCTCGCGTCCGTCGTCGAGCGTCCAGTCGATGGTCGAGTGCGGCAGGGCGACGAAGAACTGAACGCCATTGTCCTTGGCAGCGAGCGCCTTCAGGTAAGTTCCGATCTTGTTGGCGACGTCGCCATTGGCCGTGGTGCGGTCCGTGCCCACGATGCACAGATCCACGAGACCCGCCTGCATCAGATGGCCGCCGGTGTTGTCGGCGACGATCGTGTGCGGCACTCCATGCGCGCCCAGCTCGAACGCCGTCAGGGACGCGCCTTGATTGCGCGGCCGGGTCTCGTCGACCCAGACATGGACGGAAATTCCCTTGTCGAAAGCCTGGTAGATCGGCGCGAGCGCCGTTCCCCAATCCACGGTGGCAAGCCAGCCGGCGTTGCAATGGGTGAGGATGTTGACCGTCTTGCCCTTCTTGCGTTCGGCGTGAGCCTCGATCAGCCCCATCCCATGCTCGCCGATCTTACGGCAGGTCTCGACATCCTGGTCGCAGATCTCCGCCGCCCGAGCGAACGCACCGGCAACGCGGGCCGCCTCCGGCATTGGCTGAAGCTCGGCCACCATTTCATCGAGCGCCCAGCGCAGATTCACGGCCGTCGGCCGTGTGGCGGCCAGCACGTCGCAGGCTTTAGCAAGACCCGCATCGGAGGCATCCTCCCGCATGGCCAGCGCGACGCCATAGGCTGCCGTCGCACCGATCAACGGCGCGCCGCGCACTTGCATGCTGGAGATGGCGAGGGCAGCGTCCTCGAGCGTGCGTAGCGTGACGATCTCAAGCGCAAAAGGAAGCTTGGTCTGGTCGATGATCTCCGCGGAGATGCCATCGCTGCCGAGCCAGATGGTGCGATACGGTTTGCCGTCGATATTCATGGAACCGCCTTAGCACACCTGCCGAAGTCCGTAGAGCCCCAAGTGGTTCTTGGCCTTAGTCGCCCTCGAACGCCATCAGCGTGTGGCACGGCACGCCAAGCTCGGTGAGGCGTGCACTGCCGCCGAGATCCGGCAGATCGATGACGAACGCGGCGCCGACGACTTCGGCCTTGAGCTGACGCAGCAGTTCCACGGCCGCGACGGCTGTTCCGCCCGTGGCGATCAGATCGTCCACCAGCAGCACCGGTTCGCCGGGGCTCAGCGCGTCTTCATGGATCTCGATGACATCGACACCGTATTCGAGTTCGTATTCCTGACCGATCGCCTTGGCCGGCAGCTTGCCCTTCTTGCGGATGGGCACGAAGCCGCAATGCATGCGATCCGCCGCGGCCCCGCCCAGAATGAACCCGCGCGCCTCGATGCCCGCGACGGACTCGACCCGCTGATCCTGGAACGGCGCCACCAGCTGCTCGACGGACGCCCGGAAGCCGGACGGGTGACCAAACAGCGTGGTCACGTCGCGAAACATGATGCCGGGCTTCGGGTAATCCGGGATCGTCCGCACAAGGGACTTGATGTCGATTTCGGTGGATGCAGTCATTCGTAGTCTCTCCTTAGGTCAGCCCGTGACCGTTGATGTTTTTTTGTGACGCAACTCTCTTCGGGCGAAATCAACCATCTCCGCGACAATATCTTTAAATATTTCATCTCTAGTTACGACGACATCAACCGTATTTACCAAAGACCAAGCCAGAGCATAAGGTATATCCCGCGAGCCATCTCGCTCAAAAACATGATTTATTATCCTAGCTGCCCAGAAAAGACTGCTCTTAGGAAGTTTTTTCTTGATACTTCGGCACATAACAACGGAATTTTCTACAATATTGTACAGATTCTCCTCTATGAACACCTTACTTGGGGCAAATCCGTCATCCACATTCGACAGAACCCCATAATCTGTAAGCAGCCTGCATGCCACATTTACGGACGCTTGCTTCGCCGCAAGAACATCCGGTCTATGTTTATTTTTCGCATAACCTCTATTATCCTCAATAAAAGAAGATAATTTTCTGAGCGTTGATTCGTAGTATACTTCTCTAGACAGAAATTTCAGCCTATTTATGGCTGACGTATCAAGTGTTTTCATTATTTTTATTGGCAATGAGTAAGCTTTTTTATCAAGATCAGCAAACTGAGAGGGCTCTTGGTGCTCATTTACCCAATAATATAGCGCCTCTTGAGATTCCATCACAAAGCATACTGCGATGAATATTTCTGACGAAAACTGCCAAATAAATAGATCTTCTCTTTTTAAAGTGATTCTCCGAGCCCGCTTCGATGAAACAGATTTAACTTGGACATAAACTCTACACTTTTCGACTGCGCCCTCCGATACGGGCTGAAGAGATAGGTCCTCTCCGTAGTCAGAATAAATTCGATTTACTATCCAGCCCTCTTCGAGGAAGACCTTCTCGATGAAGTTCACCCCGATGTCACCGGTCTGATGGCTTTTTGGTCTCATAACTCAGAACATTGCTGAGTTCTCTTCCAGCGATCAACTCCCCAGCACACGCCCGGCGACCGCATCGAGCTTCTTTAGGAGCTCCGGGTCGCGCGCTTCTGGCGCCGTGATGATGGCGGTGTCGAGCGCACGATCGGAGCCGGCGGGACAAGACTCGTGCTCGCGCGGGAAGTCGCGGGCGAGCCGGCCCACGAGGCGCGCGGCCTTCTCCGCGTTGGCCGTGAGCACGCGGATGATGTCCTGCACCGTGACCGCGTCGTGGTCCGGATGCCAGCAATCGAAATCGGTGACCATGGCCACGGTCGCGTAGCAGAGCTCCGCCTCGCGGGCGAGCTTCGCCTCGGGCAGGTTCGTCATGCCGACCACCGAATAGCCCAGCCCCTTGTAGGTGAGGCTCTCGGCCAGCGTGGAGAACTGGGGACCCTCCATGCACACATAGGTGCCGTCGCGCACGAACGGGATGGACTCGGCCTCGGCCGCTTCGGCGATGCGCATGCGAAGCCGCGGTGAGGTGGGATGGGCCATGGACACATGGGCGACGCAGCCCGTGCCGAAAAACGATGTGGCGCGGTTGTGGGTGCGGTCCACGAACTGGTCGACGATCACGAATGTGCCCGGCGGCAGATCCTCCTTGTAGGAGCCGCAGGCCGACAGGGAAATGAGGTCGGTGACCCCTGCCCGCTTCATGACGTCGATATTCGCACGATAGTTGATGTCGGTGGGCGACAGGCGGTGCCCCTTGTCGTGACGGGGCAGGAAGACGATCGGCAGGCCGCCGATGTCGCCGAACCGGAGCGCGCCCGACGGATCTCCCCAAGGGCTCTCGATGCGCTCCTCACGCACGTTCTCAAGTCCCGGCAGGTCATAGAGACCCGACCCGCCGATAATGCCGAGCACTGCTTTTGTCATACGTCCCTCTCGGTGAATGAAGATGCGGCGGTGTTTTGCCCTGCCCCCTGCCCTACCCTGGGTCCGGCCAAACTCAGTCGCCTACATGCATGTAGACCAAGGCCCAGACATGGCTGCCGCGATTGTCTTTTCCGACTGTTTCGCCCTCTTTGCGCGTGTTCATGAGCCAGAGCGGCCCCTGCCCGTTCAGGCCGAGGGGCTTCCCGTCGGCCTCGAGCGCGAGAATATAGTCCGATCCGTCTATGTCTTCAGGCAAGAGATAGCCGCTGTACCCGTCCGTCGCGACGAAGCGCGTCTTGACCTTGGCGGCTTCGATCTCGACCAGGACGTCTTGCAGAAACGGCCCCTTGAAGACCGCCTCGCTTCCGAGCTCCGGGGTTAGAGCCGTGACCGTCCCTTGCGGCAGCGCGAGCAGCATCTTCCGGTCGAAGGCAAACGCGTTCTTGAAATCGACCTTCAGCTTGGCCAGCGCGCTGTCGCGGTTCTCATCGAACGCCCTGCGATTGGTCTTGCCCACCAGTCCGCCGACGGTGAGCAGCACCATGCCGTCGGGCGCGGGCTCACCACCGTTCTCGCCGTCGTCTTGAGCGACGGCCGCGAAGCTGACGAGCGCGATCCAGAAAAAGACGAGCGCCCGCAGCATCGATCGCGTCCTAGGTATCGGTCTTGGCTGCGGTCTTGGCTGCGTGCTGAGCCGCGTGGTCGCGCCTGTGGATCGGGGCCCAGACCACCCTCTTTGCGAGGAACATGATCACCGCGAAGACGATCAGGAAGATCATGATCCGCGCGCCGGTCTTGTAGCGTTGTTCCAGCGTGGGCTCGGCCGCCCACATCAGGAAGGCGGACACGTCCTTCGCGTAGTTCTTGACCGTGGGCTCGGTGCCGTCCGTGTACTCCACGACGCCGTCCGACAGCGGGCTCGGCATGGCAATCTGATGACCCGGAAAGGCAGCGTTGTAATGCATGCCCTTGCTCATCTTCATGTCGTGCGGCGCGTCCTCGTAACCGGTCATCAGCGCGTAGAGATAGTCCGGCCCGCCGGGGCGCGCCTTGGCGATGACCGACAGGTCCGGCGGAAGAGCCCCGCCATTGGCGTTACGAGCGGCCTGCTCGTTCGCATAGGGCGCCTTGAAGCGATCGGATGGCTTGGCCGGACGCAGGAACATCTCGCCCTTGTCGTTGGGGCCGTCCGAGATCTGGGCCTGGGCCGCGAGCGCCTTGACCGCCGCTTCCGAGAACTGAGGACCGCCCGGCTGCCCGAGATTGCGGTAGGACAGCAGGTCCATCGAGTGGCAGTTCGCGCAGACGAACTGATAGACCTTGTAGCCGCGCTGCAGCTGCGCCCGGTCGAAGTGACCGAAGGGCGGCCCGAACGACCACTCCTGCGCTTCTATCGCCGTGCCATGGCCGTCATCTGCGGCATGGGTGATGCCGGGAAGCGCGATGGCGAGAACCGCAATGGCGGCAAACAGTTTCATGACGTTCCGCATCACGCAGTCCCCCCGCTGGCGCTCGTATCCTTCTTTCCGAGCACCGACGAGGTGATACTGCCCGGCAGCCTCTTCGGTTTCTCGATCAGTCCGACGACAGGCATGATGATCAGGAAGAAGGCGAAGTAGTAGAAGGTGCAGATGCGCCCCCAAAGAAGCTTCCAGCCTTCCGGCGCCTGCGAGCCGAAATAGCCGAGCGCGATGCAGCAGATCACGAACAGCCAGAAGAACCATTTGAAGATCGGCCGGTAGCTGACGGAGCGGATGCGCGACGTGTCGAGCCACGGAATGAAGAACAGCACCACGATCGCGCCGATCAGGCCCATGACGCCGAGCAGCTTGTCGGGAATGGCCCGCAAAATCGCGTAGAACGGCAGGAAGTACCATTCGGGCACGATGTGCGGCGGCGTCTGCAGCGGGTTGGCCGGGATGTAGTTGTCCGTGTGACCGAGATAGTTCGGCGCGTAGAACAGGAACACACCGAACAGAAGGCAGAACAGCACGACCGCGAAGCCATCCTTGATGGTGAAGTAAGGATGGAACGGCAGCGTGTCGGCCTTCGTCTTGACGTCCACGCCCGTGGGATTGTTGCTGCCCGGAATATGCAGCGCCCAAATGTGCAGAACCACGACGCCCGCGATGATGAACGGGAACAGATAGTGGAGCGCGAAGAGCCGGTTCAGCGTCGGCTCGCCCACCGAGAACCCGCCCCAGATCCACTGCACCAGCGTCGTGCCGAGCCCCGGGATCAGGGTGTCAAGCGAGGTGAACAGGTTGGTGATCACCGTCACCGCCCAGAAGCTCATCTGACCCCAGACCAGCGAGTAGCCCATGAAGGCCGTCGCGATCATCAGGAACAGGATCAGCACACCGAGCATCCACAGGATCTCGCGCGGCGCCTTGTAGGACCCGTAATAGAGCCCGCGGAACGTATGGACGAAGGCGGCGAAGAAGAACATGGAGGCGCCGACGGCGTGCGTGTAGCGCAGCAGCCAGCCCCAGTTCACGTCGCGCATGATTTTCTCGACGGACTCGAACGCACCGTCCGTGGTCGGCACATAGTGCATGGCGAGCACGATGCCCGTCACGATCTGCACGGCCAGCATGAAGCTCAGGATCGCGCCGAACGTCCACCAATAGTTGACGTTGCGCGGCATCGGGAAGACCCCGAACTGGTCGTACATCAGCCGCGGAACGGGCAGACGCGTGTCGAGCCAGCGCTCAATGCCGGTCGAGGGCTTGTAAGTCGATTCGTGCGCCATGATCCGCCCTATCCGATCTTGATTTTGGTGTCAGAGGTGAAGGCGTAAGGCGGGATGTACATGTTCTCCGGCGCCGGACCTTTGCGAATGCGGCCCGCCGTGTCGTACTGCGAACCATGGCAGGGGCAGTACCAGCCGCCATACTCGCCCTTGTACGAGCCGACCGACTGGCCTTGCGGAATGCAGCCGAGATGGGTGCAGATGCCGATCATGACGAGCCAGGGCTCTTTGTCGGTCGCGGCCCGGTTCGTGTCGGTCGCGGGCGCCGTGTCCGCCAGATTGGCGTTGCGCGCCAACTGATCGGGCAATTCGCTCAGCTTCACGTCCTTGGCCGCCTCGACTTCCTCGGCCGTGCGATGGCGGATGAAGATCGGCTTGCCGCGCCACATGACCGTGATGGCCTGGCCTTCTTCGACAGGCGCAAGGTCCACGTCGATCGAGGCCAGCGACAGAGTCGAGGCATCGGGGTTCATCTGATCGAGCAAGGGCCACAATACGGCCGCGCCGCCAATGGCCGCAAAGGCCCCGGCGCCGATCAGGATCACGTCGCGCCGGGACGGATCGTCGTCATCTACAAAGGAAGGATCGGTGGAACTGTCTGAATTGGCCATGAAGCCAAACGCTCCTAATTTGATGGAGCCGAAGAGAGCAAAAGCCCAGCCTCTCGGCTCTCTTAGTTATGGCACGGTGCGTGCCGAAATTCTGTTGTTGCCCAACAAAAGGGCACCCAGCGTGCCGCAGGCTTGTTATTGCCCAGCCACGCGCTGCGGTGCAACGCGATTCATGGCGGTTTTCTGTCATTGCGGTGGGATGTTGTCCAGCAGACACAGTGGTCAAATTGGCGCAGGTAATTCCTGATGAAGATCAAGGGGGCGCCAATGGTGGCAACGACATGATGCATCCATGTGACGGATACGAACCGGTAAGGTAGATGGATCATGCAAGAAGAAAACGTCATCGAACGGGAAGTCATGGACGCGCAAGGATCGGAAAAACCCACGTCGAAGAACAACTTCGAAGCCAATAAGGACCGGGCGAGCCGCTGGTTCGAGGAGCTGCGCGACCGCATGCTGGCCGCGCTCGAAGCCGTCGAGGATGCGGCCGAAGGGGCGCCCGGCTGCGAGGGCAAAGAGGCCGGCCGCTTCACCCGCACCCCGTGGACCCGCGAGGAAGGCGGCGGCGGGGTCATGTCCCTGATGTCGGGCCGCGTGTCGAGAAGGTCGGCTGCCACACATCCACAGTCCACGGAGAATTCCCGAAGGAGTTCGCGGGCCAGATCCCGGGCGCGGCAGAGGATCCCCGTTTTTGGGCGAGCGGCATGTCCTTCATCGCTCACCCGACCAATCCCAACGCCCCCACGGGCCACATGAACACGCGCATGGTGGTGACCTCGAAGGGCTGGTTCGGCGGCGGCGGCGACCTCACCCCCGTGCTGAACCGGCGGCGCGTCCAGGAGGACCCGGATGCGTTGGATTTTCATGCGGCCATGAAGGCCTCTTGCGAGGGCCAGCCGTCCGCCGATTACCGACGCTTCAAGGACTGGTGCGACGAGTATTTCTACCTCAAGCACCGCAAGGAGCCGCGCGGCATCGGCGGCATTTTCTACGACTATCTGGATACGGGCGACTGGGAGGCGGACTTCGCCTTCACCCAGGACGTGGGCAAGGCCTTTGTCGGCATCTATCCGGAACTGGTGGCCCGCAATATCGGCACACCCTGGACCGAGGAAGACCGCACCGAGCAGCTGATCCGGCGCGGGCGCTATGTGGAGTACAACCTGCTCTACGACCGGGGCACGATCTTCGGGCTGAAGACCGGCGGCAATGTGGACGCGATCCTGTCCTCCATGCCACCCCTGGTCATGTGGCCTTAGCGGCGCCCTACCCCCGGATACCGGCGTACATCAGCGGAGTGTTGTCGGCGAACTGGCTGGCGGCCTGGGCGTCGGCGAGGATGCCGGCGGCGATCGCGATGGCTGCGAGAGCGACAAACGCCAGCGCGAAACCTGCGATCTTCTTCCCCGTGATGTTCCCCATAACCTGTTCCCTTCCTTGGCACCGGCGCGCGTCCTTTCCGCGCGTCGTAGGAACAGTTTAGTGAGGGGCGGCTGAACCCAATCTGAGAGGGCCGTTCATCTGCCGTACAGGTTTTGGTTAACGCCCCGGAAACCCTTTGCCCGCAAGGGTCAGCGGCCTGGGAGCGGCTCAAAAACGCTTGCCAAAAGTGCCAGAATGCCGCATGTTTAGGGGCACCGGGCGCCTGCTGTTGGGCGTGGACGAAGACGACGGTAAGCGACGAACGTAGCCAAGAGCACGACCCTTTCCTGACATCTGAAGACGCCATGGGCTTCTTCCTTGGGGGACTCCTTAGAGAACGCCTCAAGCGAAGGGGTCATGTGGCCCGTTATTTTAAAACTAGCGAACGGGAAAGGACTCCCCCGAAATGTCTCGTGTCAATGGCACCGTCAAATTCTTCAATCACACTCGCGGCTTCGGCTTCATCGAGCCGGAAGACGGCGGCAAGGACGTGTTCGTTCATGCTTCCGCTGTGGAGCGCGCTGGCATGCCGCCCCTGAACGAAGGCGACAAAGTCTCCTTCGAGATCGAGGACGACCGCCGCGGCCGCGGCAAGCAGGCAGCGAACATCCAGGCTGCGCAATAGCGCCTAGGACTGCCCAACTGCATATCGCCGCGCGCTTCTAAGAAGCGCCAGCAGGCTTTAGAGAACCGCCGGCCCCACACGGGGCCCGGCGGTTTTTTCTTGCCCGCAAGGGAACTTAGCCAGCCCGCCAACGTTCAGGCCAGGTTCATGTGTCCGCCCCTAGAGTGCCATGAACGGGGGGCAGATTGCCCCACGGATCTGGGGGGTCTTTCAACCTTCACGGCGCCCGGAGGCAACGGCGCCACATCCGAGGAACAGACATGATGGGTCGGAAATCGTATTTTGCATTTGTCGCTGCGCTCGTCGCAGTCTTCGCTCTGGTGGCGGCGGCTCCGGCGGAAGCCGGACGCGGCCATGGCCACGGTCATGGCAAGGGTTGGCGGGGCGGCCCCGGCGGTCCCTACGTCCAGAACAACTATTACGGCCGTCGTGGCGGCGGCAGCAATATCAACGCGCTCGGCGCCGGACTTGTCGGCCTTGCCGCCGGCGCGGTGATCGGCAGCGCGCTTACCCCCAAGGAGGTCTACGTGACCCCGCCGGCGCGGCCCGTGGGCTACCGTCCGGAGCCCTGGACGCAGGATTGGTATGCCTACTGCTCGTCCCGCTACCGGAGCTTCAATCCTCGGTCGGGGACTTTTGTCGGCTACGACGGATACGAGCATTTCTGCCGCTAGATCCATCGGTTGAACCCATATCGATTGATGCAGCACAGCCCGCCGGACCACAGCCGGCGGGCTGTTGCAGGCGCGCCACATGGAATTTCCCGCGGGGCCGTGCGCGGCACGGCTTGCGCCAATCGAGATCGCACTAACGTGCTGATTTGGTTTGCTGGTTTCTTTTCATCAACCCTTAATGACACTGACATTCATTGCGTCTTGAACGCGATGCCGTCACGGCCCAAAATTACGAACGTGTCCGAACGCGTTCAGCGCGGCTTGCCATATTTTGTTGCCAGCCGCCGTGTTTTGTTGTCTTGACGCAAAGTCGTATCGCAACGCCGCGACTACCGTCTTGACGGTGTTAGAAAAAATCGAAGCTCAAGAATCCGAGGACTGTTGCAGCCCATGTCCGTTTCCGTTGTCGCCGAACCCGCGATCACTGAAATCTCCCGCGACCAGCCAAACGCCCCAGCAGACCGAGAAGCCCTAAAGAAGATCCGGCCCTATCAAGGCATGGTGGCCTGGCCGACCGTGTTTCTGGCGATCGGCATCGTGGCATCGTTCGTGGCCGTGTGCACGCTGGGAACGCTCGGCATCATCCCCCTCTGGCTCGGACTGATCCTCAACAGCCTCATTCTCTACGCGGATCAGACGCCGCTGCATGAGGCCTGCCACGGCAATATCGCCGGCAAGCACTCTCGCTATCTATGGCTGAACCATCTCGTCGGCTATGTGTGCGGCACGATCCTGCTGCACGAATACAAGGCCTTCCGCTACATGCATCTGGCGCATCACCGGGAGACGAACGATCCGGAGCTCGATCCCGACCATTGGGTCGCGGTGAACAACCCGTTCCTGCTCGTTTGGCGTTGTCTGACGATCGTGTTCGTCTACCACAACTATTTTTGGCGCCACATTGCCTTCCATCCGCAGGTCCCGGGCATGCGCAGCCTCTCGATCCAAATCGCCCTGATGAACGGCCTCTACTACGCGGTCATCATCGGGCTCTGCGTGATCGGCTATTGGCGCGAAGTTCTGATGCTGTGGGTCCTGCCGCACATTTTCGCGTCGGCGCTCATCATCTACTTCTTCGCCTATCTGCCCCATAAGCCGCACAAGGTGCGCGAACGCTATCGCGACACGAACGTCTTCTGGGTGCACGGCAAGATCATCGAGCCGGTCGTGGACTGGCTCTACCTGTTCCAGAACTTCCACCTGATCCATCACCTGTTCCCGCGCATCCCCTTCTACAAATACAAGGATGCGTTCGCGGATCTGCGGCCGGTTCTGGAGAAGGAACACGCGCACATCTACGAATACGATTTCGGCCCGCACCGCGAAGCCGCAACGGAAGCGCGCTAGCGGCGCACATGCCTCATCGCGAATATGAAAATAGCCGGGCCTGAACCCGGCTATTTTTTTAACGCAAAGACACTGGGCGTCAGGAACACACTTGGCGTCAGTAGGAGACCTGGCGCCTGATGAGATCAGGCGAGCTTGCGCGCGACGATGAAGGGCACGGAGACATCGGTCACGAAGTGCCGCGTCTCGAGGATCTCGAATCCGTGCGCCTCGATCTGCTCCCTGAGTTCCGCCTCGCGTTGGAACCGGACATAGGGCGCCTTTCCCAGAGCCTGCAGGATCGGCAGAACGATCTTCATCAGCCGCCACTTCAGCGGCGCCTTGGGACCGAGGCCGCAAAAGGTCTTGGAGATGAACAGACCGCCGGGCTTCAGCACGGAGGCGATCCGTTTCAAGTCCTCGTCGAGCGTCGGCAGCAAGTGCAAGAGGTTGAAGCCGAGAACCGCATCGAACGGCGTGTTCTTATCGGCGATCTCGCCGACGGCTGCGGTCTTGAAGGCGACATTGCGCGCGCCCTTTTCGAAGGCCTTCTCGCTCGCGATGCGGATCATGCCGCTGGAGACATCGCTGCCCACATATTCGCGGACGTTGTCGCAGAGACGCAGCGCCGTGCTGCCCGTTCCGCAACCCACTTCCAAGACGCGCTGATCCTCGTCCAGGTAGTACCGCGTACGATCGAGCGTGGCGTTATAGGCCGCCTCGTTCGCGATCGGCTGTTTTGAATATTTCTCCGCCTGGGCGTCCCAGAACTGTGCTGCGTGAACCATGAATGGGCTCCTTTCGTGAACGCAGAGTGCCATGCAAATCTGAAATGTGAATTGTCAAAATTCGCAGTTTGTGTATGCAAATTTGCATGAACTGGCAGGCCATCTCCTTCGACTGGAATCAGGTCCGTGCCTTTCTCGCGACCGCCGAGGAAGGCTCGTTCTCCGGCGCGGCCCGGGTCCTGGGGCTGACGCAGCCGACTCTTGGCCGTCAGGTCGCGGCGCTCGAGGAGGATCTCGGCGTCATGCTGTTTCAACGGATCGGCCGCACGCTCGAACTGACCCCTTCGGGCCTTGAGCTTCTCGATCATGTCCGGGTCATGGGCGACGCGGCACACCGCGTCTCGCTGGCAGCGTCCGGACACAGCCAGGCCATCGACGGCGTGGTCCGGGTGACCGCGACGAACATGTATGCGGTGTACTTCCTGCCGCCCGTCATCGAGCGCCTGCACGAACTCGCGCCCAACCTGGAAATCGATATCGTCGCCTCGAACGAGCTGCGCGATTTGAGGCGGCGCGAGGCCGATATCGCGATCCGCCATGTGCGCCCGCATGAGCCGGACCTTGTCGGGCGGCTCGTCAACGAAAGCGACGGCAGCCTCTACGCGTCGAAGCGCTATCTCAGCAAGTACGGACGCCCCCGCTCGCCGGCGGACCTGGAGGGGCACTACTTCATCGGCAGCAACAACCAGCAGGAGATGGTGAACTATCTCGGCCGGTTCGGCATCTCGCCCGCACGGGAGAACTTCCGGTTCGGCACAGACTGCGCCCTCGTCATGTGGGAGATGGCGCGCCAGGGCTTCGGCATGTGCCTCATGGCCGCCGCCGTCGCCGCCAGGACACCGGGCATGGAACCCGTCTTTCCGGACATGGCGCCCATGAGGTTTCCGACCTGGCTCGTCGCGCACCGGGAGCTCTACACAAGCCGCCGCATCCGCCTCGTCTACGACACGCTGGCTGAATTTCTCTCGAACCAGAGTGAGCATCCCTGAGAGCGCGGAGATCCTAGCGTTTGGCCCATCGTCGGCGGCACAGCCGGCTGGGGCTGCTGTCGCCGACTGTGGCATTAGGCAGTACCCGCACCTTGTTCCGCATCAATGTGTCGCAGCCGCAAAACGTGCTAGCCTCCTCGGTTCCTGAAGATTGGAGGGCACCATGACCAACAGAAGGCTCGCCGACATCTTGGGGGACCAGAGGCTCCTGGCACTCAGGGAGCATGCACCAGTCCGGGAAGCCTGCCAGTGCATGTGGGAGCGTCGCAAGGGGTCGGTCCTCGTGATCGATCAAGACAGCCGGCTCATCGGCATTTTCACCGGCCGCGATGCCGTACGCGTACTTGCCGAAGGCAAGAGCGCCGACGCCACGCCCCTGATCGAAGCGATGACGCCCAACCCTGTGACCGCGCGTCCCGCGGCCAGCGCCGTCGACGCCCTGCGCACCATGAGCGACCGGGGCATCCGCCACCTTCCCGTGGTGGAGAACCACACGATTTTCGGGGTCGTCTCCCGAAACGACTTCAAGGGCATGGAGATCGATCGCCTCGATGAAGACGATCATCTGTCGGAATGTCTCCGCTGAGCCCCAGGCTCCCGCCTGCTGTACGCCGGGGTGTCGCAGGCGCTTGACGCGCCGGCCCTAGGACGCTTCGGCCCGGCAGCGCTTCACACCTCACGCACTCCGCGAGGACGCAGGCTGGTGGCCGTCCATGGCTGGATCCCAGACGAGCGCTCGGTTTCGCCCCGCGGCTTTCGCGGCGTAAAGCGCCTCGTCGGCGCGGGCGATGGATGTCTCCACCAAAACACCCGGCTCAAGGCGCGTGACGCCAAAAGAGGCCGTCACGTGAACAGGCTCGTCTGACCCGATATCTTGGGGAACGCCCGCGAGCTCACCACGGAGCCGATCGATGATGGCCAACCCCTCTTCGATCGTGGTCTCAGGCATCACGACCACGAACTCTTCGCCGCCATACCGGAACAGCTGATCGTAAGGCCGCAAGCCGCGCGCCATGTGGTGCGTACACGCCTTCAGGACATGGTCGCCCGCGGCATGTCCGAACGCGTCGTTGACGGCTTTGAAGTGGTCCAGATCCATCATCGCGACACAGCAGGATTGCGCGCAGCGCTCCACGAGGGCTTGCTGCTCGCGCAGTCTCGACAGGAGGCCAAACCGTCCAGGCACGCCCGTCAACGGATCGACCGCCTGAAGCGCATCCTCCATGACTTGTCTCAGCGCGGCGATTTCCAGTCGCATGTTCTTGAGCGCGGCGATGAAGCGCTGGTACTGCTGAATCGTGACCCGCTCGCCGGCGGCGGTGGAACGCAACATGTCAGCCGCATAGCAGTGCATCCGCTCATGCGCCGTTCCGAGTTCCGCAAAGCCCGGACGGTTCGAGAGGGCAAGAGGCTGCTTCGCCTCCGAGTAATACCACTGGCCAAGGCGGCACTTACGATGGGGATTGTCGTCGATGTCACGCTCGTCCGGCGGCAGGGCGCAAACGAGTGTGCCCATCAGCGACTCCAGCCACTGATCGTGGTTGTAGCTGCAGCGGTCGAGTTCGGCGATTGCCGCACAGAGTTCGTCAGACGAAAGAGTATCGATAGCCATCATCGCCTCTCGTTAGAAGAGGTTGAACTTGCTTGATACAGGAGCGCCCTATCCAGAACGTTAAGGGCCGTTAACGAGATTTTGCTCTCGCGTCCCAGTTTTCGCTTCGAGCGGCACGTCTCAGCCGCTCGAGAGGATCACGCGCCTTGTTCGAACGTGAGGTCCGCCGGCGAAATCAGCACACCGAATTGCTGACACCAGATGACCACGGACGGAAAGTCCTTGAGGTTGACGCCCGCGGGGATCGCGTAGTTCTGGCTGCCCTTGAAGGCGCGCAGACGCCCGAGGTCCACGTACATCGTATCCTTCACGTCGTCCGACGACCGAATATCGGCCTTGGGCACCAGATAGACGTGATAGTCGGGGCCGGGCCCGACCTCGAAGTCTTGGCCGAGAAACACCGTCTTCGGATAAACGCTGACGTCGCCTTTGCCGTAATGGACGGGGTCTGACGGATTGGCGTGGATGAACGTGCCCTTGGCGACGAGCGCGCCCGCCTCATTGCGGTTGAGTGTCTCCATCGCGTCCGGCGGCGGGAACAGGTACGGGAAGAAGAAGATGCCGAGGCCGAGGCCCAGCACCAGCCCGATCAGAATGCCGGAAAAGAATCCTTTGATGAATCGCCACATGTCGCCCCTCCCAATGCCCCACGACCGCACCTAGCGCGGTTGGGAGCTTGCCATGGTGTGGGCATGAAGGCGAGCGGCGGATGCCGGACTAGCGACCCTAGTGGACCTGTAATTCACCCGCGACGAAGCTGAACTCCGTGGGCGAGATCAGCGCCTTGTGCGCCACGCGCACCCGGTAGAGCGGCCCGTCCAGACTGGTGCGCCAGAAATCCAGGAACTCGGAGAGCCGCGGGAAGCGCGGCGCGAGATCGAAATCCTGCCAGACGTAGCTCTGCAGAAGCTCCCGGTGGTCGGGCAAGCGGTAGAGAATTTCGGCCGTGGTGAGAGAATACCCAGCCATTTGATTGGCGAAGGCCTGATCCATCGGTTCTCGTCCCCCATTTTCGTCGCGTTCTTGACTCGTCGATGCTAGGACCGTCCCGCACCCTCGTCCAGACGATTTATTGAGCAATATCAGCATATTGGCAGCACACGACAGGGAGTGCTGATTTTTTGGCACTCCCACCTTGAAAGTGCCAAGAAGCCCATCTACATAGCGTGCGAGAGGGACCCGGTTCTCGGGTAACGCCCTCGATTCACGACAATTTTTGGACAATCTCTCTGGAGGAGTAAGCAAGATGAAGTTTCGTCCATTGCATGACCGCGTCGTTGTGCGCCGGATCGATGAGGACGAACGGACCGCTGGCGGCATCATCATTCCCGACACGGCCAAGGAAAAGCCGCAGCAGGGTGAAGTCGTAGCCGTGGGCCCGGGCGCGCCGACGACAAGGGTCAGGTTCAGCCGCTCGACGTCCAGGTTGGCGATCGCGTGCTGTTCGGCAAATGGTCGGGCACAGAGGTCAAGATCGACGGCGACGACGTTCTCATCATGAAGGAGAGCGACATTCTCGGCGTCCTCGAAGGAGCCACCGCCTCGAAGAAGAAGGCCGCGTAGGCAAGAGACTGGCCGATCGGCCAATCGCAGTCTGTTCTGCCGCTTGAGCGCTGCCGCAAACGCGGGGCGGGGCAAGCGGACAAAGTTTCAAGGAGTGAAAACCACATGTCTGCAAAAGATGTGAAATTTGGCCAAGACGCGCGCGAGAAGATGCTTCGCGGCGTCGACATTCTGGCTAACGCGGTCAAGGTGACGCTCGGCCCCAAGGGCCGCAATGTCGTCCTCGAGAAGTCGTTCGGCGCGCCCCGCATCACCAAGGACGGTGTGACGGTCGCCAAGGACATCGAGCTCGAGGATAAGTTCGAGAACATGGGCGCCCAGATGGTGCGCGAGGTTGCTTCTAAGACGGCCGACGAGGCCGGCGACGGCACCACCTCCGCCACAGTCCTCGCCCAGGCCATCGTCAAGGAAGGCGCGAAGTCCGTCGCCGCCGGCTCCAACCCGATGGATCTGAAGCGCGGCATCGACCTCGCCGTCGGCAAGGTCGTCGAGGCGCTGAAGGAGAAGGCCAAGAAGGTAACTTCCAACGACGAGATCGCCCAGGTCGGCACTATTTCGGCCAATGGCGACGCAGAGATCGGCCGTTTCATCGCCGAAGCCATGCAGAAGGTCGGCAATGACGGCGTGATTACCGTCGAGGAAGCCAAGAGCCTCGACACCGAGCTCGAGGTCGTCGAGGGCATGCAGTTCGACCGCGGCTACCTCTCCCCTTACTTCATCACCGATGCCGACAAGATGCGTGTCGAGTTGGAGAACCCCTACATCCTCATCAACGAGGCGAAGCTCTCCAATCTTCAGTCCATCCTGCCGCTGCTCGAAGCGGTTGTGCAGTCGGGCCGTCCGCTCCTCATCGTCGCTGAAGACGTCGAGGGCGAGGCTCTGGCCACGCTCGTGGTCAACAAGCTGCGCGGCGGCTGAAGGTCGCGGCCGTCAAGCGCCGGGCTTCGGCGATCGCCGCAAGGCCATGCTGCAGGACATCGCGGTCCTGACCGGCG